>NZ_JBDLZZ010000009.1:0-167049 GCF_040049115.1 Flavobacterium aestuarii
ACTTTTCTTACTCCTCTGAACTGGCTTCTAAACGCTTTTATTTTGGCATTGAAAGATTCCGCTGATGCATTGGTGCTGGATCAAGTGCAAAACTAGGTATCAGTCAAAAAGATTAGATAATCTGAAGAGGAAGAATTACTAATCAATTAAACAAATTACGAAAGTAGTTTTGCCATTTTCATCTTTTCGATAAGCAAGATAACCGCCATGTGATTCGGTAATATTTTTGGATAAAGTCAAGCCAATTCCAGCTCCCTCTTTGCGGGTTGTAAAAAAAGGCAGGAATATTTTGCTTTCAATTTCTTTTTCGATTCCTTTTCCATTATCTGAAATTTGGATGAAGATCCTTTTTTCTTTGACTTCTGCCGAAATTGTAATCTCTTTTTTTGAAATTTGTTTCAGCGCAAAAATGCAATTCGTAAAAAGATTAATTAAAACCTGTTCTATCTGCTGGGCATCTATCTGGAGCCAATGATTAAAAGAAACTGTATTTATAACATCAATTTGCTCCTCTTTGAATAAAGGATTCATAATCTGGAAACTGTTTTCAATCAATTGCTGCAGGCTTACTTTTTCTTTTTTTGGCGAAGGCAGCATAGCCAGTTTTCGATAGCTTTCTACAAATTGCTGTAAATGATCGCTCCGTCTCAGCATTGCAGCAACACTATTTTTCATGTCATCCAAATCATCTTCCGAAATTGTTTCCTGCTGTACCAGATCCTGCAGATTTTGCGAAAGCGATCGAATAGGAGTTATGGAATTTAAAAGTTCATGTGAAATCACTTTCATCAAATTTATCCACGCTTCTTTTTCTTTTTTCTCAATTACATTCTGAATTGAATCCAGCAAAACAATAAAATAATCCTGATTGTAAATCTCGCTCCTGGAAGTCTGCAAAGCAAAAGTCTGATTGTCCTGCTGATTCACACGAATTTCTAATGCTGTTTTTATTTCCTGGAAATTCTGTTCTTCAATTATTGCACATAATGAAGGCAGCTGGTTTTTCAGGTATTTCCATTTTGAAACTTTTGGAACATTAAAATGCTTTGAGAAATAATTATTCATTAAAAAGATATCCCAGTCATTTTCCTTTTTTTGAAGAATGATAATTCCGCTTTCAATATTGTTTAGAATCGAACGATAAACAATATCTTTTGAAACCCGCTCTTTTTCCTTGTTTTTCAAATTTTCATACAAATGAAACAAATCGGGGTAGATGTTATATAATCTGTGTTTCGAATAATCGGCAGTAAAATCATTCTGCAGGATTGAACTAATTGTTTTATCATAAATGGAAAACACATTTTTGACAAAAAAATGCATTTCTACAATAAGCATGGCATCTATAAAAAAAATGAATAATGAACTGAAAATCAATCCATTTTGAAAAATAAAAATCGCAAAACATGTACCCAAAAGAATAATAATGAGTCGAATAAAAATCTGGTTGTATATTTTGAAAAGCTGATGCATCAGTTAGTGCTGATATTATATTTTTCTAAGCGTCTATACAAGGCACCTCTGGACAACCCTAATTCTTCAGCTGTTTTGCTGATATTATTATTGTTTTTAAAAAGCGCTCTTTCGACAGTTGCTTTTTCGATGGATGAAAGCTGGATGTCTTCGTGATTTTCGTCATAAACAGTTATTTCGTCCAAATCCAGATCGGAAATTGTAATATGATTGTTTTCGCAAAGAATCACAGCACGCTCAATTCGGTTTTCCATTTCGCGGATGTTACCATTCCATGCGTGTTTTTCTATATGTTCAATCACTTTTTTGTCAAAAATGATTTCGTCACGCTCGTATTTAGCAATCATTTTTTGCAAAAGATATTCGGCTAATGGTACTTTATCTTCGTTGCGTTCCCGCAAAGGGGGCAATACTATTTCCATTGTGTTGATGCGATAGTAAAGATCCTCTCTAAAGTTTTTATCGGCCACCTCTTGTTTTAAATTCAGATTTGTTGCTGTAATAATACGTACATTCAGAGTTCTTGGTTTCGATTCACCTAATCTGGTAACGGTTTTGGTCTGAATAATCTGCAAAAGTTTGGATTGCAGATGCAACGGAACATTTCCTATTTCGTCTAAAAAAATGGTTCCGTTCTGAGCCATTTCAAAACGTCCGGGAGTATCTGTTTTAGCATCTGTAAAAGCACCTTTGGCATAGCCGAATAATTCACTCTCGAAGATATTTGAATTTAAGGAACCTAAATCGACATGGATAAAAGGAGCATTTTTTCGCTCGGATTGATTGAAAATATGATAAGCCAAAACAAATTTTCCTGTGCCATTTTCGCCGAGTATCAGAACATTTGCATCCGTTTTGGCTACTTTATCAGCCAATGAATAGGCTTTCTTTATCGCATCCGAATTGCCGATGAAAAAAGTATGTAAAGGTTCAGCAGAATTTGATTTTTTCTGTTCTTTCCGGCTTATATCGACTGCCTGTTTTACAACGCTTAGTAATTTTTCATTCTCCCAAGGCTTTAGAATATAATCAAAAGCGCCCGATTTTAGGCCCTCAACAGCAGTTTCGACTTTGCCAAAAGCTGTCATCAAAATAACAACTGTTTTTGGCGAAAGCGTTTTTATTTCTTTCAGTAAATACAATCCTTCTCTGCCATCTTCAAAACCTATCCGGTAATTCATGTCCAGTAAAACGACATCTACAGTGTTTTTTGCCAATAATTCGACTACCAATTTTGGATTATTCAGTGTAAAAATGTTTTCAAAATGCTTTTTCAGAAACATTTTGGAGGCAAAAAGAATGTCTTCCTGATCGTCTATGATTAAAATGGATGCGTTTGTTTTTTTCATTACTGTTCGGTTGCGGACAAAAGATGTCCGATAATGGACAGCTCGAAAATTCTGTTAAAAATAAAACCTTAAAAATAAGGCGTTTGTAAATTTTAATTCTTTTGGCACGATAATCACTTTAGTTACAACAAATAAGCAACAATGGACACCATAATCAAAAGTAAAAATAACAAAAAAAAGTATTTAATAATTGCATTGCCCATTATCCTGGTTTTGGGTTATATCGCTTTTGCATCGGCTACCAAAAAAAGAAGCTTGAATGTAAAAAAGGAAGAAATTACGATTAAAACGGTTGAAGATAATTTCTTTGAAGATTTTATGTCTTTTCAGGCCAAAGCAATTCCTGTAAATTCAATGCTCATTAATATTATTGAAGGCGGTGCGGTACAGGAAATATTTGTCGAGAACGGCGATATGGTTACAAAAGGGCAATCGCTGGCGAGACTCTACAATCCGAATGCAGAATTGGCATACATGCAGCAGGAAACGGCTATTATCGAACAAATAAATAATCTGGAGAAAGCCAAACTGGATTTAAGAAATCAGGAGTTGAATTTAGGCAAAGATCTGATCGCGATAGAACATGATTATCTGGATGCAAAAAATTTATTGGACACCAACAAAAAACTTTTTGAACAGGAGATTCTCGCTAAAAGCGAATGGGAAAAAACCAAAGAAAATTATCGCTTTCAGAAAGAGCGGATGAATATTATCAAGCAAAGCGTGAGCAAGGAAAAACAGGCAAATCAAATTCAGATTGGGCAGCTTAATCAATCGATTGGAATTATGAATAAAAGCCTTGGAATACTGAGAACTAATAAAAAGAATTTTTTAGTCACAGCACCAATTTCCGGCAGGCTTTCGTCATTTGAACCAATACTTGGAAAAACCTATGCACAAAATACCAGTATTGGTTTTATAGACGACCAAAAAGGCTATAAATTAGTTGCTGATGTAGATGAGTTTTATTTGGATCGAATTTCGGAAAAACAAAAAGGAACGGTTGATTTTGAAAATAAAGCCATCGAAGTTCAAATAACAAAAGTTATTCCTGAGGTTAAAAACGGAAGATTTCAGGTAGAACTGGACTTTGTTTCATCAGAAAAATTAGACTTAAAACAAGGTTTAAGTTTTGGCGTAAAATTAAATTTATCCGAAAAAATGAAAACTACGGTACTTTCAAAAGGGAGTTTTAATGAAGAAACAAGTGGAAAATGGATATTTGTCGTAAAAGGAAATAAAGCCGAAAGAAGACAAATCAAATTGGGACGTGAAAATCCATTATATTACGAAGTCATAAGCGGATTGAAAGCAGGCGAAAAAGTAATAACCTCCTCTTATAAAGATTATAAATTAGCAGAAGTTTTGAATTTAGAATAAGAGTCAAGAAAATAGGGTAAAGAATCAAGAGCAAAGATGAAAAGCTGAACCACATAGAAACATAGAATTGAATAAAGTGAATTAGATTGTTTAAGAAAATACATTTTTACACATAGCACTATGAAAACTATCTTAAGCGAAGCATCTTTTATTTTCTATTTTAATCTATGTCTCTATGTGTTTAAAAGAATAAAACTGCTATAAATAACATAAAAGAACATCAATCAAAAAACGAACAATAATCATGATCAAAATCAAAAATCTTTCGAAAATTTTTAGAACCGAAGAAATTGAAACCAAAGCATTAAGCGAAGTTTCGTTAACCATTAATCAGGGTGAGTTTGTTTCTATTATGGGACCTTCGGGAAGTGGAAAATCAACATTATTAAATATTATCGGTTTACTGGACAGTGCATCGGGAGGCAGTTACCAATTACTGAATCAGGAAATGATTGGGCTGAAAGAGAAAGCTAAATCGAAAGTGAGAAAGGAAAATATTGGTTTTATTTTCCAGAATTTCAATCTAATAGATGAATTATCAGTGTATGATAATATCGAATTGCCTCTGATTTACAATAATGTCCCCTCATCGTTAAGAAAACAAAAAGTAGAAGCAATTGCCGAAAAACTGAATATTTCGCATCGATTGAAACATTATCCGCAGCAGCTTTCGGGAGGACAGCAACAGCGTGTAGCCGTTGCAAGAGCATTAATAAACGATCCGAAAATCATTCTTGCCGATGAGCCTACAGGAAATCTGGATAGTAAAAACGGAAACGAAGTGATGGAGTTATTAACGGATCTGCATGCTAATGGTGCAACAATCCTAATGGTAACACACTCTGATTATGATGCATCATTTTCGCAGAAAACAATTTTGATGAAAGACGGAATAGTACTTTCGGAAAAACTGAATCATAGAAATGTAGATGTTTTTAAAGTATAAAAAATGATTCTAAAAATCATTATCACAATCCTTACCGCCTTAATTGAACTATTGAATGAGATAGTTTGTTAAACATCAATCAATCAAAAAAATCAGAATCACATGTTAAAAAATTGGACAAATATATTTATCTATCATCTTAAAAATAATAAGCTTTTTACAGCTTTGAATGTTTTGGGATTATCTATTGGCATAGCAGGTTTAATTTTTGCAACCCTTTATTGGAATGACGAACAGAGCTACAACGATTGGAATCCTGAGAAGGATAATGTCTTTCAGGTTTTGGTAGACATAGGAGAGGATAGAATCTGGTCAAATGCCCCTGTAACGTTTGATCCATTCCTAAAGGGTGACCCCAATATTGAGAAAATGCTGTACTGCGAAAACTGGTATGAATCACCGCTTTACAAATACAATGGCAAAAAAATAATTATTAAAAAGTTATTTAATACTCAAAATAATTTCTTTGATTTTTTTCCTTTTGAATTTGTGCAGGGAAATCCAAAAACTGCATTGCAGAACGAAAATAGTATTGCGATGAAACAGGAAACTGCAGCACTTTTTTTTGGAACTGAAAATCCTATAGGAAAACAAATTCAATATGAAGATAAATTCCTAACGGTAACGGCTGTATATAAAATTACAGGAAATTCATCTATTGCACCAGATGCGGTTGTAAATAACATGAAAGAAAGGCTAGATCGCGATAAAAACTCTTGGGGAAATTTTAATAATGGCTGGTATATTAAATTAAAAGACCCCTCTAAAACAGATGAGCTTTCTAAAAAACTAAATGCAATCTATTACCAGAATAAAACAATTAAAGACGCAAAATCCGAAGGAATCAGCCCAAAAGAATTTGTGTCAAAATACGGAACATTTACTTATATTTTAGAGCCGCTTTCTCTTTCTAGACTGCATAGCCAAGGACAGGGTTCTCCAGAGGGAAAAGGAAATTATCAATTTTTGCTTATCATGACAGGATTGTCAGTTTTGATTTTGATCTTGTCAATCGTCAACTATATCAATCTGGCAACAGCAAATGCTATTCGCCGGGCCAAAGAAGTAGGCGTCCGAAAAATTGTTGGAGCTTCAAAACCGGATATAATCAGGCAGTTTTTATTTGAAACAATTATTACGGTTCTGATTTCTATTTTATTGGCATTAACGATCGTTGAGTTGTCCTTGCCTTACTATAATGAGTTTCTGGACAAAGAATTAATCATTTATGAAGGTCAGTTTTACGGACAAATTATATTGATTTTTATAGTTACTGTGATTTTTGCAGGTGTTTTTCCAGCGATCTATGTATCCAATTTTGAAACTTTAAAAGTGCTGAAAGGAAATTTTGGAAGAAATAAAAGCGGAGTGTGGCTTAGAAACGGAATGCTGATTCTGCAATTTGCCATTGCCTCTTTCTTTATTGTTGGCTCTTATATTGTATATGAGCAGGTACGCTATCTTGCAAACAAAAATCTTGGTTTTTCGGGCGAGCAGGTTTTAGAAATTTTTTATTTCAAGCCAGAATCCATTTTTAAAACCAAAAACCCGGAACAGCTGATATTTAACCGGTACATAACGGTCAAAAATGAACTCTCAAAAATAAAAGGAGTAGAGCAGGTAACTACCGGAGCATTTAAATTTGGCGGAGGCAATGATTCTTCTTCGAGCTTTAGTTATAAAGGCATTAATATCCAAGGCCAGAATCTGCCTATCGATTTTGGTATGCTCGAAATGATGAAAATCGAAATGGTTCAAGGTCGGTTTCTGGATCCCAAAATAGCTTCCGATACAATAAATGCCATGATGGTCAATGAGACTGCTTTGAAAATAATGAACGAGAAAAATCCAATTGGTAAAATTGTCGACTGGAATGATCACAAGCTGAAAATTATAGGAGTTGTCAAGGATTTTAATCTTTTCAGCCCTCAGGGAAAAGTGCCTCCAATGGTTTTTTTCCACTTCAAAACTGTGCCATGGACTATCGGGAATATTCAGCATATCTATGTAAAAGTGAAATCCGAAAATATGGAACAGACTATTGCCGATATTGAAAAGTTCTGGATTAAAAATGTCGATTCCGATTATCCTTTTCAATATGATTTTATTGATAAAAGCTATATGAGAACGTATAAAGCTTATGTGAAACAGAAAAATCTTTTTTCATTGCTAAATGGAATTGTGATCCTTATTGCTCTTTTCGGGTTATTTGCTTTGGCTTCTTATTCTATCGAAAGACGCATGAAAGAAATTGCTATTCGAAAAACACTTGGTGCCGAAACGAATGTTTTGCTTAAAGAACTTTCAAAGCAATACATCATTTTCAGTATAATCGGATTTTTGACAGCTCTGTTTCCGGCATATTACTTACTTAATAAATGGCTGGAAAATTTTGCAAATAGGATAGACATCTCTATTTATCCTTTTATAATCGGCTTTATTGCTTTATTGTTTTTAACACTTTTGGTGGTTCTCTCAAGAGCATATCAGGCGACACGGATGGATGTTTTGAAATACCTGAAATATGAATAAGAAACGAATTGTAACGATTATCTTTTTTTTATTTTTTGTTTTAGTAAATGGCCAGGAAAATTCCTGGTCGCTTACTAAATGCATGGAGGCCGCTTTGCAGAATAATATCGAAATCAAAATAAGACAGCTGGAAATAAAAAGAACTCAGAAATCACAGAATTCTGTTTTGAATCGAATGCTGCCTATTGCTGGTTTATCTGGAGAACAAAGTTATAATTTTGGTTCAACCATAGATCCTGCATCAAATGGGAGGGTAAGTTCCAATATTCAGAATGATAATTTCTACCTGAATGCACGGACAAATTTGATTGATTTTAGCGCTTTCGCCAATGCCAAAAAAGATAAAATCAATATTGAAATCGCCAAAGCTGATAAAGAAGTGATTGAAAACGAATACAAATTACAGATTCTGGAAAGTTTTTATCAGACATTGTATACTCAGGAATTATTAAAAATTCAGAAAGAGCAATTCAAACAGGCGATTTTTAACTTGGAAAGAGTAACAAAAGAAGTGGCTATTGGAAGCAAACCTCAAAGTGATCTGTATGATATGCAACTGAGTTTTGCAGAAGAGGAAAACAGGAATCTGGAATCGGAACAGCTGTATGGAATCAAAAAACTGCAATTATTCCAATTGATGAATATAACAGACATTGTAACTAAAGATGTTGTATTGGAAAATGTCTTTAATGAAAGTAAAGCTAGTGAAACGGAAAATACGCTTAATAGTCCTAAAATAAAACGAGCCGAACTGCAGTATCAAAACAGCTTGAAATCGATAAGTGTAGAAAGAGCTAATAATCTGCCTGTAGTTTCTGCTTACTATGGATTTTCGACTTTTTATTATTCTATTTTGAATGAACCTGCAGCAAATAAGGATAGTTTTAAAGATCAGTTGCAGAACAATAAAACCCAGCAAGTGGGAATCCAGATGAATGTTCCCATTTTTAACGGATTTAGAAACAACAAAAAAATAGATGCTTCAAAAATTGAAAGCGAAAAATCAAAACAGCTTATAGAACAGGAAAAACAAGAGTTAGAAAAACAAGTTGCCATTGAAGAACAAAACAGAAACAATTATATGGAGCTCCAGAAGAAGCTGAATGATAAGCAAAAATATGCCAAAGCATCTCTAACCACCACGCAAGCCAAATTTATCAATGGAAAAGTAGAAGCAATTTTATACTCTTCGGTTAAAAATCAATTATTGACTGCTGAATATGATGTGCTGAAAAATGGACTTCAGCTGCAGTATATTGGATTAAAAATAAATCTGCTGAAATACAATAGTCTATAGAATTAAAACTGAGGATTTTTGTACTGGATTCGTTTTGGTAATTGTCAGCAAATTATCTGCTTTATGCTTATAAGGGCTTTGGTATTTTAACCCAAAGCTATGCTGTATTGCTGTAGGCATCCATGTATCGTTTTCGTGAGGTTAAAATAACAGCGATATCAGAAAATACAGTTGCGTTTTAATAGAAATTATGAGGCTACTTTAGCAATAGATTAAAATTACTAATTTAAAACGACTGTATTATGAAAACGATTTTAAAATTTAGTTTAGCAGTATTGACAGCTATGGTTAGCCTTAATACGTATGCAATCAATGATGATTTTTTATTGAATGTAAAAAATGCTGAAGGGAAAGAGATCAGCTTTTCGGTAAATCAGATCCAGAAAGCAACTGTGACGATCTATGACGAATCCCATAATGTGATCTACAGTGAAACTGTATCGGGCAAAGAGGGGATCTCCAGAGCCTACAGTCTTCAGGAATTCCCTGAAGGGGTTTATTTCCTGACAGTGGAAACCAGCCTGAAAAAAGTTACTCATGAGATTGTGGTAACGGATGCGGCTTCTACCTTATCGAGAAAATCTGTGGCAGAGGTATACAAAGGAGGCTTTAAAATGAAAAGCGATAATGTAGCAACTGCTAATTAAGAACAGATAGGATTTTTTGGTTAAGTAAGTCTTGTATTTTTGGAGAAACAGCTCTTTGGGGGCTGTTTTTCTTGTTTTAAAGCAAATAATGTTTTTTTGAAAACGCAGCTGCATGATGGATGGAAATGGCATACTATTGTTTTCTTCTCCAGCAGAACAAAAGATATAATGGACAGCCAGGCCCTTGGGACATGCCCTGATAATTTTTTATAATTCTGGATAATAAAAAAAGCCATCAAAAATTAATCTGATGGCCAATTATATACTAACTAACTCAAAATATTTATTGCTTAATGAATTTCATTACCTTGATTTGATTGTCATTGTTATATATTTTAACAAAATACAGTCCAGTACTTAAGTCGCTTATACTATATTGATAGTCTTTGCCATGAGGTTTGTTAAACGTTTTGATTAATTGCCCTGATATAGAGTAAATTTGAATTTTGGCAGTATCTGTATTTAATGAAAAGTAATTGGAAGCTGGGTTTGGTGAAATAAAAATATCTTTCATCATCTCAAAATCAGCAGTAGCCAATACAGTCGATTTATTTCCATAGATTCTGAATTCGCCAGGCTGCAGGTTAATTGCTGCATTGACATCGGTAACTGTATATGGTGAATTATCCATTAAGTTATACCATGACCCAGTATATGGAAAGCCAGTAGCAACATTTTTGGCAGTAACATCAAGATTAGCAATAATAAGGACATCTTTTAGATCGGTACTCGTTAAATTACTATTAGTTATTTTAATATTTGGTGTTAAAGTTGTTGTCGCTGGGATTGTCGCTGTACCCATAAAAACTGGTTCGGTTGTTTTTAGAGCAATCATTCTTGCCCAATCGGTATAGATTTTATTTCTTGAGTTATCGGCTAACCAATTATTAGTCCATTGGGGCTGTGGTTTGGTAGACAATTTACAATCGCCCGCTATTGTTCCAGAATTATCGTTTACAATGCCATCAGTACAGGTGTAAATTGAGGAATCCCATCCTAGTTCTCCAAAATGCCATATCATTTTTGGACCTGGTATTAATAAAGACACTGCACCAATTGCTGACATTCTTGACAAGGCTACACTAAGTGTTTTTACATTGTGAGCAGGATTTGTACTATTTCCAGCATTTTTGTTGTAATACATTAATCGCTCTTCATCATGACTCTCAGGATATCCGATTAATCTATTTGTGGTAAATCCACGACTAGAGCTAGTCATGCCTGAAATATTTCCAGAATAACCTTTAGAGAGTTTGCCATATTCGCCATTCATATTTCCCCACATCATTACACCTTTACTTGGTGTTTCTGTAATTCTATAATTTGCCCATTGTTGTTCTTCTAGATTTCCTCCTAAATGTTCAAAAATAGTATAGTGTGTTGGATCTAATGACCAGGAATAATCAGCATACTCCTTTAAAATATCAACTCTGTCCTGTTGGTAGGTTCCTGTGCAAGTCTCATTACTGGCGGTACAGTTCTGGGTAAAACCTTTGGTTAAATCCCAGCGGAAACCATCAATTTTATATTCCTCTATCCATTGTTTGATGACTCTTTTTACATAGTTTTTGGTATAGGCAGATGAGTGATTAAAATCTTCTCCTACGCTATAAGCATGCTTGGCAACGGTATTGAAATAAGGATTTTCGGCTGTTGGAGAACCAAAACCATCTCCATCTGGATCATTCATCCACATGCGAACCATTGGGTTTCTTCCGAAGGCATGATTTAGGGCAACATCCAGAATTACGGCAATACCGTTTTGATGGCATAAGTCGATTAATTCTTTTAATTTGGCCGAAGTTCCATAAAACTTATCTAATGCCATGTGATAAGAGGTGTTATAACCCCAGCTTTCATTGCCTTCAAACTCCATTACAGGCATTAATTGAATAGCATTAATTTTTAAATTTTTAAAATAATCAATGCGATTAATTAAATCTTGATAATTTCTGTTTGCATCAAAATCTCTTACTAATACTTCATATACTACCAATTTGTCTTTTTCGGGCTTAATAAAATTTGTTGTTGCTGTACTCCAAGCATAAGGGGTTTGTCCTGTTTGTAAAACGGTTACTTCTTTATCCTGCCCAGTTGGATATACAGGCATATTAGGATAACTGCTTGCAGGAATATAAGGATCATCATAAGGTGATAATACTAAAGTTGAATAAGGATCGGCTGTTTTTACCAGTGCTGGAGAATTGGCAATTGGAGTTGATTCTCCTACCCAATACTGATAGGTATAATTTGTTCCAGATACAAGTCCGGTCAGTTCTAACCAAAATTTTGTTGAGCCTGAGGTTGCATCTTTTTTCATGGCATAGACACTGCTTGGCTGCCAGTTGTTAAAACTTCCAGCTACGTAAACAAAATCCTTCAAAGGAGCGTCAAGAACTAAAGTTGCTTTGGTAGCATCTGTTGGATTGTAATTGATTCCATCAACTAAACCAGTTGGAATCGTTTCGGAAATTGTATTTGGATTTATAACTACATTAAACTTTTTAGTTATCGTAGTTGCACCTTGAGTCACTTCCAATTCGTAATTTTGATTTTGAGTAATGTTGGTGTGATTGTAGTTGTAATTTGAACTACTCGCATTGGTATTGATGCTAATTCCATTCGATTTTAAATTATAACTTGCAGCACCATTTGTATTCGTAGCGGTAATTGAAAGGCTTCCACCAGAAGTTAAAATAGTTGTACTGTTTGTAGCTGGAGAAGTAAGATTAACTTGAAAAGAGCCTACTTCAGCAAGTATGTCTTGTGATTTTTTATCTCCTGTTCCATTTTTGGCTTTTATTAAAAATCCTATTTTTCCAATATTGGTTATGTTATAGTATGTAGTAGGTACAAATGTTTTTGTATAAGTGTCATTTCCAGAATTGTAATTGAATTTACTGGCTTCATTAGATGCTTCCCAAGCACCGTTAAGAGGAGTTCCTTTTTGGGTTGTATCATCTAAATCAAAAGCCCAAGCCCATAAATAAAGTGCATTTCCAGTTACACCCCAAGTTGCTTCATTGATACTATTTCCATTAATGGTAATTGTAATGGATGTTGTTTCCTCAAATGTTGCTGGACTTATAGAATAAGTAAGAGTTTGCTGTTGAGCCACACTCCCCAACGAGACAAAGAGCAATAATAAAAGTATAGTTTTTTTCATAATTTTAATAATTCTATTTTAGTTTTTGATTTATTATAAAGATAATACTATAATTTAGAGCTAGTAACAAACAATTTACGATAACGTTGTAGTGTTAAAAACTTTGTTTTTTTAGGATGTTTTTTCGCATAAGTAAAAATTATCTGCTTCAATTTTGATTTTCTTATCTAGTAGTTAATTTTCTAAATTGATAAAAAATACGTTCAATTAAGCGCATCTCGTCTGTAATAATTTCAGCTTGTCCAGTTAGCTCTTTATCAAATTTTAATTTTTTATTAAAATTAGTTTTCAATCCATTAGGAATTGTAATTTCTATAAAATAGTGACCATCCTTATTTGTAACAGTTGACATGGTTTGAATTTTACCTTCTAGCATACCATATTCCTGATATGGAAAATTATCCAGTTTAATTAGTACTTTCTGGTTTTGCTTTATCTTTCCCGAATTCTGAGATTGGACGATTAAGTTTCCTAAAAATTGTTGCTGGTTTTCTGGTAAAATTGTGGCTAATAAATCTCCTGTTTTAATTAGTTGGTTTTCTTTCCATGAGTTTTGAAATTGAAAAATTCCATCATAATTAGCAATAAATTGGTAATTTTGTTGCCAAATGTGAATGTTTTTTTTTAATTCATCTAGGGCTTGGTAAACAGAGCTTAAATTAGTAATGTCTGCTTTTTCCTGAGATATCTGATTGGCTACAATTTGTTTATGCGTTTGGTTGACTGCCTCTTTTTGCTGCGAAATAGCTAAATTGGTTTGGTCATAATTTTGTTTTGCCTGTAAGTTATTTAGTTTCTGAATTTCCAAATCATAGCCTGAAATTACCCCTTTGTCGTAAAGTTGTTGAGCGCGCTTAAATTGTTGATTGCTTAAGGATAATTTTGCAAACTCTAACTTTTGCTGCGCATAAAGAGAGGACAGTCTATTGCTGTTTTCATTCTGCGAACTTAGTCCGGCATTAATTTCCTCAGAGTAAGGTTTTAATTTTTGGTTTAATTGATTATCAATGTAAGCTTTATGGAATTGAATATAGGCCGTTTGAATTTCTCCAAGTTCTAGGTTTTTCAATTTGTCAAAAGGGAAGTTAAAGTTCCGATAATTGTTGTTGATATTGTTGATTGCGTTTGTTAACGTTAGTACATCTTGATAATTTGCTGTACTCTCCAAGATTGCTAGTATTTCTCCTTTTTTGACTTTTTCAGAATTAGTAACATATAATTTAACAATACGAGAGTCAACTTTTGATTCTAATCTTTCGGGCGGATCTAGAGAAGTTATAACAGCTTTTGCAGTAATAATGTCGGGATATTTTACAAACCAAGAGCCAATAAGTGTAAATAGTATTATTATAAAGATAATGGAAATTCCATATCGTATAATCCATGCAGGTGGATTTGACAATACTTCCTGTACAGATTCCGAACGTAATTCGATGTCTTCTAAAACATTTTTATTTGCCATTTTTCTTTTATTAAATGATTAATTTCCTAATTCTAATTGATTTTTTACTAACTCAAAGTAGTTTCTTTTCAGGAGAATTAATTCTTTATGCGTTCCTATTTCTACTATTTTTCCTTTCTCTAAAACTACAATTTGATCAGCATTTTTTACGGTAGAAAGGCGATGCGCTATAATAACTGCCGTTTTTCCTTTTAGGAATTGATTCAGGTTTTCCATAATTACCTTTTCATTATTGGCATCGAGAGAGGAAGTAGCTTCATCAAAAAATAAATAATTGGGGTTTTTATAAACTGCTCTAGCTATCAGTAGACGTTGTTTTTGACCGCCGGAAATACCAGTTCCTTCATTTCCTATTTTAGTATTATAAGACAATGGTAAGGTTTCTATAAATTCCTTAATATTTGCAGTTTCAACAGCATGTAAAAGTTTAGTTTTATTAATGTAATCGTCTCCCACGGCAATATTATTTGCGATAGTATCATTAAAAATGAATCCTTCCTGCATTACAACACCGCTATTTGATCTCCAGGCACTAGGCGAGATGTTGTCAAATTTGATGTTTCCCAGAGTGATTTCTCCATTATTCGGTTTATAAAATTTCATCATGAGTTTTAACAAGGTTGTTTTTCCGCTTCCGCTTGTGCCTACAATAGCAGTTATTTTTTGTTTTGGGATATGTAAATTCAAATTTTCTAATACATAATCTGGATTTCCTGTATATCGAAAAGATAAGTTTTTTATATAGATATCCGAATGTTGCAAATCTTGAATTTTTGGATTTAGGGCATCCTCTTCGTCTTCTTTATCGTGAATTTCCCCTAGTCTTTCCAGACTTATTTTTGCATCTTGGAGTGAACGCACAAAATCTACCATCTGCATCAACGGGCTATTCAATTGGCCAATTATATACTGTACCGAAAGCATCATACCAAGTGTTAATTCTCCTTTTACCACTAATGTTGCTGAGAAAAACGTAATCAACAAATCTTTAAGATGATTAATGAAATTTGAGCCTACAGATTGCCATTGTTCTAAAGTAAGAGATTGCATACTGACCTTAAAAAGTCGGATTTGTACAAATTCCCAACCCCAGCGTTTTTGCTTTTCGGCATTATGCATTTTTATTTCCTGCATTCCGTTAATTAGCTCCATCACTTTGGATTGTTCACTAGAGACCTGAGAGAAACGCTTGTAATCCAATTCTTTTCTCTTTTTTAAGAAAAACAATATCCAACCGAGATAAATGACACTTCCTATAAGAAAAATAAAGAATAGTTGAATGTTATAAAAAGCAAGGACAAAACTGAATACTATTAAGTTTACGAATGAAAACATTACATTGAGTGAACTACCTGTAAGTAATTGTTCGATTCTATGGTTATCCCCAATGCGTTGCATAATATCACCAGTCATGCGGCTATCGAAATAGCTAATGGGTAATTTCATTAATTTTATAAAAAAATCCGAAACTAGAGAAATATGAATGCGGGTACTCAAATGCAACATTATCCAAGATCGAAGGACTTCGATTGAAGTTTGTCCGGCAAAAAGCATTAATTGTGCCAAAAGCATTAAATAAATAAAATTTAAATCTTGGGTTTGAATTCCAATATCTACAATACTTTGAGTAAGAAACGGAAATAATAATGAGAATAAACTCGCCGCAGCTAAGCCTACAAATAGCTGTATTACTAGGCCTTTATAACGAAATAAATACTTAGTTAAGTAACCAAAACTTTGCTTATAATTCTCCGTATCCCACTCATTTTTATGAAACTCCGGTGTTGGCTCCAGTAAAAGAGCAATGCCTTCTTCTGTTTTTTCATGGGCATTCTTGCCAATCCAAAATTTAATAAAATCCTCTTTAGAATAAGTTATTAAGCCATGGCTAGGGTCTGATATATAGATTATGTTTTTCTTGATTTTATAAACAACTACAAAATGTTGGTTGTTCCAATGAATAATACATGGAAGAGGAGATTCATTTTGTAATGTCTCGTAGTTTATTTTTATGCCAATAGTTCGAAATCCTAAAGCTTCTGCTGCATAACTTAGCCCTAGTAAGCTACTCCCTTCACGAGTAGTTTCTGAAAGATTTCGAATTTGTTGCAATTCAATAACTTTTCCGTAATATTTGGCCACAATACGCAAACAAGTTGGTCCACAATCTTTGGAATCGGGTTGTTTGTAGAAAGGGAAGTTTTTTATTATCAAAGTACTAGTGTTTTTTCTTCAATTAATTCATCGATAAAATAATTGAGTTCATTAATTTGGTATTCTTTGGGCATAATATGTCCGTTAAGAATAATGGCAGGTGTATAATGAATGTTATTTTCCAAACACCATTTGTATTGATTTGGAATTATTATAGAGGAGTATTTTAAATCTTCGTTCTCCCATTTGGATTTCCATTTTTCTATATTTAGTTTTTCAATATGCCAATCGCTTAATGAGTCTATAGCTTTATTAATTTCTCCAGACCCATAATAGCTTGAGGCTTGTTTGTAAACTAAATTTGTTGGATTTTCCGTATTCTCAATATTTATATTAAAAAGTAATTTGATTTTTATTTCATTTGAATTTTTTTTTAGCAATTTTATCGCATCCTCGTAAGCGGTATGACAATGTCCGCAGGATGCACTTAAAACCAAAAACAAAGTTATTGGCGAGTCGCCTTCGCCTATTATGATGGTGCTTAATTTTTTTAAAGAGTCTTCATCTATTTTCGGATTGTTTTTTAATAATGCCATAAAAACAAAATAGCTTCGTTTTAATTTTTGATATTCTAATTCAGTAATTTCATCTTTACTTATTTTTAGTATTCTTTTTTTTAATTCATAACCCAAGTAATAAAATAAGGTAACTATCAATATTCCAGAAATAAAGGAAATAATAGCAGTTGAATCCAGTTCTAGAGAGAAATTGAACGATATTACTATTAGTTGCAATAGTAGTACTGCATCGATGCCTAAACAAAGAAGACACCATTTTTTTACAATAAATCCTTGATAATAGATTGAGTATAGAATAATAGGAACGCTAAAAATTCCAATAATTGAATAAATAAAACAATTTGAATCAAAAGGAGTAAGAACAAAAAACAATGTCAGTGAACTAAAATAAAGTATAGAAATGTCACTTAGGCTTACGTTTTTAAAAATTTTGGCACCATTGGATGACATCACATCTTTACAGCTTGTTTTTTCTGTTGCATTGCATATTTTTGAAATGGAATCATTATATAAGCCCATCTCTTCCCGCACTAAAAAATAACTAATAATCAAACCAGTTAGCAAGAGTAAATAATAAAATATCCCTGTAATCAAGTCTTTATTATTTATTAAAAACAATAAAATTGTTGAGAGTACAAAAATACCCCCAATTATTACATTGTACTTTTTGTTTGAAGAAAATAATTGATTTTTGTTAATTGGATTAGCTTCAATAGCGACAATTATTCCGGTCCAAATTTTTAAATATTCTTCTTTGGAAATCTTTTTTTTGAAACCGTTTGAAAACTCTATAGTTATGTTGGTTTTATTTTTTTCTGTAAATACAATCTCCTTTCCTGAGTCTGAATCTACTACAGAAAGGAAAGAATGGGGAAGGTTTTCCAATTCTTCTTTTTCAATTTTTGCAGCAAGATTCTCAACTTCAAAAAAACTAAGTGTATCTATTATCGCATACAGACTCGGGAAATTAGGATGAGATTCTAATTGCATATGAAACCCATCTTCTAGGTTGTAATATTGATTCTCTCTTAAATATTTTTTGATGTATTTGAAATTATTCATTTTAAATTAATTTATTTTGAATTTTTTGAAAACTCTTTATGATATTATTAATTTAATTGAGGTTTTAAGATTTCTAAGACAAGGGTTTTTTCCAAGATAAAAGAGATTAATTTCATTTTGAATACTTCGAAATCTTCAAAATTATTCATGAAATCAGTGTCGGTAATTAATTCTTCGTAGAGATCCTTTATAGTTACGGGATCTTTAAAATACAAAAGAATTGTACTCCAGCCAGATAATATTTCTTTTTCAATTTTACATAATTGAGGAACTATAAATTCAATATGAGCATTTCCTTTTTCATCTATTTCGATTTTGCATTTATCGTTAATTCTAAATTTTAAGCTAAATATTTCTTCAATGCTAAGATTATCAAGTAATTTATAATGGTTAGATAAAAAGGCCATTCTTTCTATTGATATTGAACTTTTGGTATATTCTTGAGAATTAAAAAAAGTGTTTAATCTTAAATTCAGTGCTTTATAATATTCTGGAAAATGATAGGCTAATCTTGCTTCGACTTGTTCTGTTGCAAAAATAGATTTCTTTGCATAACCTACACAGTGAATATATTTGGAGTAAGCAGGGACCGAAAAAAAGTCTAATACTTGCTCGAAATTAGGACTTACATTGTTAAACAAAAACTGAATGTCTAATTTTTTTTTTTCTGCCAAAGCATAACCTAATTGCTGTTCAAATATTGTATTGAATATACCAAGATCAAGATTCTCCATACAATTTTCATTGCTGTCGATAAATTTAAAAGCTTTAATTTTTAAATCTTTAAAAAAGTTTAAATTTCGCCCTCCAATCACGCCAGCATTATAAGCTAAGATTTTATTGTGCTTTTGATTCGTTTCTATTAGTTCATCAGGAATCCATTCAAAATTTTCTAAAATATGATTGAATGCTTGTGAGTAGTTTGGATAATCGACTTCTAAATTTTGTGAGATTAAATCATATTGCTCTTCATTGTAATTAATTTTCTTCCACAAAAATATGTCGTTGTCTAAATGCATAAAAGGTTCTTCTTGAACTGAGCATGCAACTAACTTACCAATAGCCCATAATTTGGGATTGTAATTGTCTAATGAATTTAGATTTAAATGAATTTTAGTATAAGGAAGTTGCAAAACATTTTTAAATAGCTCCAATCCAAAATCATCAGTGTATAACTCTAAGTTGTCATAATGTTTGCTTATAGTCAAAGCGCTTAAGGCATAACTATAAAATGCATATTTTTGTTGAAGCCAGCCACCATTATATCTTGCGTTTTGATCATCTGAAATAAATGTAGATGGTTTTGTCCAGAAACTTTGGATTATTTTCATAGTCTATTTTGTAATTTAGAGAGAATGTTTTTAGCATTCTCTCTATAACTTTTTTAATTAATTATGCTCGACATGCACTACCCGTATTGTAATTCCAATAGAAGTAAGTGTATGATCCATTGCATGTTAGCCAAAAGCCATTAGGAGCAAATCCACCTGTAGGACATTTAGGCGCATTGCATTCAGGATTATAAGAATACCCACCTTGAATCATTTTTGCCTCATTTGCGTTTAATATTTCGCCTTTAATTTTACTTAAAAAATCTTTTTTCATTTTAATAAAGTTAAAATTTCTCTGCCTACTCATTAGCTTTTCGGCTTCCGCTTTTTAATTTTAAAGTCATATTTTAAAGACATTAATCTCGGGTTCGGTCTCAGGTTGCGCAACCTTATCTAAATTCCGATTGCTCATATTTGCAACTATAAACACTCCAGAATATTAAATCAAAATAAGTAACGGCTAAAAATGTAGCTACTATTAAAAATATAAAATATATCTTATAATATAACATATGGTAATTATTAATAAATTACTACAACGATATAGTGTTGATAAAAAAAGTACTACAAACATTATGTGTGTTTTTGGATTGTAATTAATAGTTATGTGATTAGTTTTCAATACAAAAGAGCAACAATACGACTGCCGTTTAATGAAGTCGCATTGTTGCTCTTTATGTATATACAAAGAAAGGGACTGTTCAAAACAGTCCCTTATTTTAATTAATCATTTTAAAGATTAATTGTATTAATCTAATGTAATTGTTTTGGCAGCATAATCAATTGTCAAAACTCTTTCAGCAGTAGGTCCTGTATACTTAAAGTTACTGTCACCATCTCCAGCATTTTCCAATTCTGAATCGATTGTAAAGCCATTACTTGCAAAATATGTATAATTATGAGATGCATCCCAGTTGCCATTACTTGTGTAATTGTTACCTAAAAATTCTCTAAAAGCTTCTCCGCTCTTTAATACAACTGCAACTTGATAAGCATCAGTTCTTCCAATAATCAAAGGAAATTCTGTTTCAGCATCACCATCCCATGTCCATCCGCCTGGAGTAGCAGCACCAACTAACCAATGAGAGCTTGTTAATGGTACACGATATGGAGTAGCTTTAATTGTAAATGAGTTAGAAATTTGTGGAGTTGAACTAACACCACCTAAAGTTGATTTGATACGAATGTCAATTTCAGATTCAACCTTTGCTGGGAAACCTGCATTAATTAATGCAGAATTAAGTTCAGCAACGGTAAAGTCTTTAAAAGTACTAGTTGAAGTAGAAGCTGCAAAAGGAGTCGCAAAATTTGTTCCTTTTTTTGCAAATTCTATAGTATAATTAATTACCGTTGGGTCTCCCTGATAAGTTGCTTTTTCCCAAACGAATGTAGTAGCTAATTTAGTTTCTTCGGACTTTAACAACACCATGTTGAAATCAGATTTAGGTGACAGTAGAACAGGTTCGGTTCCTTTTACAATTACAGGTCTGTTTTCAACATCGTCACCTGAGCAAGATATAGCAAGTACGCTTATAAAAGCGATTAAAATTTTATTTAGATTTTTCATTTTTTATATTTTTTTAATTTGATTAGTATCCAGGATTTTGCATTAAAGTTGGGTTTGCTTGAATAGCGGTTGCTGGTATTGGCATAAGGTTTCTGTATGATTCTGTTGAAGTACCGTTTTTAACGCCACCTTTCCACTGCCATATTTTACTAGAACCAGTAAATTTATCGAAACGAACCAAATCTGTTCTTCTATGACATTCCCAGAATAATTCTCTACCTCTTTCGGCAAGGATAAAATCAAGAGTCAAATCTGTAGCAGTAACTGCAGTTGCTCCTGCTCTTGATCTTATTTGATTAACATAACCAACAGCTGTAGCAATATCTCCGCCAGTTCCTCCTCTTAGTACAGCTTCAGCATACATCAAATAAACATCTGCTATTCTAAACATTGGAAAATCAGTGTCAGGAATATCGTTTCTTTGAGCGGCACTACCATCAGCTTTTTTATTGATAAATTTTGTAACAGCATAACCGTCAGTAAAAGTTCCAATAGAATTAATGTCTAAAGATTGTCCATTTTTATAAAAGCTGCCTCTTTTGTCACCAACTCCGTTTTCGTCTGGGAAGGATTGAACAAACTCTTTTCTTGTTCTGATTCCTTGCCATCCACCATCCATACCTCTATCACTAGCATTCATCGATCCACCTATTGATGCATGCATGATAAAACTCATTCCAGCTCCGGTAGCTCTGATTAAATTTCCGTCACTTACCACAGGGAAAATAATCTCATTTTGTGCTCCATTGACATTGTTGTCAGCAGAGAATAAATGGAAGTAAGGCACATTTGCAAAAGAATATCCCGAAGCAATTACTTCTTTACAAGCCGTGATGCACTCGGTGTTTTTGGCTGTACCAGTATATACTTTGGCATTTAGATAAATTTTAGCTAATAAGAATTTGGCAGCAGTTTTATCCACTCGTCCATATTCATTTGCTTTAGAAGCTTTTAAACTTGAATCCAACTCTTTCAATTCTTTTTCAACAAAAGCAAAAACTTCGGCTCTTGATTTTTGAACTGGATTATAGAATCCTACTGGATCGGCTTCTGTGGTAATTGGCACATTACCAAATAAATCCATTAATTGAACATAATCAAACGCTCTTAAGAAACGGGCTTCTGCTCTAAAGGCAGCTATTTCAGTTTTCAAAGCAGCGTCAACACCTCTAGCAATCAATTTTTCGTCCGTGGTTTCTCTTAAGAACTCATTAGCAATACTAATTTGATAAAAAGATCTTGAGTAAGTGCCGTACAAAAACTCATTTGAAGGACTCCAAGTTTGTGTATTCATCGTTGGTAAAGAACCATCAGCCCAAGCAATTATGGCTTCGTCAGTAGTGAATTCCTGGCATACAAAAAGAAGTCTTAAGTAACTACTGAAGTCCCCCCCAATTCCAGAGATGTCACCTCTACCGTCACCATCATTTCCTCCTACATATAATCCAGCATATAATTTAGCTAAAACTTGTTTATAAGAATCTGGATTTTTATAAAAATCTTCTGAAAGAAATTCGTCATCATCTTCTGGAGTCACATTCAAGTCGTCAGTACAAGAAGTAAAAACCATATTCATTCCAATAAGCAAAAGGAATAAATAAGCTATTTTTTTAAATGATATTTTCATTTTATTGTATTTAAAATTATGATTAGAAATTAGCATTTACACCAAACATAAATGTTCTGGCTCTTGGATAAACTGCCCCATCTACACCTGAAAAACTTTCAGGATCTATTCCGTTGTATTTACTAAAAACAAGCGCATTTTGTACTCCTAAAGAGAAACGTAAACTTGCCAGTTTAAGAACCGATTTGTCCATAGTATAACCTACAGATATATTATCTAATTTAATAAAAGAGGCGTCTTTTACAAAATAGTCAGATAAGTAACGTTGTGTTCCATTGTCTTCAAATGTAAAACCAGTTTCATAATAATCAGGAGTAATATTTGCCAAATCAGTATCTCTTCGTAAAGCAGCTTGCAAATATCCTCTGTCAGAACTAATATTATCAAAAATATAATTACCTAAACTAGCTCTCCAGCTCATAGCGAAATCAAATTTTTTGTAATTGAAATTACTAAATAATCCAAAAGTATAATCGGCATTTGGCTTATGGAATCTATATAAATCATTCGCATCTCTTTTACCGTCACCATTTCTATCAACGTAAGCGCCTTGAATAGGTTTCTTGTTGGCATCGTAAAGCTGCTCATATACATAAAAAGAACTTGGATTGAAACCTACTGTGTTAATTTTAATTCTATTATTACTACCTCCAGCAATATTATCACCTGTCATATACCCTTGAAAGCCAGGAACAGTTGTGCCTAAGTCAGTAATTTCTTGGTCAAGATAAGCCATGTTAAAACCAACATTCCAATTTAAATTGTCTTTTTTAAGAACATCAACATTAACATTGAATTCAATACCTTGAGTTGTAACACTTCCAATGTTAGAAAAACCAGAGTTTCTTAAATTAGCACCATCAGGATAAGCAATATCTGCCAAGAGGTCGGAAGCTACTTTATTAAAATAATTAAGAGATCCATTAATTCTGTTTTCTAAGAAACCAAAATCTACACCTAAGTTAAATTCTGTAGATGTTTCCCATTTGATATCTTTATTATATCCTTCAGTTCTAGCAACTTGGTAAGCTTT
Source organism: Flavobacterium aestuarii (assembly GCF_040049115.1). Lineage (NCBI taxonomy): Bacteria > Pseudomonadati > Bacteroidota > Flavobacteriia > Flavobacteriales > Flavobacteriaceae > Flavobacterium > Flavobacterium aestuarii. The sequence goes on from NZ_JBDLZZ010000009.1 coordinate 23,605, forward strand.
GTTTCCAAAAACATAATTTGAATTTACAGTTCCTAATGTTACTCTTCTTAAATAATCATAAGAAGCCGAAATATCCTGTTGACCAGTAGTACCGTACCCAACTCTCAATTTTAATGCAGAAATGGTTTTATTGTCTTTCAAAAAAGATTCTTCAGCTATATTCCAAGCAAATGCAGCTCCTCCAAAATCGCCCCAACGATTTTCTTCCGAAAAACGAGAAGTTCCATCTCTTCTATAATTAATAGTTAGTAAATATCTACTATCAAATCCGAGGTTTACTCGTCCAAAATAAGATTGTAAATTAATATCTGGATCTGTAGTTACATCTTCAGCTGGGTTTGGCTGTCTGATCTCTCCAGTTGTATATGCTTCTCTTTCAAATAATTGGTAATTGTAACCTCCTGTAGCATCTACTTTGAATTTACCAAATTCTTTTACATAATTTAAATAAGCATTTAAGTTTTTGTTTTGTCGAGAATCTGAATATTCTCTATAGTTGCCTAGGTTTGTCCATTGACCAGAAGAAAAAGTTTTTGGTTGATAACCGCTTACACTATTTATACTGGTTTCTTCAAATCCATCACTATCAAATTTGTCAATTCCTATTTCAGCAACTGCTCTCAGCTCTTCTAAAAAGTGCATTTTATAATCAAATCTTGCATTACCCCATTTTCTTGTAGAAGTAGATCTTCTGTTATTTTGATTAATGCGGGCAACTGGATTCTTAGCAGCAAGTAAATTTACATCGCCATTAGCTTCCAACCATTCAAAATAACCACCATAACGAGAATCTGCCTGATATACCGATTGTGTTGGGTCAAATCCTACTGCACTTCCGATTACATTACCTTGGTCTTGAAACTGATTTTTACCAAATGATAAATTACCATTGATATCAATTTTTAAGTGATTATCTAAAAGCACTGGATTCAGAGACAATGAAGTGGTTGTTCTCTCAAAACTAGTGTTTTTCAAAATACCTGGAGCACCTCCTCCAGTAACACTTACACCTGCTACTCTACCAGTAATCAAGTTTTCTGCAGTAACATTTTGGCCTTTGTTAAAATCTTTAGTTGATAATACAGTAACGGCTCCAGTAGCATCTTTTTTCTTAACAGAACCGTATCCAACCTGTACTACAACTTCTTTATAACTGATTAGAATCTTCTTGAAGTTTAATTATTAATGACTTTTGATTTCCAACGGTTACGGTTCTAGTTGTATAACCCATGTAGGATATGTTTAATACATCCGTAGGTTTTACATTGGTTAACTGGAATTTACCATCAAAATCAGTTGATACACCAGAGGTGCCTCCTTCTATTTTTACATTTACTCCCGGAATGGGCTGACCTGATACATTATCAAGTACCGTTCCTTCAACTTTGTTCTGGGCTATTGCACAAAACGGAAGCAGGAGTAATAAAAATAACAACTTTTTGTAAATTGTTTTCATACTTTTTGTTTAAATTAATTGTTTTTTTGGTTAAGTTTTTTGTTTAAGTTTTCTTTACTTCGAATTTCAAAATTAAGAATTAATTAACACGCTCAACATGACGAAAACGATAGAGGCTTACGAAAACGTGATAGTGTTGAAAACTTTGCTTTTTATATTCATTTTTGCATGAATATTTACAATAAATAAAAAATTATGTTACCTTTATTACGAATCGAATAGTTCAATCAAGTAATGCCACTTTAAGATGAAGAAAAAAATAACGCTAAAGCAAATTGCCAAAGAATTGGATGTCTCAATTTCCACGGTTTCAAAATCACTTAGAAACAGTCCCGAAATTGGAGAGGAAACCAGGCTGAAAGTTCAGGCATTTGCAAAATTTTATCATTATAAACCCAATAATATTGCGCTCAGCCTTAAAAACAGGAAAACTAAAACAATAGGAATAATTATCCCCGAAATTGTACACCATTTTTTCTCTACAGTAATTAATGGAATCGAACAGATTGCCAATGAAAACGGATACAGTGTAGTCATTTGTCTCTCCGATGATTCCTTTGATAAAGAAGTACTCAATATGGAACTTTTGGCTAATGGCAGTATTGACGGTTTTATCATGTCCTTGTCTAAAGAAACCCAGTTTAAAGGAGATTTCCATCATATTACCGAAGTGATTAATCAGGGAATGCCTGTGGTCATGTTTGACCGTGTTACCAATGAAGTATTGTGTGACAAAGTAATTATTGATGACAAGCAGGCCGCCTATGAAGCCGTTCAGAGCCTGATTGATAAAGGCCGGAAAAAGATTGCTCTTGTAACCACCGTCGATTATGTAAGTGTTGGCAAATTAAGAACTGATGGATACGTAAAAGCACTGCTGGACAATAATCTGCCTTTTGATGAACACCTGATTATAAAAATTGAGGATATAGATACCTGCGAAATTATTATTGGCAAACTTTTGGAGGATGAAGCTATTGATGCCGTTTTTGCTGTAAATGAAATTTTTGCTGTGACCTGCATCAAAGCGGCTAATAAAATAGGATTAAATGTTCCAAAAGATCTTGCAGTAATCGCCTTTACAGACGGAATGATTTCCAAATATTCTACCCCAACAATTACTACTGTGAGCCAAAGCGGTGTTAAGATGGGAAACCGCGCTGCCAAAATAATCATCGACCGGCTGGAATCGGAAGATGAATCGGAGGAAGAAAATTACATTACCGAAGTTATTGAAACCTATTTAGTCGAAAGAGAATCTACCAATTAGCAGCAGACTGCAAATCAGACGAAGCAAAAGAATATTTTTAGATAAAATATAGTTTTTAAAAATTGAAATCGAATGGATAAAACCCATTCGATTTTTTTATGGCAATCTATTAATTCTAAAAATTTTGCAAAGAAAATATGTAATTTATTAATTACTACAACCTTGTAGTGAAAAAAAATGATGATTTTTGAATTTTATTAAATAATTACTAAAAAGAATTTTATACATTTACTCCACGTTTATAACTTTTCTTTTACTTCGAAAAATAAGATGAGTTTTTTTATAACGATAAATTTCGTGTTATAATTTTTTAAGGCACGATAAATCTTTTAAAAAAAGATTCATAAATTGTATAATGATTTAATGAATTTTTACAAGAGCACAGTTAATTATTAAAGTGAGAGTTCCTTTAGGGATATTTATTTAACTGTACATATGCTGCCCATAACAATTTTTATTAAAAACATGCTGAATTCAGAAATGAATAAAAGTTTAGTCTTTTTCCAAAATGCCAAAGTTTGCTGTTTTGAAAAGAAGCGCTAAACAATATTGTGTTTAAAAGTTGATTTGAGAGTATTAATTTGAACTCAATTTCATTTTGTATTATTTGTATTTTCATTAATAAATTATAGTCAGTTTTGATCAAGAATACAGAACAACTGTTTGTTTAGTAAATAAATATGTAAATTTTTTAATAATGGGAAAACCAAATTTAAGTTTTTGGCAAATTTGGAATTTAAGTTTTGGATTCTTGGGAGTTCAAATCGGATATTCTTTGCAAAATGGAAACACAAGTAGAATATTAGAAGCACTAGGTGCCGATGTTCACAGCATTGGGTACTTTTGGTTAGCGGCGCCGCTGGCTGGTTTAATTGTACAGCCTATTATTGGTCTTTCAAGCGATAAAACCTGGACCAGATTAGGCCGCCGAATCCCATTTATATTATTCGGAGCAATCGTCTCGGCACTGGCAATGTTTTTTATGCCCAATGCTGAATATTTCACTTATCTATTGCCACCTCTGGCTTTTGGAGCCGTGATGCTATTGCTTATGGATACATCATTTAATGTTACCATGCAGCCATTTAGAGCGCTGGTGGGTGATATGGTAAATGATGAACAGCGAAATCTAGGCTATTCACTGCAAAGCGCGTTAATTAATTTTGGTGCTGTTTTTGGATCATTATTGCCTTGGATTTTAGTTAAAACAGGATTGTCAAACGTCCCGGCTGCTGGCGAAAAAGTGGCGGAATCTGTAATCTGGTCTTTTTACATTGGAGGAGCAATATTATTGGGAACAGTGCTTTGGACCGTTTTTAGAACAAGAGAATATGCGCCGAAAGAACATGCTGAATATAATAATATTGATTTGAATACTGCTGAAGATAAGCCAAAAGAAAATATTTTCAAGCTGATAGGCAATGCTCCTAAAATATTTTGGCAGCTTGGCATTGTTCAGTTTTTTTCCTGGTTTGCATTGTTTTTAATGTGGGTTTATACCACACGGGCTATTGCCAATCAGGTGTGGGGATCAGCCGCTCTCGATGCTAAATCAGTTGGATTTAATGAAGCAGGAGACTGGACAGGCGTAATGTTTGCATTTTACAGTGGTGTTGCAGCATTGTTCTCACTTTTAATCCCATCGATCGCCAAATCAATCGGAAGAAAAAAAACCTATAGCTTCTCTTTATTTATGGGAGGATTGGGGCTAATATCAATGTTTGTAGTCGAAGACAAAAACATGTTACTGCTTTCTATTTCAGGAGTAGGATTGGCTTGGGCAGCTATCCTGGCAATGCCATATGCAATGCTTTCAGGGTCATTGCCTGCCGAAAAAATGGGGGTATATATGGGATTGTTTAATGCCACGATAACGCTGCCGCAAATTACAGCAGGATTATTAGGAAGTACTATAATCATGCTCTTTGGAGGAGAACCAATGGCGATAATTGTAATAGCAGGAATATCTCTGCTGATTGCTGGTCTGGCTGTGTTTTTCGTTAAAGAAAAAGTGCAGGAATAAAATAAAAAATAATAAGCAGAATAATGGAAAAGAGAAAAGGATTTATTTTTGATTTAGACGGTGTAATTGTTGACACTGCCAAATATCATTTCTTAGCGTGGAAAAAAATCGCGAGTGGATTAGGAATTGATTTCACATTAGAACACAATGAATTATTAAAAGGAGTGAGCCGGGTTCGTTCCTTAGATATCATTTTGGAATTAGGGAATGTTGAAGCTTCTCAGGAGCAAAAAGACAAATGGTTAATCCAAAAAAACGAAGACTATCTTTCGTATCTGGTTGATATGAATGAGACTGAAATTTTGCCTGGAGTCATGAAAGTTTTAAAGTTTTTAAAAGCGAATAATCAGCCAATTGCTTTGGGATCAGCTAGTAAAAATGCAAGACCTATTCTTGAAAAAACTGGAGTTCTGCCTTTTTTTGACGCTATAGTTGATGGAAATGATGTGGTGAATGCAAAACCAGATCCCGAAGTTTTTCTTCATGCCGCAAGCTTATTGAATGTAACCAATGAAGACTCTATCGTTTTTGAAGATTCTGTAGCAGGAATTCAAGCCGCAAATATTGCCAAGATGATGAGTATTGGCATAGGTCATGAAGAAACACTGCATGAAGCGCAATACAATTTTAAAGATTTTACCGAAATGAATTCCACTTTTTTGGAATTATTAATTAATAAATAATTAGTCAATCAGAAAATGTGAAAATTAGATAATTCACAAAGAGTTTAATTTTTCACATTAACACATTAAAAAAATGAATCAAGATTATATAAAACCAGATAATTGGTCTATCATCGAAGAAGGATTTGATAAAGAGCAAGTTAAGTCTTCCGAAAGTTTATTCAGCATCGGTAACGGTGCTATGGGTCAGAGAGCCAATTTTGAAGAAAATTATTCAGGAGAAACTTTTCAGGGAAGTTATATTGCCGGAATTTATTATCCGGACAAAACTAAAGTGGGCTGGTGGAAAAACGGTTACCCAAAATATTTCGCTAAAGTATTGAATGCTCCAAACTGGATAGGAATTGATATCGAAATTAACGGTGAAAACTTTGATTTGAATACCTGTACCCAAGTGTCAAACTACCGTCGCGAGCTCAATATGAAAGAAGGCTGGTACAACCGTTCATTTCAGGCGACACTTAAAAATGGCACTGAAGTATCGGTGAATGTCCGTCGTTTTCTATCACTTGATTTAGACGAAGTCGGAGTAATCAACTATGAAATCACTCCTTTGAACAAAGACGCCAAAATCATCTATAAACCTTACATCGATGCCGGTGTAACCAATGAAGATGCTAACTGGGAAGAGAAATTCTGGGAGCCTTTGGATGTTAAAAAATCAGGGAACGAAGCTTTTGTTACAGCGCAGACTTTCAAAACGCATTTTAAAGTAACAACCTTTATGCAGAATACGATTTTTGCAAAAGGTGAAAAACAAAATTTATCTCCAATTTCTGTTGATACAACTGCTGATAAAATATTATTTTACTACGATGTTATTGCAGCAAAAGGAGAAAAATCCGGAATCCAAAAAATTGGAGGTTATACCGTTTCGTTAAATCACACTGATACCGTTTCGGCAGCAGAGAATGTTATTCACTCAGCTTTAGCAAAAGGTTACGACCAATTACTGCAAGACCAAATTGATGCTTGGGCAAAGATTTGGGAAATGTCTGACATTACAATTGAAGGGGACGTAAAAGCACAACAAGGAATTCGTTTTAATATTTTCCAATTGAATCAAACCTATTTAGGAAAAGATTCCCGTTTGAATATTGGACCAAAAGGATTCACCGGAGAAAAATACGGCGGATCTACTTATTGGGACACTGAGGCCTATTGTATTCCTTTTTATATGGCTACAAAAGACCAGCAGGTTGCCCGTAATTTATTGACCTACCGTTACAACCAATTAGATAAAGCCATTGAAAATGCTAAAGATAATTTAGGTTTCAAAGACGGTGCAGCTTTGTACCCAATGGTTACTATGAACGGAGAAGAATGTCACAACGAATGGGAAATCACTCACGAAGAAATCCATAGAAATGGTGCGATTGCTTTTGCAATTTACAATTACCACCGTTTTACAGGCGACTACTCGTATATTCCAGAGAAAGGATTAGAAGTTTTAATTGGTATCGCCCGTTTTTGGCACCAAAGAGCTTCTTTTTCTAAAAACAAAAATCAGTACATGATTTTGGGTGTAACTGGTCCAAACGAATACGAAAACAACATCAACAATAATTTCTATACCAATTATATTGCAAAATGGTGTATTGATTATGCCACAGAGCAAATTCAAAAAGTATCTTTAGAATATCCTGCAGACCATAAACGCATTATCGAAAAAGTAAAACTTTCGGATGCTGAGTTACAGGAATGGAATAAAGTTTCGAGCAATATGTATTTCCCAAGATCAGAAGAAATGGGGATTTACCTGCAGCAGGACGGTTTCTTGGATAAAGATTTGGTTCGTGTAAAAGATTTAGACCGTTCACAAAGACCGATCAATCAGAAATGGTCTTGGGACAGAGTTTTGCGTTCACCTTACATCAAACAGGCTGACGTATTGCAGTGTTTCTATTTCTTCGAAGATCATTTTTCTAAAGAGGAATTGGAACGTAATTTCGATTTCTACGAATCATTTACAGTGCATGAAAGTTCGCTTTCGCCTTGTGTACACTCGATTCAGGCCGCTTTATTAGACAAAATGGATATGGCTTACGCTTTCTATTTAAGAACTTCCCGTTTGGATCTTGACGATTACAACAAAGAGGTTGAAGAAGGCTGTCACATCACATCTATGGCCGGAACCTGGATGAGTATCGTTGAAGGATTTGGTGGAATGAGGGTGAAAAATGATGCACTTCATTTCTCTCCAAAAATTCCAAAAGAATGGAAAGGCTATACTTTTAAAATCAATTTCCGAAACCAAATTCTGAAAATTGCAGTGGATCACAAGGATACTAAATTCACTTTGGAAGGAACAACAGAATTAACTGTTTATGTAAATGGCAAAGCCGTTTTGGTTCAGCCAAATCATTAAAATAAATCACTAAACAAACCCTTTCCTAGTATTACTTCGAAAGGGTTTTAAAATTATAGCAGTAATGAAAAAAGCAATTATTCTCATGTGTCTTATATCAGCATCCGTTTTTGGACAAATTGACAGAGTTGAACCTCCGTTTTGGTATGCAGGAATGCATAATCCAGAACTGCAGATTATGTTTTACGGCAAAAATATTGCCGAAAATGAAGTGACGGTTTCTAATAATATTGTAATCAAAGAAGTAAAAAAGACCGAAAACCCAAATTATCTTTTTGTTACCATCGATACAAAAAATGTGACGGCGCAGGATTTGGTTTTTACATTTTCGAAAAACAAAAAAGCCGTTTTTACCAAAAAATACAGTCTGAAACAAAGAAGAGAAAATTCGGCTTCCAGAAAAAGCTATGATGCCTCCGACTTGATTTATCTGATAATGTCTGACCGTTTTGCGAATGGAAATCCTAAAAACGACAGCGATAAATCAGTTACTGAAAAAGGAAACAGAGCACTCCCAGGCGGAAGACACGGCGGTGACATTGCCGGTATGATGCAGCATTTGGATTACATCAAAGAATTGGGAGCGACGGCACTTTGGCCGACACCGCTTTGCGAAGACAATGACAAAGCTTATTCTTACCATACTTACGGACAGTCTGATGTTTACAAAATTGATCCTCGTTTTGGAACCAATGAAGAGTATGTACAGCTTTCGGCTGAACTGCACAAGCGCGATATGAAACTTATCATGGATTATGTGACGAATCATTGGGGAGCAGAACACTGGATGATGAAAGATTTGCCAACTTATGAATGGATTCACCAGTTTCCAGGTTATGCCCAAACGAATTACCGAATGACCACTCAGTTTGATCCAAATGCATCTCAGATTGATGCCAAAATGTGTATGGACGGCTGGTTTGTGAAATCAATGCCCGACTTGAATCAGTCGAATCCATTGGTGAATACCTATTTGAAACAAAACGCCATTTGGTGGATTGAATATGCCAATCTGGACGGTTTCCGCGTCGATACCTATTCGTATTGTGACAAAAAAGGAATCGCCGAATGGACAAAAGCTGTTACTGATGAATATCCAAATTTTAATATTGTTGGTGAAGTATGGATGCATGATCAGGCGCAGATGGCGTATTGGCAAAAAGACAGTAAGATAGCAGCCATACAAAATTATAATTCCTATTTGCCTTCGGTAATGGATTTCACGCTGATGGAAACGATGGACAATGTTTTCAATCAGGATAATGGAAAATGGAATGAAGGCATGGTCAATATTTATGAAAATTTCACCAATGATTTTCTGTATCCAAATATCAACAGCATTATGATTTTTGCCGAAAATCATGACACAAACCGTTTCAACGAAATTTACCAAAAAGATTTGTCCAAATACAAAATGGCAATGACTTTGCTGGCAACCGTTCGAGGAATTCCGCAGATTTATTATGGTTCCGAGATTGGAATGGCAGGAAGTAAAGATAAAGACGGCGATGCCGCTATTCGTCAGGATTTCCCTGGAGGTTGGGCTGGTGATGCCAATAACGCTTTTGCAAAAGAGGGAAGAACGCCCGAGCAGCAACAGTTTTTCGATTTTTCATCAAAATTATTCAATTGGAGAAAAACGAATGACGCTGTGCATTTCGGGAAGATGAAACATTATATTCCGGAGAACAACGTCTATGTTTATTTCAGATATACCGATTCTAAATCGGTTATGGTGGTTATCAATAACAGCAAGGAAAAACAGACTTTCCCGACCAAACGTTTTGAGGAAAGCATTGTCAATTATAAAACCGGAAACGATGTGCTTTCAGGAAATTCTATCGACTTGAAAAATGATATTTCTATTGAAGGAAAATCAGTTCTGCTTTTGGAATTAAAATAAAAAAAATTTAAACCATATAAGGAATTGGGTTAAGGCACAACGATTATCCCCAATATTGTCATCCCGAGGAACGAGGGATCTCCACAAGAAACTCCGCATAGTATTGTTTTTTCTTTGCGGAATATCAGGCGGGGATGCTTCCTACGTCAGCATGACAAGTGTGGGTCACAGGGCTTTATCGCTGACAAATAAATTCTTCAATTATGAAAAAAATAATTCTATTCCTTTTAATTTCAAGTTTTTCCTTTGCACAAAATGCAAACAGAAAATTTGAAAGTTATAAGGTTGTCCAAAATACTTTGGAAATAAAAACATCGGATGGGCAGTATTTAATCAAACCCTATTCTGATAAAATAGTTGAAACCACATTTTTGCCGACAGGCGAAAAATCGAATCCGAATTCCCATGCAGTAGTTTTAACTCCTGAGAAATCGACTTTTAAAGTAAAACAAACCTCAAACGGATTGGTTTTTTCTTCCAATGGAATTGCGGTTTCCATTACAAAAAGTCCTTTTCAAATCACTTATTTGTACAAAAACAAAGAACTGATTTCGGAGAAAAACGGTTATGTAAAAAGAAGCGTAAACAGTAAAGAGCAACCACAGGAAACATTGGAATTTAATGTAGACGGAACCGAAGCGCTTTACGGAGCTGGAGCGCGCGCATTAGGAATGAACCGTCGCGGAAACCGTTTGGAATTGTACAACCAAGCCGATTATGGATACGGAACACATTCCAAAAAAATGAATTTCTCGATTCCGCTGGTAATGTCGTCCAAAATTTATGCGGTTCATTTTGATAATGGAACCATTGGCTGGTTGGATTTGGACAGCAAAAAAGACAATACTTTGGTTTATGAAACCATCTCCGGAAGAAAAACCTATCAGGTAATTGCCGGGGATTCATGGGTTGATTTGACTTCAAATTATACAGCTTTGACAGGAAGACAACCACTTGTTCCTCGTTGGGTTCTAGGGAATTTCTCTAGTAGATTTGGATACCATTCGCAGGAAGAAGTAACCAAAACCATTGATAAATATTTGAAAGATGAAATCCCTGTAGATGCCATAATCCTTGATTTGTATTGGTTCGGGAAAACGGTTACGGGAACGATGGGGAATTTGGATTGGGACAAAGACAATTTCTCTGATCCAAAGAAAATGATAAGCGATTTGAACGGTAAAGGAGTCAAAACCGTATTGATTACCGAGCCTTTTATATTGACAACTTCAAGTAGATGGCAAGATGCGGTCGATAAGAAAGTTTTGGCAACAGACAATGCCGGAAATCCGTTTAAATATGATTTCTTTTTCGGGAATACCGGACTTGTGGATGTGTTTAAACCCGAAGGGAAAACTTGGTTTTGGAACATTTATAAAAATTTAATCAACCAAGGCGTAGGTGGTTGGTGGGGTGATTTGGGAGAACCCGAAGTATTTCCGTCAGCGTCGTTTACAGCTCAGGGAAAAGCTGATGAAGTACATAATGTTTACGGACATACTTGGGCGAAAATGATTAATGATGGTTACGCAAAAGATTTCCCAAATGTGCGTCCATTCATTTTAATGCGCGCCGGATATTCCGGTTCACAGCATTATGGAATGATTCCGTGGTCTGGCGATGTAAGCCGTTCTTGGGAAGGATTACAGTCACAACCCGAAATTGCATTGCAGATGGGAATGCAGGGAATGGCGTATATGCACTCGGATTTGGGAGGATTTGCCGGAGATTATTTTGATAATGAATTATATGTTCGCTGGTTGCAGTACGGCGTATTTCAGCCGGTTTATCGTCCGCACGCGCAGGAAGAAGTAGCTTCAGAGCCTGTTAATAAAGACATTTTGACCAAAGCTAAAGTCAAAAAACAAATTGAGTTGCGTTACCAAATGTTGCCGTACAATTACACTTTGGCTTTTGAAAATAACACCAAAGGTTTACCATTAATGCGTCCTTTATTTTTTGAAGAGCCAGATAATGAAAAATTACTGAATTCCTGTGATTCGTATTTGTGGGGAAATGATTTTTTGGTGACACCAATTACTAAAGCAGGAGTTACTAATACGACTGTTTATTTCCCGAAAAACAGCAATTGGTTTGATTTTTATACAGGGCAAAAACACGAAGGCGGAAATACGGAGAACATTGCAGTTTCAGCTGATAATATCCCGGTTTTTGTTCGTGGAGGGGCTTTTATTCCGATGATTAAAACAATTCAAAACACGACGAAATATTCGTTGGCTAACTTTGATCTGCATTTTTATTTTGATGAAAAAGTAACTTCAAGCGCAGGTAAATTGTACAATGACGATGGATTGACTCCAAATGCTTTCGAAAAAGGAGCCTATGAAATATTGAATTTTTCAAGCAACACTTCCGCAAAAGTTATCACATTGAAAATCAACACTACAATTGGAAAAGCATTTGCAAGTGGCGATAAAAATGTAACATTATTGGTTCACAACATCAGTGCAAAACCAACGAAAGTTACCGTTAACGGAGCGAACGTAGATTTTAAAACCAATGCTCCCATACTTGAAATTTCGGTAGTATTGAAAAAAGGATTAGATAACGAAATCAAAATACAGCTATAAAATGATTAGAAAAATAACACTATCACTGTCCATTTTGCTAGTAACTACTTTAGCATTTGCACAAGCGAAAAAAAGCGCTGTCGCAAAAACAGAAAAAACACCTTTCGTTTGGGAAGGAGCTAATTTATATTTTTTGATGACCGACCGTTTTAACAATGGCGATAAATCGAATGATATAAATTATAACAGAACTAAAACCACCGGAAAACTTCGTGGTTTTGAAGGCGGAGACCTTAAAGGGATTATTCAAAAAATAGACGAAGGTTATTTTACAAAATTGGGAATCAACGTGATTTGGTTCACACCTATGGTCGAACAAATTCATGATGGAGTCGATGAAGGAACCGGTTTTAGTTATGGATTTCACGGCTATTGGACAAGAGATTGGACGGCTTTGGATCCTAATTTTGGAACCAAAAAAGACTTAGCCGAATTGGTCAAAAAAGCCCATGTCAAAGGCATCCGAATCATGCTTGACGGTGTAATCAATCATACCGGACCGGTTACGCCTGTCGATACTGTTTGGCCCGAAGATTGGGTTCGTACGGGACCAAATTGCAAATACAGTAATTTTGAAAATACTACTGCTTGTACGTTGGTATCCAATTTACCGGATATAAAAACCGAAAGTAAAGTTGAAGTTTCACTGCCTCCTTTTTTGGTCGAAAAATGGAAAGCCGAAGGAAGATACGATAAAGAAGTAGCTTCATTGGACGCTTTTTTCAAAAGAACGGGCTACCCAAGAACCCCAAAATATTACATCATAAAATGGCTGACGGATTATATTACTGAGTTCGGAATTGACGGTTACCGTGCCGATACGGTGAAGCACACAGACGAAAGCGTTTGGGCCGATTTCAAAACTCAATGTGATTATGCTTTCGCCGAATGGAAAAAAAATAATCCGACCAAGGTTTTGGATAATAACCCGTTTTACACCATTGCCGAAGTTTATAATTACAACATCAGCAATGGACAAATATTCGATTTTGGAGACAAAAAAGTAAATTATTATGAGAATGGTTTTACGGCGATGATCAATTTTGAATTCAAAAGTGATGCCCAAAAAGACTATTCTGCTTTATTCACAAAATATTCGGATTTGCTGAACAATCAACTGAAAGGACACAGCGTGTTGAATTATTTGTCTTCTCACGACGATGGCGGACCTTTTGATGCAAAACGTACCAAAAGCATCGAAAGCGGAACAAAATTATTGTTAAGCCCTGGAATTGCTCAGGTTTACTACGGTGACGAATCGGCTCGTTCCCTTGTGGTCGAAGGTACTCAGGGCGATGCCACATTGCGTTCGTTAATGAATTGGAACGATGTAAAAACAAATCCCGAAACCCAAAAAGTGTTGTTGCATTGGCAAAAATTGGGTCAGTTCAGAAAGAATCATCCATCAGTTGGAGCTGGTGTAAATACCGAAATTTCGACAAAACCGTATGTGTGTTCACGAACTTTTACCAAAGAGAAATATACAGACACAGTCGTAATTGGGTTGGATTTGGCTTCTGGGAAAAAAGAAATTCCTGTGGGTTCAGCCTTCAAGGAAGGAGCCAAAGTTAGGGATGCTTATTCCGGAAAAACAGCAACCGTTTTGAAAGGGAAAGTTACAGTTGAAAGCGACTTTGACATTGTTTTGTTGGAATTAATGAAATAAAGAAATTTTTCATTTTTTGGAGCAGAAACATTTAGTTTTTTACTAGTACAAAATTAACCACATAGAAACATAGATTTTTAGTTCATCACTATAGAATAAATAGAAATATTTATATTTTTCACATAGTTAATCTATGTGAGAAGTGAAACATCTATCAAAATCTTTTTCAAATCATTTGAAATTCTATGTTTCTATGTGGTTAAAAATAAAGGCATTTTTTATTTTAGTAAGATGAAAAAAATGCTAAAAATAGGACACCGAGGAGCCAAAGGATACGAACCTGAAAATACTTTAATTTCATTCGAAAAAGCAATTGCAATGGGTGCTGACGGAATCGAATTGGATGTGCATCTTAGCCTAGAAGGACATTTGATTGTAATCCATGACGAAACCATCGACAGGACAACCAATGGCAAGGGAATTGTGAACCAATTGACATTACAGGAACTAAAATCTTTTACAATCAATGGCGAATATACAATTCCAACATTGGATGAGGTTTTGGATTTGGTTAACCAAAGATGTTTTGTAAATATCGAATTAAAGAATCAGGATACGGCTGAGAAAGTGGCTCAATTGATAGAACATTATATTTCAGAAAAAAAGTGGAAAAAAGAAGATTTTATAGTCTCCAGTTTCGATTGGAATGCCCTGCAACAAGTCCGTTTTTTAAATGAAAATATCCGAGTAGGCGTCTTAACCGAAACTGATTTGGATTTAGCCATTTCTTTCGCCCGATTCATGAAAGCCGAAGCCCTACACCCCGATTTTCAATTATTGACCAATGAATATACCACTAAAATTCAGGAGAAAGGAATTCTTGTTTTTCCATGGACAGTAAATGAAACAGATGATATTCAAAAGATGAAATCGTTCAAAGTGGATGGTATCATCACTGATTTTTTGGATAGGGTTTAAAATGTCAAACACGAATTACACTAATTGGCACTAATTATGTTTAAAATTGAAATTTAGTTTTATAAATTTTAATTCGTGTAATTTAAAAAAAGGTTTAATTCGTGGCAATTAGTGTAATTCGTGTTTATTTTTTTTAATGTTTACATTTGCACTTTAATTTCTTCGCAAAAACATGATTCAAAATTTTGACATACTCGTTGTTGGTGGTGGCGCTGCAGGCTTTTTTACAGCTATCAATATCGTAGAGAAAAACCCGAAAATGAAAGTTGCCATTCTCGAACGAGGAGCAGAAGTGTTGGCAAAAGTCCGTGTTTCCGGAGGCGGTCGCTGTAATGTGACGCATGCCTGTTTCGAGCCAAATGAGTTGGTCAAATTTTATCCCCGTGGAGAAAAAGAACTGCGTGGGCCTTTTCATCAATTTTGTTCGGGTGATACTATTGAATGGTTCGAAAAACACGGAGTAGAGTTGAAAATAGAAGAAGACGGCCGTATGTTTCCGGTTTCAAATTCCTCGCAAACCATCATTGATTGTTTTGTAAAAGCCACCCAAAAACTCGGAATCAAAATTTTCACAGGGCAAAGTGTGCAGTCCATTTTCAAAAAAGACAATTTTTGGAAAGTAGAAACGCAAAATGAAAATTACATTGCCGAAAAATTAGTTCTTGCTACAGGCAGTAATCCTAAAATTTGGGAAATGTTGCAAAAACAAGGACACGCAATTGTGAGTCCGGTTCCTTCGTTATTTACCTTCAATATAAAAGACCCTCGAATCAAGGAATTACCGGGAGTGTCAGCCCAAGTTATCGTAAAAGTAAAAGACACAAAGCTGACTTCAACAGGGCCGTTATTAATTACACATTGGGGAATGAGCGGTCCTGCAATCTTGAAATTATCGGCTTGGGGAGCGCGGATTTTACATTACAAGAATTATCAGTTTACCATTTATGTGAATTGGTTAAACGATCTTGATGCCGAAGATGCTGAGAAAATCTTAAAAACCACAAAACAGGAACACGCCAAAAAATCGGTCTCCAAAAAATCGGCTGTTGATTTAACCAATCGTCTTTGGGAAAGTTTAGTATTGGCTTCGGGAATTCCCACCGATACAAAATGGGCTGATTTGTCCAAAAACCAATTACAAAACTTGGTAAATCAATTAACGAATGGTACTTTTCAGGTAAATGGCAAAAGCACTTTCAAAGAAGAATTCGTAACCGCCGGCGGAATCGATTTAAAAGAAATCAACTTTAAAACCATGGAAAGTAAACTTCACGAGAATCTTTATTTTGCAGGGGAAATCATGAATATCGACGCCATTACAGGAGGATTTAATTTCCAAAATGCTTGGACAAGTGGGTTTATTTTGGCGAATGCCATATAAAAAAAGAAGTTTCAGTAAATCAGTTAATTCTAAAAATTAAAAAATGTACTCAATTTCGTTGAAAAAACAGATTTTAGCCATAGCGCCGTTTACTGAAAACGAAATTGAAAAGATTGTCTCTTCTTTTGAGTATGCAAGATTTAAGCCCAAAGAATATCTGGCAACAATTGGAAAAATCAGCAGCGAAATTTATTTTATCATTAATGGGCTAGCACGCGTTTATTATTTGAAAAATGGCAAAGAAATCACGACTTATCTAAGTGCAGATGATGGGTTTATTGCTTCCTATTCCAGCTTTATAAACCAAACGCATTCTTTTGAAAATATACAATGCATTGAGGAATGCGAAACGCTTTCCATTAGTTATGCAAAAATGCAAAAGCTATATGCTGAAATCCCTAATTGGGAAAGGGTTGGAAGAATATTGGCAGAGCAAAATTACCTCTGCATGGCAGATCGATTATTAAAACTTCAAATGATTCCTGCCAAGGAAAAATACCTTACTTTTTTACAGACAGCTCATCCGAAAATCATTCAGCGAACGCCTTTGATTTATATTGCTTCCTATTTGGGAATTACTCCCGAATCGTTAAGTCGTATTCGTCAGAGCATTTCTTAACATTTGTCAAGAAGATTGGATAGCTGATTTTTAATCTTTGTGAATAGTAATTAATTCAACAAAGATGAAAAAAATAGCTAAAGATGTTTATCAAATTCCATTGATGCCTAGAAACAGCATTAATTGTTATTTGATTGAAGATGTACTGATTGATGCCGGCATAAGAAGTTCTGCCACACGAATTTTGAATGCGGTAAAAGACAGAACTTTAAGCAAACATGTGCTTACTCATGCACATGCAGACCATCAGGGAAGCAGCAGTATTATTTGCGACACACTAAAAATTCCTTTGTTGTGCAGTGCATTAGAAAAAGAAAATGCAGAAAATGGCTCTGTAACTATAGAATACCCAAATCCGAATCACTTGATTTCTAAATTCCAGCAAAAATTCTGGGCGGGTGAAGGCTTCAAGGTTTCAGAAACTCTCAAAGAAGGTGATAGAGTTGGAGGTTTTACCGTAATAGAAACACCTGGACATTCCAGAGGACATCTTTCGTTTTTTAGAGAAAATGACGGTGTTTTGATAGCCGGTGACACCCTTACAAATATGAATCTATTAACTACTATTGTTGGGTTGAATGAACCTCCAAACCTATTTACAACCGACCAAGAACAAAATAGAGATTCGATAAAAAAATTAGTTTCTTTAAAACCAAAAGTCATATGTTTTGGTCATGGTCCTGTTTTAATAAATAAAGGCGAGCTTGCGAGATTTGCAGGTAAAATTTAATTGCAGTTTAAGTTTAATTAACAAAAAATTACATCAATTATAAGTTTTTCTTAGGTACTATTGAGATATATTTATTTACTTTCGATAAATTCTTATAAATGAAAGTAAAATTACTTATTGCATTATCATTGATTGTATGCCAATTCGGCTTTTCACAAACAGAAAAACTTCTTAAAGGCGTTGTGTCTTCAGAGAATTTTTTGCTATATAATGTGGATGTTATTAATAAAACTTCTCAAAAAAGCACCAAAACAGATGATAAGGGTGAATTTATAATTGCAGTTAAGCCTAATGACAGCCTGCTTTTTTATATAAAAGATTTTAATTTAAAAAGACTGAAAATAGCTTCAAAACAAATTGAGTTCGGATATCTGCAAGTTGAAATGCTCAAAAAGGCCGAACAATTAGAGGAAGTGGTAGTTGAAAAAAAACAAAATATAACATTAAGCAAAGACAAAAAATACGAGCAAAGTAAACTTGATGAGTATGCTACAGAAAAATTCGACAATAGAGAGGGATATCAGGCTATGAGAAGAGGGACTTTTGTTAACGGATTAAATTTTGTTGCAATTGGCAAAAAGCTTTTACAACTATTCTCAAAAGAAAAAGAACCAGAAAAGGAATCTTCGCCAGAAATTGAATTTGCTGTACTAGCAAAAAACACCTGTGATCTAAAATTTTATCTTGAAACTTTAAAATTAAAACCGGAAGAGATTGATCTTTTTCTTCAATTTTGCGATTTAGATCCTAAATCAAAAAAAATAATGGAGCATAACAATGTGCTAAGCATGATGGATTTTTTAATTGCCAAGAATATTGAATTTCAAAAGTTAAAAAATTAAATACTTATCTATTCAGCCACCAGATACTTCCGTTCAAAATAGTTGCAAAACCCACCCAAAGCAGATAGGGAATCATCAAATAACCTGAAATTTTGTTGATTTTTGCAAATAGAAAGTAAGTTTCGTAAATCATCAGCCAAAGGATAATTATTTCCACTCCTGCCAGCATAGGATTTTTTAAACCAAAAAACAAATAAGACCATATTGCATTCAATGCTAATTGGATTGCAAAGAACTGCAAAGCTTTTTTAACGATTTCTTTATCAAAATCAATTCTGTCCCAAACTAACCCTGCCGCAATTCCCATCATAATATAAAGCATACTCCACACTGGAGCAAATACCCAATTAGGAGGATTGAAACTTGGTTTGATTAAAGTAGGATACCACTCCAGAATTGCCGATTTAGTTTCTATTCCAGAAAAGTAGCCTACAGCAAGACAAATAATAACAATCAATAATATTTTGGCAATCTTATTCATTTTTATGTTTTTGAAAGTTCAAAAATACTCAAAAAATCCGAAGGAAATCGGAGTGGAGAAATAAACGGTTTCCTCAAAAAAAGTATCTTTGCCGAAAATTATTATTTATGTTTGAAGCTGACGATTTTATTCCATCTAAATATAGCCATTCAATTGATCAGGGAAATTTTTGCTGGAGTGCGCCGAGCAATATTGCTTTGGTAAAATATTGGGGCAAAAAAGACAAGCAGATTCCCGCCAATCCATCCGTTAGTTTTACACTGAACAATTGCAAAACGATTACGTCTTTGGCTTTCGCCAAAAAACAAAACGACGGTAATTTCTCTTTCGATTTATTATTTGAAGGAAAACCAAAAGAAGATTTCAAACCAAAAATTCAAAAATTTCTAGAAAGAGTTGAGGTATATCTGCCTTTTTTGAAAGATTATCATTTTACAATTGACACCCAAAATACGTTTCCGCACAGTTCCGGAATTGCTTCATCTGCATCAGGAATGGCGGCTTTGGCAATGAATTTTATGAGTCTGGAAAAAACTTTAAATCCAGCAATGACTGAAGAATATTTTCTTGCTAAAGCTTCATTTTTGGCACGATTGGGCTCAGGAAGTGCCTGCCGAAGCGTAAAAGGTCAGCTAGTTGTTTGGGGAAATCAGGCGAATATAAAAGGAAGCACCGATTTGTACGGAGTAGAATATCCGTATGAAATTCATCCTATTTTCAAAGATTTTCAAGATACTATTCTGCTTGTTGATAAAGGCGAAAAACAAGTTTCTAGCACAGTTGGCCATGATTTAATGCACGGCCACCCATTTGCCGAAAGGCGTTTTGCACAGGCACATGAAAATCTGGACAGACTGATTCCTGTTTTTGAAAATGGAGAATTGGAGGAATTTATCAAAATTGTAGAAAGCGAAGCTCTGACTCTGCACGCGATGATGATGACTTCATTGCCTTATTTTATCTTGATGAAACCAAATACACTGCAGATTATAAATGCAATTTGGAAATTTAGAAATGAAACTAAAATTCCGATTTGTTTTACCTTAGATGCAGGCGCCAATGTTCATGTTTTGTACCCAATTAATGTCAAAGAGAAAGTACTGCAGTTTATTCAGGCAGAATTAGTTGGCTATTGCCAAAATGGTCAGTATCTTTGCGACGAAATAGGAAACGGAGCTTTGCAAGGTTAAAACCTTTTTTTTGTATCTTTAGTTCTTAATTGATTGTAATTATGGACTTGAATGCCGAAAAATTAGAATTGATCAGGAAAGTTTTAGAAACTGATGATATTGCCATTCTGAAAAAGATAAGAGCAATTTTTGAAGACAAAGAAAAAAAAGTCTGGGAAGAATTAACCCCCGAACAGCAGGAAGAAATAAATATAGGAATACAAAATGAAAATCGTGGAGATGTAGTCGATTTTTGAAAGAATGATTTCCAAATTATAAAATTTTAGAATCATGGACATACAATTTGAAAAATCAGAATTGATGAAAAAGTTGGAAGAGACCAATGATATCTCAATAATTAAAGCAATAAAGAAAATTTTCAAATCGGAAAAGAAAGACTTTTGGGACGAGCTGACTCAAGAACAGAAGGATGAAATTGAAGAAGGGGAAAGACAAATTGAAAGAGGTGAGTTTGTGCTTTATGAAGATTTGATGAAAAAGTACAGGTAGATGAAAAGAGAAATTATCTTTTCAAAAAATGCCGAAAAAAGTTTAATTGATTTATTGGAATATTTAGAATTTAAATGGTCGATAAGAGTTAAGGAGAAATTTATTTTAAACCTAGATAAGTTAATTTACTTAATTCAAAAAGATCCCGAAATTTTTCCAAAATCCCAAATAAATAAATCCCAGCATAGATGTGTGATATCAAAGCAGACAACAATTTATTACAGATATAATGCTAAGGAAATAAGAGTTTTGTCATTATTCGACACAAGACAAAACCCAGCAAAAATTAAGAAAATACAATAAATATCCCTATGAAAGGACCTTTATTTTACTCAAAAATATTACTCTTTGGAGAATACGGAATTATTCGTGATTCCAAGGGGCTGTCAATTCCGTATAATTTTTATAATGGAGCCTTAAAGAAAAATGCTGATCCTTCTGCTGAAGCGATACAGTCAAATGGACATTTAAAGCGTTATGCTGTCTATTTAGAGCAATTGCAAGAAGAACAGCCGGATTTAGTTACATTCGATTTAGAGACTTTAAATAATGACGTTCAGACCGGAATGTACTTTGATTCCAGTATTCCGCAGGGATATGGAGTAGGTAGCAGTGGGGCATTAGTTGCAGCTATTTATGATAAATATGCACAAAATAAAATCACCGTTTTAGAGAATTTAACGCGTGAAAAATTATTGACTCTAAAAACGATTTTTTCCCAAATGGAGAGTTTCTTTCACGGAAAAAGTTCTGGACTTGATCCATTGAACAGTTATTTGAGCATTCCAATTTTGATTAATTCGAAAGATAATATCGAGGCGACAGGAATTCCAACTCAAAGCCTTGACGGGAAAAGAGCCGTATTTTTATTAGACTCAGGAATTGTGGGCGAAACAGCTCCGATGGTAAATATCTTCATGGAAAACCTGAAAGACCAAGGTTTCCGTACCATGCTGAAAAATCAGTTTGTAAAATACACAGACGCTTGTGTAGAAAACTTTCTTGGCGGTGATATCAAATCATTGTTTGAAAACACAAAGCAATTGTCCAAAGTAGTGCTTAATAATTTTAAACCAATGATTCCGGAACAGTTTCATGGAATCTGGCAGGAAGGAATCGACTCAAATGATTATTACTTAAAATTATGCGGATCTGGAGGAGGCGGTTACATTTTAGGATTTACCGAAGATTTAGAGAAAGCAAAAGTATCATTGAAAGATTTTAAATTGGAAGTTGTTTATCAGTTTTAATATTTTAGGGTAAGAAAAACCAATAAGCGCCGTTATAATTCTAAATAAACTTCATGTTAAGCAGAAAGCATAAACTTTTTATATGGAAAATCATCAGTTTATTCTCTGTCGTTAGAGGTTATAATATTCCCATTATAGCTTTAGCTCAATATTTATCAGCTATTTTTATATTGGCTCCAGAGCAGAGAGCTTTATCTGTTTTGTTGGATTTTCATCTTTTTATTATTGTACTGTGTTCGAGTCTGACTATAGCTTCAGGTTATATTATCAATAGTTTTTATGACAGTCAAAAGGATTTGATAAACCGCCCAAATAAATCACAATTGGATCGTTTGGTGAGTCAAAAAACGAAACTGCAGGTTTATTTTGGTCTCAACCTTTTTGTTGCTCTCATCGCATTTTTCGTTTCTTTCAGAGCCGTTTTATTTTACTCGGCTTATATCTTTTTGATCTGGTTTTATTCCCATAAAATCAAAAGGTACGCTCTGGTTGGGAATCTAATGGCGGGATTTTTAGCTGTTCTGCCTTTTTTCGGAATCCTATTGTATTACTATTTAAAAATGCCTTTGTATGAAATCGAAAACAATGGCGGTAAACTTGCAGTTATCCTTTCGCATGGAGCATTTTTGTTTCTGTTAATCTTAATCAGGGAAATGATAAAAGATTTAGAAAATTTAAAAGGTGATTTCGCTAATAATTATAAAACGATTCCAATTATTTATGGGGAAGAAATGTCTAAAAAAATAATTACGGGATTGACCATATTAACTATTCTGCCTGTTTATTTTTTAATTAATGTCTACGATGTCGGATACATGGATATTTACTTTTATTTCGGCTTTATAGTTTTGATTTTTTTCTTGTTGTATTTATGGAAATGGCAGACAAAAGAACAATATATAATGCTTCACAACATGCTGAAGTTCCTTATTGTAGCTGGAGTTTTTTGCATCGTACTCATAAATCCAAGTGTTCTTTGGCATGGGAAAAAAGTGCTGATGACAATTTAGGGGATAATGATTTTTTAAAACAGTAACATTAGGCATTTTCATGAAATAAGGTTTCCGTTATTTGTTACAATTTTTTGTAGAGACGGGTTTCAAACCCGTCTTTAAGAGAGCAAAGACGAAAACAAGAAATTTTTAAAAATCATTAAATTAAGCAGTTAACGTTTTCTAATTGTCAAAAATCGTTTCCCAATGATATAAATACTATCTTTGCACCAAATTATAGAATATTATGAACAATAAGGGAGGCAATAATAGAGGAAGCAATGGAAGATCAAACAGCTCCAGACCAAGTTCCAATAAGCCAAAACCTGCACTGCCAAAAAGGGCTCAGGGGCCAAAAAAAGTAAAAGTAAATACCAAAGTAGCCGAAGCTGAGGCTAACAAAGTACAAAAAAAGCCAAATCAAGCGCCTAAGAGACCAAAAGTAAAAGATGAAATTCGTTTGAATAAGTACATCTCAAACTCAGGAACCTGTTCAAGACGCGATGCCGATATTTATATACAATCAGGAAATGTAAAAGTAAACGGAGTTCCTGTTACCGAAATGGGGTATATGGTAAAACCAGGAGATGTAGTGAATTTTGACGGCGTAGTTTTAACTCCAGAGAAAAAAGTATACATCTTGTTGAACAAGCCTAAAAACTTCACCACAGCATTGGATGAAGGTCAGGAATACCGAAATGTTTTGGAGCTGATAAAAGGTTCAACAACTTCAAAAGTTGGTCCTATAGGAAGAATGGACAAGAATACAACAGGTTTGTTAGTTTTTACTAATGATACCGATATGATTCGTAAGTTCACATTGCCAAACCAAAAATCATCTAAAATATATCAGGTTTCTTTAGATAAAAATTTAAAATTTGAAGATTTAGAAAAAATCAGTAAAGGATTGGTATTAGACGGACATAGAGTTACTGTAGATGAGGTAAGTTATATTGAAGGAGAATCCAAAAATGAAATCGGTATTCAGTTAAAATCTTCCAACATAAAAGTGGTTCGTGCTATATTTGAGCATTTTGAATATAATGTTCTCAGAGTTGATCGTGTAGCTTTTGCTGGTTTAACCAAGAAAAATTTACCAAGAGGAAATTGGAGACTGCTTACAGACCAGGAAGTTATCAATTTGAAAAACATGTAATTTTTCAAAAAAATATATTTTCAAATCCCTTTCATTTTATGTGGAAGGGATTTTTCGTTTAAAATAATGCCATAGTTGGGGTTTTATTTTTACAAGAGTATAAAATTTGGTTTTAGACTTGTAAAACGAGACTGTTTTTAGGAAGAAATTAACAGTTATGTTCGTAATAATAATTAGTTTTATATTTACCTAAATATAACAAATATGAGAAGAATTACATTTTTTTTAACCATGCTTTTTGTTTCAATAATTTTAATGAGCTGTAAGAATAATGAGAAAAAACAAGATTTTTCATTATTTACAAAAGGATATTTTGATGACAAGAATGCATTAGATCCTTTAGGAGCTACACAAAACGGTCAAAACCAATATAATGATCAGTTGCAGTTTGAAATGACAGACAGTTTTAGAAAAAAACAGCTTGATTTTTTTAATAAATATGAATCTGGCTTGAAAACTTTTGATGAAAAACAGCTTTCCGAAGAAGAGAAAACCAGTTATGAAATTATAAAATGGGAAGTTGAAATTGGTAAAAAGCTACTGGAACAGCCTACAAACCTAATGCCGATTCATCAGTTTTGGGGTACTCATTTAACTATGGGGCAATTTGCTGGAGGTACAAGTGCACAGCCTTTTAAAACGGAAAAGGATTATACTGATTTCTTGAAAAGAATGGACAAATACAGTACTTGGATTGATTCTGCTTTGGTATATATGAAGAAAGGGATTGAAAAAGGAATCGTTTTGCCTAAATCATTGACAGTAAAAGTAATTCCTCAGTTTGCTGATATGCCTACTGCAAAGATTGAAGACAACTTGTTTTATTCTTCTATTAAGCTGATGCCAGCCACATTTTCTGATGAGGTAAAAAAAGATTTAACCGCTAAATACACTGCTGTAATCAATGAAAAACTGATACCGAAGTATAAAAAAATGGCAGATTTTCTTAAAAACGAATACCTGCCTGCATCAAGAGCTACCAGCGGAATTGGAAGTCTGCCTTTTGGGAAAGATTTATATGCAATTTATGTAAAACAATGGACGACTACTGAAATGAGTCCGGAAGAGATTCATGAATTAGGATTAAAAGAGGTAGCCCGTATAAATGCCGAAATGGAGAAAGTGAAAAACCAAGTTGGATTTAAGGGAACGCTTCTTGAATTTTTCGAATACGTAAGAAATAAACCTGAATTAAAGCCATTCAAAAAACCTGAAGAAGTAATCGCTAATTTTGAAAGGATTTATAGTGTCATAAAACCAAATGTCGATAAATTATTCTCATTACAGCCAAAAACAAAATTTGAGATTAGAAGAACAGAAGCTTTCCGAGAAAAAACTGCCAGTGCAGAATATCTGCAGGGAACAGCTGATGGTTCTCGTCCAGGTATTTTTTATGTTCCCATTCCAGATGTAAAAGAATATAATGTATATGGTGATGAAGATCTATTTCTGCATGAAGCTATTCCGGGCCACCATTTTCAAATTTCATTACAGCAGGAGAATACTGCTCTCCCAGATTTTAGAAAATTCAATTGGTTTGGTGCTTACGGTGAAGGCTGGGCATTATATACTGAGAGCTTGGGCAAGGAATTAGGTTTGTATCAAAATCCTTATCAATATTTTGGAATGCTGGGTAATGAAATGCACAGAGCAGTGCGTTTAGTAGTCGATACAGGACTGCACAGCAAAGGCTGGACAAGAGAGCAGGCAATTAAATATTCTCTGCAGAACGAAGCTGAAAGCGAAGCGGGAATTACTGTTGAAATTGAACGTTATATGGCGATTCCTGGACAAGCTTTGTCATACAAAATTGGACAGCTTAAATTTTTAGAACTTCGAAAAAGTGCAAAAGGTAAAATGGGATCCAAATTTGATATTAAAAAATTTCATGAAAAAGTTTTAGAGTCAGGTGTTCTGCCATTAGCTTTGCTGGAAAAGAAAATCGATTCTTGGATTGAAGAGAAGTAAGCAATAAAAAAGGATAACAGCTTTGTAACTGTTATCCTTTTTTATATTCACAAAGAAATTAATTCTATAACTTAAAAATTTTGGTAAAAAAATGAGGTTTCAAATTTGTTTTTATTAAGGTTTCAGTTCCCGTGTAACTGTCACATTCAAAATTGGTATATCCAAGAATGACTCGAATGCCTTCTGGAACAGCATTAAGAATTGCTTTTATTTCAGAATTTAAATCATTTTGTATTGTATTTCCTTTTTCCTGTTCATTCTTAAAATGCGATAATATCAGCATAACAGCAAAATTTAAAATTGCTCCCGCCGTTTCACTCTTGACTCCAATTTCATTCGATATCATTTCGGAAATACGTCCTTTTTTTGCCGAAAAAATTAAATTCAAAGGTGTAAAACCTTCGTGTTCGAATGAGAAGGTCAGTGAGGATAATTTGCCATTATCGTATTCTGTAGATTTATAGAATTCAGTCAGTGTTATGGATTCAATGACTTTATTATATAGAAGTGTATTATCTAATAAATTATCAAGTCCAATGAGTACAGTACATATACTTGTATCGATTGCTCTTTTTAATAAATTTTCATTCTCTTCAAATTTTTTACAAAACATTGAAATTAATGGCGAAGTGATGATACCTCGAAGTTGATTAAGTAATATGGGGGTCATACTTTTATCGTTTATCAAGTAATTTTTTTATTTGCATTAATTTTAAATAACCGATAAAATGCATTTTTTTAACGATTATCTGATAAATATATATAAAAAAATATAACAAATAACAAAAAAAAATATTTTTTTGTTATTTGTTATATTTTAGTGTGTTTAGAACAATTAATTGATAAATAAGAAAGGTTTTTTTACGTCTTTTTTTTTAAACAGTATGACATCAATTAGTTAATCTGCAAAATACTCATTCATAATATATGTCAGGCTCTCCATAGTAAGGATTTTGCTTTGAAAGCCTGAAATTGCAGGAAGTTTTAAGGCTCTTTCTTTGTCATCGGGATTAAGAGAGCTTGTTAACATTATGATTTTTGAATCTCCTTTCTGCTCTGGTGTTAATTTATGATAAGCTTCTGCAAATTCCCATCCATCCATAACTGGCATATTGATATCAAGAAAGATCAGCATAGGCCGAGGATATGTATTATCGGATTTTTCATATTTTCCTGTGTTTGTTAAATAATCTAATGCCTCTTGACCATTTAAAACAGTTTCGATACGATCAGTTATTTCTGCTTTATTGATAAGCATTTTGGTGATAAAATTAGTGGTCTTATCATCATCGATCAGTAGTACAGTATTTAATTTTTTCATAAGCATTATTGTGGTTTCATATGAAATCTTGTTAATTAATGGTAGTTTCAGGTATAGTAAAATATATGGTGGTGCCATGTCCAAATGAAGATTCTACCCAGATATTACCTCCATGCAAGCTAACGATTTTTTTGCAAATTGCTAGGCTTATTCCTATTCCAGGATACTCTTCTCTGTTATTGAGACGTTTAAAAATTATGAATACTTTTTCGAGATTATGTTCTTCAATTCCAATACCATTGTCTTCTACAGCAAATAGCCAATTTTTATTTAACCGTGTTGCACTGATATTGATTTTTATTGGAACGTCTTTCTTCCTAAACACAATGGAGTTCGATATTAAATGTTTAAATAATTCTATTAATTCTACACAATAGCCATTTATAATTGGCAGTTTATCAACCTGTATTATAGCCTCTGCCGTTTTGATGCTTTGTGATAAAGCAGATATTGCATTTTCAACTATTTCATTGCAATCTTCTTTTGTAATTTCTACTTGTTTTCCTATTCTTGAATAATCCAGAAGTCCTTTGACCAGCTTTTGCATTCTGTCCGAAGATTCAAAAATAAAATTCAGATACTGTTGTTCTTCGTCATTATCTCTAATTGAATTATTTTGCTGGAGAATTTCTGTGAAATATTTTAAAGTAAGGAGAGGCTCATGCAGATCATGCGAAGTTATGTATACAAATTGTTCTAATTCCTTATTCTGAATCTGTAATTTTTGGTTTTGCTCTTCAATTTTTTGCTCATTTTCTTTTCTTTCAGTTATGTCTTGAGCAATTGCATCTACGTGATTCGGATTGCCATTTTTGTCATAAATCAGCTTTGCATTTAATGAAATAGGTTTTAATAAACCTGATTTGGTTTTAATTATATTTTCGTGATTGACAAGATCTTTCTTTTGGTTAATCATATAATAAACCAAATCGTCATTCTCATCATTAGGGCTTAGGAAACGGGAATGCTGGCCAATTAATTCCTCAGGGGCATATCCTGTAAATTCTTTGACAGAAGGGCTTACATTTATAAATACACCATTGAGATCTATCTGAAAAAGAACATCCTGTATATTGGTGAATATTTCTCTATATTTCTCTTCGCTTTGCCTTAGTGCTTCCTCAATTTTCAGTTTTCCGGTAATATTAGTTGATATTACGGTTGCTCCAATAATTTCTTTTTCTGCATTAACAATAGGGCTCGTCCTTAATTCCCAATAAGTATTATTGGCCTTGAAAAGCTTTATAGTTGTAATGCTTTCGCCTAAAAAAACTTTATCCAGAACCATTATTGCTTCTTCAAGTTCGGCTTTATTTTCGAGGCATGTCTGGAGTGTCATTCCTAATGTGATGTCAATGTTATTCATTTCCTTCATATTAGCGCTATGCAGGCTGTTGAAATTTAAATATTCATAATTTCGGCCAATAGAATAAATACTTACATCTCTTGGACTTTCAATGATCGCTTCCAGTATGGTTTCATTTTTTCTAAGTTTCTTTTTGCTGATTTTTGTTGTGTCATCGGCTCTTTCGCGTTCTGATAAAATGGTTAGCAAAAAAAAGCTGCAAATTGAAATTACGTACAAAAACAGATCTAAAAATAAAATGGAATTATTTACATTCTCTTGAAGAAAAGGGCCAATTCCATGTACAGCAGTTAGTATTGCAAATAAAGCTATAATGTTAATTGCTGCTGTGGTTGTTCGTGCCCCGAATCTATAGACAGACCAGAATAATTGAGGAATGATTAGATATTTTAAGCCATTTTGAAAAAAAAATACGGTATAACAAAGAATGAGAGTTGTTAATCCAAATAGTAATATTTCAATAAAATTAATTTTGCTGCTGCCAAAATTGTCTTTTAAAAACAAGGATAATATTAACGGAGTGATCAAAACGATTCCAATTAAATCTCCAAGCCACCAAGTTTGAAAAGCCAGCCAAATATCAGCTGTTTCTATATTACTGCTGAATTTTAAACAGATTATCCCAATTAAGGATGTAGTTGTTGAAAATGTAATAGGTCCAAGGAAAAGT
The DNA here is from genome assembly GCF_040049115.1 of Flavobacterium aestuarii. Taxonomy (NCBI): domain Bacteria; kingdom Pseudomonadati; phylum Bacteroidota; class Flavobacteriia; order Flavobacteriales; family Flavobacteriaceae; genus Flavobacterium; species Flavobacterium aestuarii. The sequence goes on from NZ_JBDLZZ010000009.1 coordinate 52,938, forward strand.
AAAATTAAAACTGTGGGTACATTATGAAAAGGGTGCAGGCCATTACTGGCACGCGTGATTACAAATTGGCCAGCAATTGAACCCATCACCGTCCCAAGAGCAATAACAGCTCCAATGATGAGCTGGGGAAAAAAATGATTTCCGCTAAAATTTTCATTAATAATTCCATGAAAAATATTCAATAAAAAAGACCCAATCCAGATTCCCCATAAAGCCCTTTTCCCGAAAATAATGATTGATGCTAAGGCAATTCCAGCGGGCAGAAATATTGGACTCACATATTCAGAATCAACAGGAATAAGAAAACTTAAACTGCCAGCTATAATATATAAAACTATTATTAAAAGGACTACAACAGGTGTAGAACTTAAAATAGGCGGTGTCAAATAGAATGAATTTAATGGAATATTAGATTTCATTATATATTGAGAATATACGTTTAGGGGTATGAATTTATGAAAATTATATCAGATTTTTTAAGAATTGTAGTTTTTTCTGATGCTTTTTAAAAAAATAATGTATCCATTTTTTTTATTTAAAAAAAGTAAACAGAAAAAAAAGGATTGTGTTAAAGCGCTGAAAATTAATTTTTTTGGATTGTGAATTTAGAAAAAAACGCTTGTACAGTGGGGAATAAAAAAAGGCTGTCTAGTAAAAAGACAGCCTTTTGGTGGTACCTCCAGGGATCGAACCAGGGACACATGGATTTTCAGTCCATTGCTCTACCATCTGAGCTAAGGTACCGTGCTAATGCGGGTGCAAATATAGAACCATTTTTAATTTATCCAAAAGAAATTTTAAAAAAAATCAATTCGTATCTTCGCATTGTTAAAAATAAATTATGATTTTAGCCATTGATGTTGGAAATACCAGAATTAAATCTGCTGTATTTGAGGGTACTGCCATTTTGGAGAGCTTTATTTTTTTTAAAATAGATCTTGAAAAAAATATTCAGGATATTTTAAAAAAGTATAAAAAAGTAACCCATCTGGTTGTTTCTTCGGTTTCGGATATTGAAAAAAAGTCGTTTTCAGCTTTTGCAGACCTTGCGGATGTTCATTTTGTTTCTCATAATGATTCCTTCCCATTTATTAACCGTTATAAAACTCCTCATACTTTAGGGGTTGACAGGATGGTACTGGCCAGTGGAGCAACACTTCAGTATCCAGATCAAAATAGGCTCGTCATCGATGCTGGAACGTGTATTACTTACGATTTTATTGATAGTTCAAATAATTATCAAGGAGGAGCAATTTCTCCTGGACTTCAGTTGAGGTATAATGCATTGCATAATTTTACAGCTAAGCTGCCTTTGCTGGAACTGGATAATCCTGAACATTTCATAGGCAAATCTACATCTGGATCAATACATTCGGGTGTTGTAAACGGATTGGTCTATGAAATAGATGGTTTTATAGATGAATATAAGGCATTATACCCAAATTTTATAATAATTTTAACGGGCGGAGATGCAGTTTTTTTGGCTAAACGATTAAAAAATACCATATTTGCCAATTCAAATTTCCTATTAGAGAGTTTGAGCCAAATTTTTCAATATAAAATAGAAAATGATTAAAAAAATTATTGTTATTGGATGTTTCTTTATGTCGCTAATGACAAATGCACAAACTGGTACTGCTTCTCCTTATTCTTTTTTCGGAATTGGGGAAACTAGATTTAAAGGAAATCTTGAAAACCGTTCCATGGCAGGACTTAATATCGAACAGGACAGTCTTCATATTAATATTTTGAACCCAGCAAGTTTTGCTGCGATTAGGTTTACAGCTTTTACGATTGGTGGAAATTATACATCAACCAAACTGCAAACGGAATCCAAAAGCAATAACGCACAAAGAACAGCAATTGATTTCCTTGCAGTGGCTTTGCCTCTAGGTAAAGTTGGAGTTGGATTCGGATTGATACCATATACCTCGGTAGGATATAATATCGAATCGACAAATCCTGCGCCTGATGGGGTTAATAATGTATTAAAAGGGACAGGGGGCTTAAATAAAGCTTTTTTCTCTTTAGGATACACAGTTATGCCAAATTTAGTGATCGGTGCTGATGTGCAGTATAATTTTGGAAGAATCAATAATTCAAATTTAGAATTTTTGACTGGAGTATTAATTGGCACTGAAGAAAAGAACAAAGCTGATCTGAACGGGCTCTCAACAAATTTTGGTGCAATGTATAAACATAAAATCTATAAAAAGACAAATTTTTACAGCAGTTTTACATATACTCCGCAAGCAACATTGTCATCTACAAATACTAAGACTATTTCGGCTGTAACCTATAATTCAAATTATGATGTTGCAGTTTATGACGCTTTAGCAGAAAAGGTTATTAGGACTGATTTGAAAATCCCTTCAAAAATTTCTTTTGGCTTTGGAGTAGGGGAAACAAAAAAATGGCTATTAGGAACGCAAATGGTTTTTCAAAATGTTGGAAAACTTACTGATGATTATAATGCTATGGAAAATGTTACTTATGATAGATATTCGAGCTATAGTATAGGGGGATTTTATGTGCCTAATAATAATGTTTTCTCTAAATATTATCAGAAAATTGTTTACCGAGGAGGTTTAAAATATGCCAAAACAGGGACAATAATCAATTCGGAAGAGATTGATGAAAAGGCAATTACTTTTGGTATGGCTTTGCCTGTCATTTCAAGCCTTTCTAATATAAATGTAGGTCTGGAATATGGCCAGAGAGGAACAACTTCTCATGGATTGATTCAGGAAAATTATTTTACTCTTGCGCTGAGTTTTTCTCTTAATGATAAATGGTTCAGAAAGCGAGGAATCGACTAGTCTAGAAGTAAAAAAAATTCAGTTTCTTAATTGATTTCCTTATTATGTTTATGATTTTCTTTAAAAAATATATTCCGTTTCTTTCGCTGTTAATTATTACTAGCATGGTTTTGGGCTGTGAAAGCAATTTTAAAGAGGTTCATAAAAATGATTATTCAGAGTTTGTTCCAAGTGGTGATGCAGATAAGGTAAATTTAAAATACACTGATTCGGGGAAAATAAAATCAATATTGGTAAGTCCAAAAATGTTTGATTACTCCAATGTTGATTTTGCTTTTACAGAATTCCCAAAAGGTGTAGATGTGACAATCTACGATAATAATGGGAAAAGGACATTTATAAAATCTAATTATGCTATTTCCTATAAGCTGACCAATATTATAGATTTACAGGGTAAAGTAAAAATCACTTCAGAGGCTGGTCAGATTTTAGAAACAGAACAATTGTTTTTTGACCAGAAAAACCAATGGTTTTATACCGAGAAAAAGTTTAAATTAACTGATGCAGCAAATAGTTCAACTGGTCAAGGAATTGATTTCAGCAAAGACTTTAAAACCATCAATTCGCAGCGGATACAAGGCGAAATCGAATCCAAAGAATAATAAAAACAATAACAAATGAATTTTTTAAAATACACCTCATATCTATATTTAGCTTTTGGACTTTATTTTTTATACGAAGGCTACACCCAATGGACAGCTAATGAAAACCCTTTGCTGAATTTTATTATTGGAGGACTTGCCATATTTATGTTTTTCTTTAGAAGAAGGTTCGCTAAGAGATTTGAAGACAGGAATAAACAATCTTAGATAAAATGGAAATAAGTATCATAATATTGTGCTTAATACTATGTGCTTTTTTTTCAGGAATGGAGATAGCCTTTATCTCTTCAAATAAAATTTACCTGGAGTTAGAAAAAAAACAGGATAATTTTGTTTCTAAAACCCTTACCAGGCTTACCGAAAACCCATCCAAGTTTATTGCAGCAATGCTTATTGGCAATAATATAGCATTGGTAGTCTATGGTTTTTTTATGGGCGAATTGCTCATGAGGCTGCTGGTGTTTTTCGACTTGCATTTTTCTGATATTGCCAGCCTTTTGCTTCAAACCTGTATTTCAACTTTAATAGTCTTAATAACAGCTGAGTTTCTTCCTAAGGTTTTTTTTCAAATTTATGCCAACTCACTTATCAGGTTTTTTGCTATACCTGCTTATCTCTTTTATAAATTATTCTATTGGATATCTACTTTTTTGATATGGATTTCAGATTTTGTTCTGAGCAGATTTTTTAAAACCGAAGGAGATCAAGTACAGCTTTATTTTAGCAAAGTAGAATTAGGAAATTATATTACCGAGCAGATGAGTGCAGTAGAAGATAATGAGGAAGTAGATTCGGAGATACAGATTTTCAGGAATGCATTGGAATTTTCAGCAGTAAAAGCAAGAGATATAATGACCCCGCGTACAGAGATTGTTGCCATTGATGCAAGCGAATCGATCGACAGCCTAAAAGCATTATTTATAGAAACAGGCTATTCCAAAATGGTAATATATCAAAATCTATTAGATGATATCATTGGTTATGTGCATTCTTTTGATCTGTTTAAAAAACCTTCCAGCATAAATGAGATTGTAATCCCGGTAGAGTTTATTCCAGAAACCATTTTTGTAAAAGACGCTATGAATTTATTGACTAAAAAAAGAAAAAGTGTTGCGGTTGTATTGGATGAATATGGAGGCACATCTGGAATTATTACAATTGAGGATATTGTTGAAGAGCTTTTTGGGGAAATAGAAGACGAGCATGATCTAGATGAAGAATTAATTGAAAAAGTATTAGATGATGCTTCTTTTTTATTTTCCACGCGCTTGGATGTGGAGTATCTGAATCAGACATATAAATTAGCAATTCCAGAAAGTGATTCTTATAGTACACTTGGCGGATTTATTGTGAATTTCACAAAAGAAATTCCTCAAAAAAATGAAGAAATTACCATAGGGAAATATCATTTTGTTATTGAAGAAGCAACAAATAAGAAGATTGAATTGATTAAAATGACAATCCATGACTAAGATTACTTTTTTAATTTAAAAAAAAACAAAAAAAAAACAGTAGTTCTATAATTATTAATTAGATAATTGTATTTTCGCAAACAAAATTTTAAAATAAACAATAATATACAATGGCAGTTTTATCAAAAATTAGACAACATTCCGCTATAATGATTGGAGTTATTGCTCTGGCATTATTCTCATTTATCATACAAGACCTTTTTACAAAAGGAAGTTTTGGTAGCAGCAAAAAGGATGTTGGAAGTATCAATGGAAAAGATATCGCATTTGAGGACTTTAGGATTAAAGTAAGCAATGTAGAGAAAAGTGGGCAGGGAATTTCTTCAACAGAAGCTTCCAGAAGAGTATGGGATCAAGAGGTGACTATCGCCTTGCTTTCTGCTGAATTTGATAAATTAGGATTGAGAGTAGGAGAGAAGCATATTATGGATATTCTTACTGCTGATCAGAATATTGGTAAAAACCCAATGTTTTTGAATGCTGCAGGCATGTTTGATATAGCAAAATTCAAGGAATTTTTTAAATCAAATCCAGAGCAGGCTCAATATTTGAAGGATAGAGAAAAAGATGCTGAATTGAACGCTAAATTTCAAATCTATAATACTTTAATCAAAGCTGGAATTTATACAACTGAAAGCGAAGGAAAATTCAGCTATGAATTGGGGGCGAACAAAGTAAATTTCGAATATGTAGCTGGTTTATTTTCAACAATCAAAGACAGCGAAGTTAAAGTTACAGATGCTGATGTATTGGAATACATGAAAGCAAATCCTAAAAAATTCAAATCAGAAGAAACTCGTAATGTGGAGTATGTTCTGGTTGAAGATAAAGCTTCGCCAGCAGATATTGCCGATGTTAAGACTAAGCTGACTTCATTATTGTCAGGAAGCGTAGTTTACAATCAGGCAACTCGCAAGAACGATACTTTGGCAGGATTTAAAACTACTCAAAATATTGCTGAATTTGTAAATTCAAACTCAGATGTGCCTTATGATTCATCTTATGTAGCCAAAAAAGATTTACCAGCTGTTGATGCTGATAAATTATACAATTTAGCTCCAGGAGAAGTGTATGGTCCTTATGTTTTTGGCAAATACTACTGTATTTCTAAATCATTGGGAAGAAAATCTGGTGTAAATGCAAAGGCAAGCCATATTCTTATCAGTTATGAAGGAACTCAAGTTCCTAATAAAAAAGAGAAAAGAACTAAAGAAGAAGCTAAAGCTAAAGCCGAGGCTATCTTAGCTCAAGTAACTGCAAATCCTGACAGTTTCATGATGCTGGCTTTCACAGCGTCTGATGATTCTTCTTCTCAGCAAGGAGGCGATTTAGGATATTTTGGACAAGGTCAAATGGTAAAACCTTTTAATGACTTTGTTTTCAATAACGGGATTGGTAAAGTTGGATTGGTTGAAACTCCATTTGGTTTCCATATTATTAAAGTTACAGATAAACAAGACGGTGTTCGCTTAGCAACTGTTGCTCAAAAAATTGAAGCTTCAGAAGCTACTTCGGATAAAGTGTTTGAGCAGGCAACTAAATTTGAAATGGATGTAGCTGATAAAGATTTTAATAAAGTTGCCAAAGATATGGGACTTATTGTATCACCAGCAGTTTCAGTTAAAGCAATGGATGAAAACTTTGGCCCTCTAGGAGCTCAGAGAACCATTGTGAGATGGGCTTTTGAAAACGATACTAAAGAAGGAGCTGTTAAAAGATTTGAAGTAGCTAACCTAGGTCATGTAATTGCTAAGCTTAAGTCTATTGATAATTCAGGTTTAGTTCCAGTGGCACAAGCAAGACCTTATGTTGAGTCTATTCTTAAAAATAAGAAGAAAGCTGAAATTCTGAAAGCTAAAATGTCTGGAAGTTCTTTGGAAGCAATTGCAAAAGCAGCAGGTTCGACTGTTCAAAAAGCTGCTGACGTTACTTTGGAAAACCCAGTACTTCCTGGTGGAGTTGGACAAGAAGCCAAAGTAGTTGGAAATGCATTTGCATTAGCACCAAATAAAATCTCTGCGCCAATCGAAGGTGTGACTGGAGTTTATGTGGTAAAAAACATCAGCACAGTAAAAGCGCCTGCTTTAAAAAGCTATGCTGAGAATGTTGCAAAGTTAAAAGCTCAGAGTGCTTCCGAATCTAATAGAGTATTGCCAGCTTTAAAAGAAGGTGCCGATATTAAAGACAACAGAAAAGATTTTAATTACTAGAGAATGTAGAAATTAATAAATATAATAAAAGCCCGATACTTTTAAACTGCAAGTATCGGGCTTTTTATTTTTTAAAAATTTATTGAATAATCAGGCTTAATAGATACCGATTGCATAAAAATAGGGTTTGTCAATATTTCTTTTTATTTGTTAGTTTGGGAATTTTGTGGTGTTTTTTTGCAGTTAAAAGTTTATTTTGGCATATAATCTAAACAATTTGTGTTATTGAAAAAAATACTATTAATTTGTCCATTCAATTTGAGAGAATTTATTTCTATATAAATAATTTTGAGGTTCTTAAAAACAAATGTTTTACTTGAATATTTTTAATTAATAATAATTTATATGTTTAGTTTTTTTAGAAAAAAGCCAAAAGTATATTCCAAAATTGAGAGTCATATTTATGGAATAATTACTGAGTTGTTGAAACTTGGCGCTACTGACATAAATTGTGACGAATTAGGAGGTAAATACTATTTAAGCAACGAAGAACAGCATTTCAGGGTTACTATATTCAGTAATGATGCTGTTATCAGGTTGACAAATACACGTGATTCTGTTGCCGAAAAATATGATAAAATTTTTGTCGATGATGTTTTGAGAGCTGTAAAAGAAGAAAAACACCGCAGAATGGAATTAGTTTGTGATTCTATTACAGCCAGTATAGAAAAGATGGCCGAGCGCTTGCACAATACACTTATTGAATCTAATGAGCAGGCCGATCATACCATCCAGCTTATACAGACTGCAAAATACAATAAGAGCAAAAAAGCAAATTAAAGTTTATAAGTCTCGTTACAATATCATGTCATGATATTCAATAATGGTTTCATAACCTTTGTTCCCAAAGTATGTTTTAGGATTTTCATTGGATATTGCCAATACAAAGTCGCCACCCCACGCTCCAAGGCTTTTTATAGTTCCGTTAAAGTCTGGAAATAATGATTCTTTAACCGTCTTAGTCTCAAGAATTGAGCTTAGGATTTCTTCGTGATTATCTAAAGCCTGCGCAAATACGGTTACGTTCTCAATATTCAAAATCTTTTGAGTAATTTGATTTACAGCTTCTTTTTGGGGTTCTAAATTGTTTTTTTTCTCTTTATAAGATGCTATCGCACTTTTGCTGTTTTGTTTTTGATTGAGGTATACAAAATATAGATTTTCTGCAAACACTGGGTCGAATATAACCGTTTCGACGATAGGACTGCCGTTTTCGAGATGATATAAAAGAGGTGAGCTGTTTTGGGCACAGGCAATATCGTAACCGCTTCCGCCAAAACTGTTTTTGAGCAATGTAAAAGCATCAACATCAAACCATTGCGCAATGTTGTTTATTAAGGTCGAAGAAGTTCCTAATCCCCATTTTCTTGGAAAAGTCAATTGTGTAGTAACATTATAACCGCTCGAAATTAATGTTTCGTTTGGATTGAGTTTATAGGCTTCTCTTAAAATAGTGATTAATGTATTTTTTACAGATTCTGTTTCAAATGGGGCTGTGTCAATAATTTCAGTAAGTAAAATTGTCTCATCAAACCAGATGCTTCCATCGGCATCATAACTTGTCCATTTTATTTCTTGGTTATTGATTTTTTCAACTGCAAGGTTTTGACCATACTTTGTTGGCAGAGCCAATGCTTTTGCACCATCCAGAACCAGATATTCTCCTGTTATTAAAAGTTTTCCGTTACTGTAAAAAGTAGTTTTCATTTTGAAAAGGAGAGAGGTTTAAAAGTTTAGGGATTAGTGTTTAAAGTCGGCTTAAAATGATTCTTGAAACTAAAATTCTGTTTTTTATAGTTTCTAAAAAACTTATTTTCTTAAATTTTCAATGTAATCAACAACTGCACTGTGGGAAACAACGTGGTGTTTAAAATGTTTTTTAATCAGATGACGTTCATCCTCATTAGTATCAAACTGATTTAGGATGTTGTTTAAATGCATTTTCATGTGGCCTTCCTGAATGCCAGTTGTGGTCAGGGAGCGGAGTGCGGCAAAGTTTTGTGCCAGGCCTGCGACAGCAACAATCTGCATTAATTCTTTGGCTGATGGTTTTTCCAGCATTTCCAATGACAGTTTTACTAAAGGATGCAATGATGTCAATCCGCCAACTGTTCCTAAAGCCAACGGAATTTCCATCCAGAAATTGAAAACTCCATTTTCTATACTGGCGTGAGACAAGCTGGAATACTGCCCGTTTTTTGAAGCATATGCATGAATTCCTGCTTCGATGGCTCTAAAATCGTTTCCAGTTGCAAGTACAACGGCATCAATTCCGTTCATGATCCCTTTATTATGAGTTACAGCGCGGAATGGTTCTATCTCGGCAATTTTAACGGCTTGTATAAATTTGGAAGCAAATTCCACTGGATCTTCGATATGTTTTTCTGCTAAATCTTCAACTGGGCATGAAACTTCGGCTCGTACAATACAATCTGGAACATAATTGGAAAGGATGCTCATAACGACTTCGATGTTTTTTTCATCTTCCGAAAATAACTCAAAAGCCAAAGCTTCTTCTTTTAATGTTTTGGCAAAAACTTCAAGGCAAGAGTTAATAAAGTTGGCTCCCATGCTGTCTTTGGTCTCAAATGTAGCATGAAGCTGATGGTAATTGGGCAGTAAATTGGTTTTGTCTTTTAGGACAATATCTAAAATTCCGCCACCACGTTTCTGCATATTTTTGGTGATGTTTTCGGTAGAATCGAAAAGCTTCGATTTTAATCGGGTAAAGAATAAAGTTAATTTTGAAGTATCTCCTTTGTAGATAAAATGAACCTGTCCAATTTTTTCGGTGTTGATTACAGTCGCCTTGAAGCCACCACGTGTTGACCAGAATTTAGCGGCTTTGGATGCTGCGGCAACCACTGAGCTTTCCTCTATAGCCATTGGAATGGTATGATATTTTCCGTTTATGAGAAAATTTGGCGCAACTCCTAGCGGAATGTAAAAGTTAGAAATAGTGTTCTCTATGAATTCGTCATGCAGTTTTTGTAGTTTTTCATCGGCATTCCAATAATTTTTAAGCAAAGTGACAGCATCACCCGGAGTCGAAAAATAGTGATTGGCAATCCAGTGTATTTTTTCTTCTTTGGATAATTTAGAAAATCCAGCAACTGCGTTATTCATAGGGGTATAGATTATGGTGTTCCAGCAACAAAGATACACATTCATTTATTTTATTTTCGAATTGATTTTATATGGCGTTACAGGAAAATTCAAAGCATGCCTGATGAAAAATAAGCAGTATTTTTTTAATAATTTCACTCAGTTTTGTACATATTTTATATTGGAAATAAATAATCATTTTTATTCTGGTTTTATGTGAAATTTTAAATATTGCATATTTATTGGAAAGAATGGTTAGTATTTGTGCAATTGTTGAAAAACATTCATATTGATTGTTAAAAACATTGTTTTATAACATTTAACAGCGTAAAAGTGTTTTATTTGTAAAATAATCACTAAAATTGTTGCTTTTATAACTTAATCCATATATGAATTCGAATAAAATTACCACGTTACTTTTCTTTTTGTGTTTGAGTGTATTTGGCCAGCAGCAAATTACCGTTGATGAAATTTTTACAGGAGCTTTTCGTGCTAAAGGAATGGATGCATTGGAAGCATTGCATAATACAAATCAATACACTGTATTGAATTCGGATAGGTCAACCAAAAGTATGCAGATCGATCTTTATGATTTTGCTACATTAAAAAAAGTATCAAACTTAATAGATACTAAAAACTTCAAAGAACTTGCAGGAGGAATAGACAGCTACACTTTTGATGCTTCGGAAAAAAAGATATTAATCGCTTGCCACAAGGATAAAATTTTCAGGCATTCTTTTGCTGCCGATTATTTTTTATATGATCTAGAAGCTAAAACACTGACTAAGCTTTTTGATTTTAAGGTACAAGAGCCTACGTTTTCTCCAGATGGAACTAAAATTGCTTATGCCAGAGAAAACAATTTATACGTTTATGATATAGCTTCCAAAAAATCTGTTGCGATAACGGCTGATGGCAAGAAAAATGCGGTAATCAACGGTATTACGGATTGGGTTTACGAAGAAGAATTTGCTTTTGTCCGGGCATTTGACTGGAGTAAGGACAGCAGGAAAATAGGTTATATCCGTTTTGATGAAAGCGAAGTTCCAGAATTTTCGATGTCTATTTTTAAGAAAAGCCTGTATCCAGAGATGCAGACTTTCAAATATCCTAAAGCAGGAGAAAAAAATTCGTTAGTTTCATTGCATATTTATGATGTATCGGCTAACACTGATAAAAAAGTTGATTTAGAAAATTATAAGGATTTTTATATAGCCAGACTGAAATGGACAAATGACAGTAATGTATTATCTGCTCAGGTTTTAAACCGTCATCAGAATAATCTGGATTTATTATTTATTGACGGGACCACAGCTGTGGCAAAAGTAATTTTGAACGAAAAAGATAAAGCCTATGTTGATGTAACTGATGATTTGACTTTTTTGCAGGACAACAGTTTTATCTGGACAAGTGAAAAAGATGGTTTTAATCATATTTATGTATATGATAAAACGGGAAAACTTAAAAATCAGGTTACAAAAGGAAACTGGGAAATTACTTCATACTACGGTTTCGACGAAAAAACAAAAAACATTTTTTATCAATCTACAGAAAATGGTTCTATTAACAGAGATATATACCGTATTGGGTTAGATGGGAAAAATAAAATACGCTTGTCTAAAAATACAGGAACTAACACTGCAACTTTCAGTCCTAATTTCCAATTCTGCATTACTGCTTTTTCCAGTGCTGTTCAGCCTGCGATTTATACTTTAAATGAAGCAAAATCGGGGAAAGAAATCAAAGTTATCGAAAACAACCAGGAGCTTGCTTCAAAATTAACCGTATATAATTTGCCTTCCAAAGAGTTTTTTGTTTTAAAGACTGCCAAAGGAAATGAGCTGAACGCCTGGATCATGAAGCCAAAGAATTTTGATGCATCAAAAAAATATCCTGTTTTCATGTTTCAATATTCGGGACCAGGATCGCAGCAGGTTGCCAATGCGTGGAGCAGCGCTAATGATTATTGGTTTATGATGCTTACACAGCAAGGCTATATTGTAGCATGTGTGGATGGAAGAGGAACAGGTTTTAAGGGAGCCGATTTCAAAAAAGCAACACAATTGCAATTAGGAAAATATGAAGTAGAAGATCAAATTGATGCTGCTAAAGTATTGGGGAATTATCCTTATGTAGATGCATCAAGAATTGGTATTTTTGGCTGGTCTTATGGAGGGTTTATGGCTTCAAACTGTATTTTTCAGGGAGCAGATGTTTTTAAAATGGCAATTGCCGTAGCACCAGTTACCAACTGGCGTTTTTATGACAGCATTTATACCGAAAGATACATGCAGACTCCACAGGAAAATGCCAATGGATACGATCAGAATTCTCCAATAAATCACGTGAGCAAATTAAAAGGAAAGTTTTTATTGATTCATGGTTCTGCGGATGATAATGTACATGTACAAAATACGATGCAGATGATGGAAGCTCTGATACAAGGAGATAAACAATTTGATTCTCAGATATATCCAGATAAGGATCATGGAATTTATGGAGGAAAAACAAGAATCCAATTGTACAATAAAATGACTAACTTTATAAAGGAAAATTTATAACCAAAACCCTAAATACAAATCATAAATACCAAAAAAAATGACTGAAAACAAAACGAATACAGCACATCCGAAAGGACTCTGGGTGCTATTTGGAACCGAAATGTGGGAGCGTTTCAATTTCTATGGAATGCGGGCATTACTGACTTTATTCCTTGTAAATTCATTATTAATGAAGGAAGAAGAAGCATCCTTAATTTATGGTGGATTTCTAGGACTTTGTTATTTAACACCCATGTTAGGAGGTTTTATTGCTGATCGTTTTTTTGGAAACAGAAACTGTATTTTACTAGGCGGTATTATGATGGCCATCGGACAATTGCTGCTGTTTACCAGTGGCAGTGTATTTGAAGCAAACTTAGGCTTGGCAAAAACAATCATGTATTGCGGATTAGGTGTAATCGTTTTTGGAAACGGTTTTTTTAAGCCAAATATTTCAAGCATGGTGGGAAGTCTGTATCCAAAACAGGAAAAAACTAAATTGGATACCGCTTTTACAATCTTTTATATGGGGATTAATATTGGAGCTTTTTTGGGCCAGTCAATATGTCCAATCTTAGGAGATGTTAAAGATGCTGGTGGAGTGAGAGATATTCATGCATTCAAATGGGGATTTTTGGCAGCATCTACAGCAATGCTATTAGGAACTTTACTGTTTTATTTTTTAAAGAATAAATATGTAGTAACTCCAGAAGGAAGACCATTAGGCGGCTTGCCTTCCAAAAATACTGCTTCAGATTTTGAAGAAGGTGAAGCTCAAAAAGCTAATTTTTCTAGTAAAGCGTTGTCTATTGCGGGTGTTGCGTTCTTATTATTGGGATTGTTTTTCCATTATGTTGCAGGACAGAATTTAATTTATACATTGATTTATTCCAGTGGTTTGTCTTTGGCTGGATTAATTATTTCGGATTCATCGCTGACAAAAGTTGAAAGAGACAGAATTATTGTAATCTATATTGTTTCCTTTTTCATTATTTTCTTCTGGGCTGCGTTTGAGCAGGCAGGTTCTTCATTAACTTTTATTGCAGATAATCAGACAGACAGAAACTTCTTTGGTTTTCAGATGCCAGCATCAATGGTTCAGATTTTTAATGGATTATTCGTTGTCTTGCTGGCTGTTCCTTTTAGTGTATTGTGGGATACCTTGAGAGCGAAAGGAAAAGAGCCAATTTCTCCTGTCAAGCTAGCTATTGGTTTAGTGGTTATTTCTATCAGTTTCTTTATGATTGCAACTCAGGTTTCTTACATCGGAACTTCTGGTCTGCTTTTGGTTAAATGGCTGATTTTGTTATATTTCTTAAACACCTGCGCTGAGTTATGTTTATCTCCGATTGGTTTATCATTGGTAGGTAAATTATCTCCTAAGCGTTTTGCTTCTTTATTATATGGCGTGTTTTTCCTGTCAAATGCTTCAGGTTATGCTTTGGGAGGAACTTTAGGCTCAATTTTGCCAGCTACAGGAGATAAATTTGCAAAAGCAAAAGAATTAGGTATCGATCTTCAGGCAGTTTTAAACAAAACGATAACGCCGACTGCTGATCAGTTGGCTCTTTTAGAGAAGAATCAAATCAGTGCTGCCAATCACTTTTTTGCAGGATTTGAAATTCACAACTTATATGAATTTTTTATGGTATTTGTTGTTCTCACTGGACTTGCCGCGTTATTATTATTTGCATTGACGCCATTTTTGAAAAAAATGATGCACGGTGTCAGATAATTTAATGAAATAAAATATACTTAGAACATCATCTTTTTGATTCAATCAAAGAGATGATGTTTTTTATTTACATACTAATAACAAAATTTATAATGGAACAAAATTTAACTTTAGAGCAAATACAAAATTTTAAAGGAAAATATCCTAAGCAATTGTGGTATTTGTTTACTGTAGAAATGTGGGAGCGGTTCTGCTTTTACGGAATGCGTGGTGTTTTAACTTTTTTTATGGTAGATCAGCTTTTGCTAAAAGAAGTAGCTGCTAGTTTACAGTATGGAGCTATCCAGGCATTTGTGTATGCTTTTACATTTATTGGAGGTATTTTTGCAGATAAGGTTTTAGGTTTCAAAAAATCGCTTTTTTTTGGAGGAATTGTAATGATTTTAGGCAATCTGCTTATTGCATTTGCTCCGCAGGAAATGTTTTATTATGGTTTGGCATTTTCTATAATTGGGACTGGTTTTTTTAAACCAAATATTTCTTCGATGGTCGGAGAACTTTATCATGAAAGCGACCACAGAAGAGATGCGGGATACGGAATGTTTTATGCAGGAATTAATATTGGGGGTTTTTTTGGCGGTATCCTGTGTATTTATTTAGGAAAATATTATTCTTGGCAATTATGCTTTCTTTCTGCTGCTATTGTTATGGCTTTTGGGCTGCTGACTTTTTTGTTTACCAAAAAGCATCTTGGGCCAATTGGAAATTCTCCATTGCTGCATTTGGAACCTAATAAAAGAAAGTTTAAGGAAATAGCGGTTTATCTTGGATCATTATTGAGTATCCCTTTTATTTTTATAATGGTAAAAAATACAGACTACACCGATTATTTCATGTATACAATTGGTATAGTTGCTCTTCTTTACTTTGTTTATGAGGTGGTTAAGCTTGCAGATATCAAAATGCAGAAAAAGATGATTGCGGCATTTACATTTATTTTCTTTTATTTAGTATTTAATGCAATTTTTGAACAGAGTGGCGGCTCATTGTCTCTCTTTGCCAAAGACAACCTGAGTTATGATTTACTTGGATTTAATGTTGATCCCAATGCAGTAAATAATAGTTCCAATACTTTGTTTGTTGTTGCGTTCAGTCCTTTAGTTGGACTGCTTTGGCTGTGGCTGGCCAAAATAAAACTGGAGCCAAACACCTTGATTAAATTTGGGATTGGATTTTTATTTTTAGCAGCTTCTTTTTATATTTTTTATTACACTAAATTCTTCGCCGATGCAAATGGAGTTACATCATTAAATGTATTCACATTTGCTTATTTGGTAACTACTCTAGGGGAACTTTGCCTGGGACCAATTGGGATGTCCATTATAACTAAGCTTTCGCCAAAAAGACTCTTCGGAATGATGATGGGGCTATGGTTTCTGGCCACCGCATTTGGGCAGTTATTTGCTGGAAAACTGGGTGCCGAAATCTCTAAATCGAATACAGGAACTTCTTTAATGTCTAAACTTCAGTCGTACACGGATGGATATTACCAATTGGCTATTTATTCATTGGCTGCTGGATTGATTTTGATTGCTATTTCGCCTTTAATTAAAAAATTAATGCAAGAAGTAAAGTAGTTTATTGCTTTTCTTTTATTTTGTATAAATTTGTGAGCAAAAATTAGATTAATAAAGTTTAATTTTAGAAATAAGAGTGGACTAAAAAATAAACAAGTGATGAAAAAAATAGCTTTAATCGCATTCTTTTTAATTGGGATGAGTGTTTCTCAAGCACAGAACCCAGCCGATAACAAAGAGGGGAAGGAATTAAAATGGTACACAGATGTAAAAGAGGCTGTCAAAGTTTCGAATAAAAAGAAAAAGCCTTTAATGCTGTTTTTTACAGGAAGTGACTGGTGTGGCTGGTGTATCCGTTTGCAGAATGAAGTATTGAAAACGCCTGAATTCAGTACTTGGGCTAGTGAAAATGTAATTCTTGTAGAACTCGATTTTCCTAGGAGAACCGAGCAGCCAGAAGCAATCAAGGTACAAAACAATGAATTGCAGCAAGTATTTGGAATCCAGGGTTTTCCAACGATTTATTTTGCAAATGCAAAAGTTAATAAAGAGGGGAAAGTGAATTTTGAAGGTTTAGGAAGCACAGGTTATGTTGCTGGAGGCCCCGTTTCCTGGATTGCTGCCGCAGATCCTTTTGTAAAGAAACCTGCTGTAGCAAAAACTAAAAAAGCATAAAGAAAATACTAGTTAATTTGGAAGAATCCCTTTTCATTCGTTGAATGGAAAGGGATTTTTTGCTGTGTGCAGGTTATCGCCCATTTTTTTTGAACTGATTTATAATTAGAGGCATCTGCAACAATAATTTTAGGTTTTATGCTTTGCAGCAATCGTTCAAGATTGAGTTTTGGAGATTGGGTAAGCACTAAGACATCAGGATGGATATCCTTAGGAATTACCATTGAACTGTCTATCAAAAGGATTTTGTTTCCTTTAAAGTAAAAGAGGTTCTTCAGATGAGACTGATTTTTTAAAGAGCTGAAATTTGCCGTGAGATAAGATGCTAAAAGACTGCTGGTTTTAGTTTCTTTGCAAATGGAATCATTTGAATATACTGTTGCTATAGCTCCATTGCGTTCTATGAGCTGTGTTTTTTTAGAAGTATTTAATACTATAAATTCAGTTTGATGTTGGACTTGCCATTTAGCAGCAATTAATGATAGCTGCAACATCACAATAGATAACAATGCTGCCCATGTGGTTTTTATATTTTTATGCTGAAAGGCAATAATAATCGTAATAATTACCAAATAACTGCATATCAATTGTGGCGTATTTAATGGAATGTTTTTTAGAATAAATTGTTCTAATGAGGCAATGAAACCAATGAACTTGTCCATAAAATAAATGCTCAGCTCCAATGTTTTTGCAGGATAATAAGGAACCCAGCCGAAAGCTGCCAACAGCATAACAAGAACTCCCAAACTCATTATGAGACCTAGAAACGGAATCACAATTATATTCGTAATGAAGAATAATCCCGGAAATTGATGAAAGTAATAAATACTGAGTGGCAAAGTGCCAATTTGTGCTGCGAAAGAAACAGTGAGTATATTCCAAAAGTAACGGATGATTTTGTTTTTTGGTTTCCAAAGATTGGCAAACAAAGGCTGAAGCCAGATAATAAAAAATAATGCTGCATAACTGAGCTGAAAACCCACATCGAATAAAAATGATGGCTGAAACAATAAAATCAGCAGAACAGAAATGAGTAATGTATGATAAATATTGGTGCTTCTTCGTAAATATTGACCAATAGCCACAAACGAAAACATCGTTACAGATCGAACAACCGAAGGTGCTAATCCTGCCATAACACCAAAGAGCCACAACGAAGCTACTGCAATTAGTAATTTGATAAACAAACCTTTTTTGGTATTTGGAAAGGGTTTGAGTATAAAGGTTACAAAAAAGAGTATAAATCCAATATGCAATCCTGAAACCGATAAAATATGAACTGCCCCAGCGTATTGATAATCTTGAACAATTTCGGGATCTATATCTTGCTGCTGTCCCATTATTAAGGCTATAGCAACATTGAGTTCTTTAGTTTGGAATTGGCTTTTTTCCAGATTTTGAATGATTCTGGTTCGTAATGCGGCGGTATAGTACCAAATATCTTTCTCAATTATAGAACCAATCTGGATTTCATTAGGTTCTGCATAGAGCTGGGCATAGATTTGTTTGTTTTCCAGATATTTTGCGTAATCAAATTGATTTGGATTTTTTTGAGATGTATTTTTATTTATGGATGAATTTATTTTTAACTGATTTCCTATGATGAAGGAATGCGCCAGACTGTCTTTACGGATGTTCAGCAGGATTTTGCCAGAGGTTTTTTCTCCATCAATTGAGTTAAGCTGTGCAATATACCGTTCATTATAAATGGTATTTTTTAATTTTTCTCTTAGAGTAAGTGTAAAAGTATGGTCATTGTCAAAGATGTGTTTGCAATGGGTGTAATTGTTTGGCTGCAGAGCTTCGGTATGAACAGTTTGTGTGGTGGCTCCAATGAAAAAAGCCAGGAGATAAGTTGCTATTCCAAAAAGGAAATACGGTTTTGTATCTGCTTTGAATGCATAATAGATTCTAATAAAAAACACACAGCTTATAACAAGAATAATGAATATAAGAGGAAGAATTGGTTTGACGAAATAAGAAAACAGTATTCCTAAAATAAAGGCAATTGTGATTCGTACAAGTGGGAATTGTAATGTTTTCATTCGTAAAACTGTTTTTTTTGAAACCAGGATGATTTCATCAGTTTTTAAAAATACAATTATTTTGTAAGAAAAAATTCTTTTTCAAAATGTTTTGTAAGACATTAGGGGAAAAATCTAAGTAAGATAATAGAATTCGATAAATTTAAAAAAAAACAAAATGATTTTTTGCATGAGTAATCGATTTTGTCATCGAAGAATATTGTCGTAATATTACAATGCAAAAAAGAGAATATGGCAACTATACTTTTAAATACTGGAACAGCTACTTATAATGACTTAATAGCCAATGGTAGAACATTCCATGTGCCACCTTATCAAAGAGATTATTCATGGGAAAGGGAATATTGGGAAGATTTGTGGATGGATATTTTAGATTTACCAAAAGAAAAATATCATTATATGGGGTATTTAGTTTTTCAAGAGGATACATCTAAAACAAAAACCTCTTACATAATTGATGGTCAACAGCGATTCACAACCTTAAGTATTTTATGTCTTTCAGCAATTAGATTATTAAAAGAATGGGTAGCATCAGGAATTGATTCAGAAAGCAACGAAACTAGAATAAATAAACTTACTGAAAAATTTCTAGGAAATTTTTCTACATCGAAACTGACGATTACACCGAAGCTAATCTTAAATAAAAATAACGATGATTTTTATAAAAGTTATTTATTAAATCACAGAAAACCACCAGCTATTGGTAAATTAAAGCCTTCACAAAGAAGATTGTGGAATGCATATGAATTTTTTTATCAAGTTTTGAAAGAAAAAATAAGTTCAAAATCAGGAGAAGAATTAGCAATGTTGATTGATGATGAAATTTCAAATTCGTTAATTTTTACTACTATAAATGTAAGTGATGATTTAAATGCTTATAAGGTTTTCGAAACGCTTAATGCTAGAGGAGTGAAATTGTCTCCATCAGATTTGTTGAAAAATTATTTGTTTTCAAAAGCTTTCGAATCAAGTAGTTCTGAATTAGAAGAAACTGAGCGCAGATGGCAAAGTATCAATGATTTTTTAGGGAAATCTGATTTGCCAACATTTTTAAGGCATTATTGGAATTCAAGATATGATTTGGTAAGGATATCTAATCTTTATCGCTCTATCAAATCTTTTATTCAAACTCCTAAAGAAGTATTTGATTTATTAAATGAACTGGAACAATTAGCTCCAGTTTATTCAGCTTTTGAAAATCCAGCTGATCCGATGTGGAATAAAGACCAAAGAGGATTTATTCGTTCAATGAATCTTTTTGGTGTATCCACATGGTATTCTTTAATGTTAATTGCTAAACAAAAATTTGCAGAAGACGAGTTTACCAAACTTTTACATGAATTAAATGTCATAACTTTTAGATACAATGTTATTTCAAGCTTACACACTAACGAAATTGAGCAAGTATTTAACAAACTTTCAGTAAAAATATTTAAAAATGAAGTAACGAAAGCTTCACAGGCATTTGAAGTTTTAAAATCAATTTATGTAGCAGATGAAAGTTTTGCACAAGCGTTTTCAACAAAGTTATTAAGTACAAGACGCAATAAAAATCTTGTCAAATATATTTTGGTCGAATTAGAAAATACAATTTCAGGAACTTCAAATCAATTTGAAGATGCTACATCAACAATTGAACATATTTTGCCTGAAAATCCCACAAATCAATGGGAAACAAATTTTCCCGCTGATGAACAAGACGAATATATTTATTTGATAGGTAATTATACTTTACTAGAAGAAACTTTGAATAGAAAAGCGGGAGACAAAGAATTTTCAGAAAAACTTCTTTTGTATAAATCATCTTCTTTCAAGATGAGTAACTCCGAATTAAATTACACTGAATGGAGTCCAATTGTTTTGAGAAAGCATCAAGACAAAATGGCGAAATGGGCTTGTAGAACATGGAAAACTTACTATCAATAAAACTGGCAATTTAGCTTAATTGACAGATAATAAGTTTGCCATGTTTTAAAATTAAGTTTCGGAAGTAGGCGCATAGACCTTGACAACATCCTGATAAGAGGGTGTAAACTCGCAAAGTAAGGTAGCCCTCTTATCGGGATGTTGGGAAACACCCAAATGAGATTGAAATTATTTTATCGAATCAACAATTAAATGTGCCGTTTTTTTGCTGGCGCCTATTCCGCCTAGTTTCTGCTCAAGTAAATCGTAGTTTTCTAGTAATATTTTACGGTAATTTGGTTCAAGGATTTTGGTTAATTCTTCGCGGATGCGTTTGGTGGAGCAGTCATCTTGAATTAATTCGGTCACCACTTCCTGGTCCATAATCAGATTAACGAGCGAAATATATTTGAGTGTAATGATGCGCTTAGCAATTTGGTACGAAGCCCAGCTGCCTTTGTAGCAAACTACTTCGGGAACTTTGAAAAGTGCTGTTTCCAGCGTTGCGGTACCCGATGTTACCAATGCAGCGGATGAATTTCGCAGCAAAGCATAGGTTTTATTGGAAACGAATTTTATGTTTTCGCTGGAGATGAATTGCTGATAAAATGTAAAATCCTGACTTGGAGCTCCTGCAATTACAAACTGATAATCGGGAAAATCTTTGACCACGCTTAACATTACCGAAAGCATTTTGCTGATTTCCTGTTTTCGGCTTCCAGGCAATATGGCGATAATTGGCTTTTCGGACAATTGATTTTCGGCTCTAAAAGCATTGGTGTCAATGCTTGATTGATTGTGAATGGCGTCTATTAGCGGGTGTCCTACGAATTCGACAGGAAATTTATGCTTTACTTCATAGAAATCTTTTTCGAAAGGCAAAATCACATACATTTTGTCCATATCGTGTTTAATAGCCTTGATTCGGTTTTCTTTCCAAGCCCAGATTTGTGGCGAAATATAATAATGGTTTTTGTACCCAAGGGGTTTAGCCCATTTGGCAATTCGCATATTAAAGCCTGGATAATCAATATATATAATCACATCAGGATTGAATTGCGCAATGTCTTTTTTGCAGATTTCAATATTATTCAATACGGTTTTCAGGTTGAATAGCACTTCGACAAAACCCATAAAGGCTAAATCTCTATAGTGTTTCACTAAAGTTCCGCCTACATTCTGCATTAGATCGCCACCCCAGAAACGGATATCGGCCTGTGAATCTTCTTCATAGATTGCTTTCATTAAATTAGATCCGTGCAAATCTCCCGAAGCTTCTCCTGCAATAATATAGTATTTCATTTTTTGATTTTTTTTGGTAAAGATACTGAGATTCTAAGTTTCTAAGTTACTAAGATTAAAAGGATATAGAAAACTTAGAATCTTAGCATCTAAGAGCTTAGGGATTTTTTTAAAGAAATATAGTGACAATGGTCAATGCAATAACGGACAAAACAACACCCCTTGCCATAAGTTCCTTATTCATTTTTAGTAAAACTCCAAAAGCGATTAAATCGAGAATTGAGCCTAGAGTGACTATTTTGCCTAGGTTGCCTTCGTTTTTCATGAGCTGCATTCCGACCAAAAAATCGTTATGTGTCACAAGTGTAATGTAAAGAAACATTCCTAACATAGAGGCAATGATTCCAATAATAAATCCAATGAGTAAGTCTGTTTTTTTCATATGCAGCTATTTTTTGTTTTATTCAGAAAAAATGGTTCTCCAGTTTTTTGCAATAATTTGTGTTTAATAAGCTCATTTACTCCCACTTCCAAGTATTGAGCTGTTGCATGCTATGATGTGCTGTTAAGTCAAATTGTACTGGAACGATAGAAATAAAGCCGTTCTGCAATGCCCACTCATCTGTGTCTTCTCCTTTGTCCTGGTTAATGAATTCTCCGGTAAGCCAATAATAATCTTTGCCTTGGGGCGTTTTTCGTTTGTCGAATTTTTCGGTCCAAATTGCATTCGCCTGACGGCAGATTTTAATTCCTTTGATTTCTTTTTCTTTTAATTTTGGGAAATTAACATTCAGAATAACGCCTTCTGGAAGCTTGTTTTTTAAAACTTCGAGCGTAATGGATTTGACAAAAGATTTGATCTGTCCGAAATCGGCATTCCAATCGTAGTCTAATAATGAAAAGCCAATGGCTTGTATACCTTCAATACCGGCTTCGACAGCAGCACTCATTGTTCCGGAATAAATAACATTTATGGAGGAATTGGATCCATGGTTAATGCCGGAGACACAAAGATCCGGTTTTCTCTTCAGAATTTCGTGAACAGCAATTTTTACGCAGTCTACGGGTGTTCCAGAACAGCTGTATTCTGTTACTGAATCTGTATCTT
The DNA here is from genome assembly GCF_040049115.1 of Flavobacterium aestuarii. NCBI lineage: Bacteria > Pseudomonadati > Bacteroidota > Flavobacteriia > Flavobacteriales > Flavobacteriaceae > Flavobacterium > Flavobacterium aestuarii. The sequence continues at coordinate 75,913 of NZ_JBDLZZ010000009.1, forward strand.
TTGAAATTTTATTGAGGTATAGCGTGTCATTTATGGTAATTGCATGACCCATTGCGCTTTGTGGTTTATCAGGAGCGACAACGACAACATCTCCTATTGTTGTCATTACTTCGATTAAGGTTCGAATTCCTGGTGCCGATACTCCATCGTCATTTGTAATTAGTATTAAAGGCCTTTCATTTTTCATTCGAGGGATGTTAAAAAGAATAATTTTTTGATAAAAATTGTATTGGAAAACAAATGTACTAACACAAAATCTTATATTGCGAACAAATAAAATATATTTTTTTGGGATGTTTTTTTTAAAACTGAAAAATGTATTTTATACCTTTAACAAAAAATTATGTAGTGTTGTAAGGGGTTGGCATGGTTTTTAATGTAACTTAGTTTAAAAAATTGATGAATTCTATTGTAAGCTTTATGAAAAGAAATTATAAATTAGTCATAGCTGTGGTATGCCTTTCGGTGACCTTATTTGCGTTTAATATAAATTCAAAAAAAGCTATCGATCCAGAAAGAGATAAGCTGTTGTTGGAGTTGCTGTCATTTGTAATAGAGAAAGGACATTACAGTCCAGCCGTTGTTGATGATAATTTTTCTAAAGGTGTCTACAAGGATTATATAGCAGCCTTAGATCCTTCTAAGCGTTTTTTCCTGCAATCGGATATTATTGAATTTTCCAAATTTGAATTGGAACTAGATGATCAGTTAAATAATAAAGACCTGACTTTTTTTAACCTGACTTATGATCGTTTAATGCTTCGTATGGACGAAAGCAAAAAAATATTTAAAAGTATTTTGAGCAAGCCATTTGACTATAGCATTGATGAGAGTTTTAATGTAGATTATGATAAAGCGCCATACGCGAAGAATACTGCTGAACTCAAAGAGAGATGGAGAAAACAAATTAAATTATCGACTCTTTCATCTTTTACAGATAAGAAAAAAATGGAAGAGGACAAGAAACTGAAAGATCCACAGTATGTAATGAAAACAGATGCTGCACTGGAAGCCGAAACCAGAGAAGGCTCATTGAGTTCATTGAATGATTCTTTTGGGTTTATGAGTGAGCTGAAAAGAGATGATTGGTTTACATTATATATCAATTCAATCATGTCACGTTTTGATCCTCATACAACTTATTTTGCTCCAGAAGAAAAGGAAAGATTTGATGTAAGCATGAGCGGTAAGCTTGAAGGGATTGGAGCTAGATTGCAAAAGAAAAATGACTATACCGAAATTTCCGAATTAATTTCGGGAGGGCCAGCCTGGAGAGGCAAAAAACTTGAGGCGGGAGATTTAGTGATGAAAGTAGCACAAGGAAATGGTGTGCCTGTGGATGTTGTTGGAATGCGTTTAGATGATGTCGTGAAAAAAATTAAAGGGCCAAAAGGTTCTGAAGTTCGCTTGACTGTTAAAAAAGTGGATGGAACTATTCATGTCATTTCTATAATAAGAGATATTGTCGAAATCGAAGAAACCTATGCCAAATCAAGTATAGTTGAAAAGAATGGTAATAAATATGGAGTGATTTATCTTCCTAAATTTTACATTGATTTTGAAAACAAAGACGGCAGAGATGCTGGAAAAGATATTGCGCTGGAGGTTGACCGTTTGAAAAAAGCAGGTGTTAATGGTATCGTTTTGGACGTGCGTGATGATGGGGGAGGATCGTTGTCTACTGTTGTTGATATTGCAGGTTTATTTATTGAGCAAGGTCCAATTGTCCAGATAAAATCAGCAGGCAAGAAAAAAGAAATTTTATATGATACTGATAAAAAAATAGAATGGGATGGGCCATTGGTAATAATGGTAAATGAATTTTCAGCTTCAGCATCAGAGATTTTGGCAGCTGCAATTCAAGACTATAAAAGAGGAATCATTATTGGCAGCAAGCAAACCTATGGTAAAGGAACGGTTCAAAACGTAATTGATTTGAACCAATTCGTTCGTAACAGTTCAGCTGGAGATTTAGGTGCGTTGAAAACAACTACCCAGAAATTTTATAGAATAAATGGAGGATCAACTCAGCTTGAAGGCGTAAGCAGTGATATTGTAATGCCAGATCGTTATGCCTATTTAAAAATGGGCGAAAGAGATGAAGAGAATGCAATGAAATGGGACAAAATTGATCCAGCTCCATATACTGTTTGGAATAAAAATTCAAAATTTGATCAGGCAATCGCAAATAGCAAACAAAGAATTGAGAAAAATGTTCAATTCCAATTGGTTGAAGAAAACGCCAAATGGATTGATAGCAGAAGCAATGAGAATACTTATAGCTTGAATATTGACAAATTTAAAGTAGCTCAAAATCAAATAGAAGAAGCTGCGAAAAAATTCAAGCCAATACTTGAGTATCAAAATAATCTGAAATTCACTTCATTGCCATATGAATTAGAAGAATTTACTAAAGACCCGGTTCTCAAGGAAAAGAGAGATAGATGGCACGAAAGTTTGTCTAAAGATATTTATGTTGAAGAGGCGCTGAATGTATTGGATGATCTTCAGGCAAAATCTATTGTGAAAAGCCCTATTCCAGGTGATAAAAAAGGAAAATTAGTTAAATCATAAAAAATCAATATCCTTAAAAAAGATGTATCAAAAGCTCCAATAAGAATGGAGCTTTTTTTATGACAGATTTAAAAATATCGAAAAAGCAGAATATTCCTTAGTGTATCATTTAGATTTTCATCAGTGCTTTTCTGTTAAAAAAATCAGTTTTATATATTTAACAAAACAGTTTGCAATAGCCTTGACAAATGATTTTGATTTTAGAGTAATTTAAATATATTTGACAAATTCTATTTTTAGAACTTTATGAAAAAAATATATTTAATACTCATAGCAGCGGTAAGCCTTTCGGTTACTTTATTTTCCTTTTCTAGTAATCCAAAAAAGGCAATGGATCCAGAAAAAGACAAGCTGCTGTTGGAATTATTGACTTTTGTACTCGAGAAAGGACATTACAATCCAGCTGCAATTGATGATAATTTTTCGAAAGGAGTTTACAAGAATTATATTGAAGCCTTAGATCCTTCTAAGCGTTTTTTTCTGCAATCCGATATTAATGAATTTTCGAAATTTGAACTGGAACTAGATGATCAATTAAACAGCAGAGATTTAACCTTTTTTAATCTTACATATGACCGCTTAATGCTTCGAATGAATGAAAGCAAAAAAGTGTTTAAAGATATTTTAAGCAAAAGGTTTGATTATACTATTGATGAGAGTTTCAGCATAGATTATGACAAAACGCCGTATGCTAAAAACAGTTCTGAGTTAAAAGAAAAATGGAGAAAACAAATTAAATTATCTACACTGTCCTCTTTTACAGATAAGAAAAAAATAGAAGAAGAGAAGAAGCTGAATGATCCAAAATATGTCATAAAAACTGATGCTGTGCTGGAAGCTGAAACCAGAGAAAGCTCCTTGGCTTCATTAAATGATTCTTTTGGATTTATGAGTGAATTGAAAAGAGACGATTGGTTTACTTTGTATATCAATTCTATTATGTCTCAATTTGATCCGCATACCACATATTTTGCTCCAGATGAAAAAGAACGTTTTGATGTTGGCATAAGTGGCAAACTTCAAGGTATTGGTGCCTTATTGCTGAAAAAAAATGATCAGATTGAAATATCAGAACTTATTTCAGGAGGACCAGCATGGAGAGGCAAACAGCTGGAAAAGGGTGATTTAGTACTGAAAGTTGCCCAAGGCAATGGTGTTCCAGTGGATGTTGTTGGAATGCGTTTAAAAGAAGTTGTGAAAAAAGTAAAAGGGCCGAAAGGTTCGGAAGTGAGGCTTACTGTTAAAAAGACAGATGGAACAATTCATGTTATTTCTATAATTAGAGATATTGTCGAGATTGAAGAAACGTATGCTAAATCGAGTGTGGTTGAAAAGAATGGCTTAAAATACGGAGTTATTTATTTGCCAAAGTTTTATATTGATTTTGAAAATAAGGATGGGAGAGATGCTGGAAAAGACATAGCGCTTGAAGTAGATCGTTTGAAAAAAGCAGGTGTAAATGGCATTGTTTTAGATGTTCGTGATGATGGTGGAGGGTCGCTTTCGACAGTCGTTGATATTGCTGGATTGTTTATACAAAATGGACCGATAGTCCAAGTTAAATCACCAAGAAAGGAAAAAGAAATTTTGTATGATACCGATAAAAAAATCGCATGGGATGGACCGCTGGTAATAATGGTAAATGAGTTTTCGGCTTCGGCTTCCGAAATTTTGGCGGCAGCCATTCAAGATTACAAAAGAGGAATTATTATGGGCAGTAAACAGACATATGGCAAGGGGACTGTCCAAAAGGTAATTGATTTGAATCCATTTGTCCGCAGCAGTACCTTTGGAGATATAGGGGCATTAAAAACTACCATTCAAAAATTTTATAGAATAAATGGCGGATCAACCCAGCTTGAGGGTGTTAGCAGCGATATTGTAATGCCAGATCGGTATGCCTATTTAAAAATGGGCGAAAGAGATGAGGAAAATGCAATGCCATGGGATAAAATTAATCCAGCTTCTTACACCTTATGGAATGATACATCCAGGTTTAACCAGGCTATAATTAATAGTAAAAAAAGAATTGAAAATAACCTTCAATTTCAGCTGATTGAAGAAAATGCTAAATGGATCGACAGCAGGAGTACTGAAAATACTTATAGTCTTCACATGGATAAATTTAAAGTGGCTCAAAATCATATTGAAGAAACGGCCAAAAAATTCAAACCGATTTTTGATTATCAGAATAATTTAAAATTCATGTCATTGCCAAATGAAATTGAAGAATTTGCTAAAGATCCCATTCTCAAAGAAAAAAGAGATAGGTGGCACGAAAGCTTATCAAAAGACATTTATATTGAGGAAGCCCTAAATGTGCTGGACGATTTACAAATTAAATCGATTGTTAAAAACAATATCCCAAGTGATAAAAAAAGAAAACTAGTAAAAACATAAATAAGCCAAGATATTTTGTGCAATTCATATTAATTACTATTTGTTCAAAATGTCTATAAAAAAGGGCTTCGATATAATCGAAGCCCTTTTTTATTCTAGTATTATTTTATTTTAACCAATGGCTTATTTTATTGCATCGATCTGAGCTTGAACTTCAGCATCTGTGCCTTGAAATTGTTTTACAACTACAGTTCCATTAACAGTTGATGTGACAGTTGCACTTACTTTTCCATTAATGTCTTTTTTCTCGATTCTAATTTCACTCTGCATAGATACTGGTTTTTTGGCACAGCAAGCTTTTCCTTCTGGAGCAATAAATTTGCCATCTTTATCATAATGAGACAGGCACATTTCTTTTTGTTCAGGAGTACATTTCAGGCTGTCACACATTTTAGCGCACTCTTCTTTAGTCATTTTAGCGCATTTAGCCATGTCGCATTTTCCCATATCTCCTTCATGCATGGTGCATTTTTCCATTTTGATTTCTTTCTTTGCACAGCAGCTGTCAGTTCCAATAGTACTGCTTCCGTTTCCTAAAATAGGAGCCATAACCAGTCCAATTAAACAAGTCAATTTGATTAAAATATTCATAGACGGTCCAGATGTATCTTTAAAAGGATCTCCAACAGTATCTCCAGTAACCGCCGCTTTATGCGCATCAGATCCTTTATAGGTCATTTCACCATTAATCATAACACCAGCCTCAAACGATTTTTTGGCATTGTCCCAAGCACCTCCGGCATTATTTTGAAAAACTGCCCAAAGCACTCCCGAAACTGTAACTCCAGCCATATAACCACCCAGCATTTCAGCAATTAACTGATTATTATCTCCGTATACTAATTTCCCTATAAGAACAATTGCAATTGGAAAACCAATAGTCAAAATACCAGGCAGCATCATTTCGCGCAAAGCTGCTTTAGTCGAAATATCTACACATTTTGCATATTCCGGTTTTCCAGTTCCTTCCATGATTCCTGAAATTTCCTTGAACTGACGGCGAACTTCATACACCATATCCATAGCTGCTTTCCCAACGGAATTCATCGCTAAGGCCGAGAAAACAACTGGTATCATACCTCCAACAAATAACATTGCTAAGACAGGAGCTTTGAAAATATTAATTCCATCAATTCCTGTAAACGTTACATAAGCTGCAAATAAAGCCAAAGAGGTCAATGCTGCCGAAGCAATAGCAAAACCTTTACCTGTTGCAGCTGTCGTATTTCCTACTGAGTCCAAAATATCGGTTCTGGTACGGACTTCTTTTGGCAGTTCGCTCATTTCGGCTATTCCTCCTGCGTTATCTGATATTGGGCCAAAAGCATCAATAGCCAATTGCATTGCTGTTGTTGCCATCATTGCTGAAGCTGCTAAAGCCACTCCATAAAATCCAGCCAAAGCATAAGAAGCCCAAATAGCTGCAGCAAACAATAAAACTGTTGGGAAAGTTGAAATCATTCCTGTTGCCAAACCTGCAATTACGTTGGTTCCTGCTCCTGTACTTGATTTTTGAACAATAGCCATTACTGGTTTTGTCCCTAAGCCTGTGTAATATTCGGTTACCGATGAAATGGCACCGCCTACAACTAAACCTATCAGCGTTGCATAGAAAACATGCATTGATGAAATATCTTTAGAACCTTCACCAAAGAAAGTCATGCTCATGGTTTCTGGAAGCATGTATTGCACTAAAAATTTACAAGCGATTGCTGTCAACACAATAGATACCCAGTTTCCAATATTTAATGCTTTTTGAACTTGAGCTTCTTTAGCATTTTCGTCCGTTATTTTAACGAGCATAGTTCCGATTATAGAAAATAGAATTCCAAAACCTGCAATTGCCATCGGTAATAAAATTGGTCCAATACCGCCAAAAGCATCTTGGATGTTACCCCCCATATCTTTTATTACATAATTTCCAAGAACCATTGCAGCTAAAACAGTTGCTACATACGACCCAAATAAATCGGCACCCATTCCTGCAACGTCTCCAACATTGTCCCCTACATTATCTGCAATAGTAGCAGGATTACGAGGATCGTCTTCTGGTATTCCTGCTTCGACTTTACCAACTAAATCAGCTCCAACATCGGCTGCCTTGGTGTAGATTCCTCCGCCAACACGTGCAAACAGTGCAATAGATTCAGCTCCAAGAGAAAAACCTGCCAAAGTTTCCAGAACAACAGTCATGTCTTCAGTTGAAGTCCATTCACCGTTCATAAATATTCTGAAAAAAAGAATAAAAAAACCGGTTAAACCTAAAACAGCTAAACCGGCTACGCCTAATCCCATTACAGTTCCTCCGCCAAAAGATACTTTCAAAGCCTGCGGTAAACTTGTGCGGGCGGCTTGAGTAGTTCTAACATTGGTTTTTGTTGCGATTTTCATTCCCATATTTCCTGCCAATGCTGAGAAAAATGCTCCGAACACAAATGCGATTACTATTAATATGTTGGTTTTAACCCCGGGGATAAAAGTGATTCCTGCCAATACAATACTTGCGATTAATACAAAGACAGCTAGTAACCGGTATTCTGCTTTTAAGAAAGCCAAAGCTCCTTCATATATATAATCTGATATCTCCTTCATTTTGCCATCTCCAGGATCTTGTTTTAACACCCAAGATTTTTTGACAGCCATAAAAATAAGTCCTACTATTGCCATGACAATTGGCACATAAATCATAATTGAATCCATAAATATTTTTTTTGATTCGGTTAATAATAAAAAATGTAATGGATAGCAATTTAACAAAAAAAAGCAAGACTCTTTGCAGAGTATTGCTTTTTTTATAAATTCAAAGTGTAAAAATTATTTAATACTGAATAATCCTTCTTCTTTATTTGGAATATCATTAAAACGCTGTGTACATTCTTTGATGATATCAAATGCTTCATTTACATCTCCCCATCCTTCTACATCTACTTGTTTGTGTTCAAGATCTTTGTAAACCTGGAAGAAATGTTCAATCTCTTTCAATAAGTGGGGATTGATATCTGATAAATTTTCTAATGAATTCCAGATTGGATCAGAAACTGGTACACAGATAATTTTTTCGTCTGGTCCCTTGTCATCTGCCATATGGAAAACTCCAATAGGTTTTACTTCAATTACGCAGCCAGGAAAAGTAGGTTCGTTTATCAAAACCAAAACATCTAACGGGTCACCGTCTAAAGCTAAAGTTTCTGGAATGAATCCGTAATCAGCTGGATACATCATTGACGAGAATAACATTCTGTCAAAACGCATTCTTTTTATTGCAAAATCGTACTCGTATTTATTTCTACTTCCTCTTGGTATTTCAATTAATACATCAAAAGTTTTTAATTTGTCTGCAGTCATTATTTTTTTTGTCTTTTCTTAATTTATTAACGAGTGCAAAAGTAATCAAACAATACTTTTTTGCAATAAAAAAAGACAAGAATGACTATAAAGTTTTTGTTAATTAACAATTTAATACATAATTGTCCTTTTTCGTTTTCTTAAATAATAATGCCAAAGCAAAAATGTTGCATATGAGCGGTATGGACTCCATTTCTCTGTGTGAATTTCCATTTCTTTCCTGTCATGAATGTCAAGCAGTTCTTTGATTGTATTAACGACTGCTATATCGCCCAGCGGAATTAAATCTGGTTCCTGCAGGCAAAACATCAGATAAATATCGATAGTCCAGTTTCCGATTCCTTTTAATCGGATTAATTCTTCCCGGACCTGCTGTGCTGATTTGGCTGCTAAACTTTCAATATCAAGGTCCTTGTCAAGAACGGCGTGGGCTAATATTTTTATATAACTAGTCTTCTGCCGGCTGACTCCCAAAACTCTAAACTCTTCGTCAGGCAAAACCGATAATGCTTCGGGGCTGCACTCAGTGTGTGCTTTTATTTTTAAGAAAGTGGCTTTGGCTGAATCTATGGAAACCTGCTGTTCTAGAATTAACAGCACCAGTGTTTCAAATCCCTGAGGTCTTCTTGGAATTACCGGCAATCCGTAGGTATCAATTATTTGCTGGAATATAGGATCTTTTTGAAATAGATAGTCGATTGCTTCCTGCATGGTCTGATTTTTTTTAGTCCAGTTCGCTTCACTCGTGTTAAATGAAAAGCCTTATGAAAAAAAACTGCTGCTTTTTTTGAAAGCAAGAAGCGATCAAATTGAAGCTCTTTTTTACTTTTTACAAAAATAGCAGTTTTTGGGTAAGTTCTAATCCGTACAAGGATTCAGATCTTAAAAATAGAATCCAAAGGATGCTTTTACTGCAAATTTGTTTGCATTTGGTACATCAAGATAACCGCCTCTCCAAGAGAAATCTACACGTAATACCTTGAAAATATTCCCAATACCTGCGTTGTATTCCCAATAGATATCCTCAGGAGCAACATACTCTAAGCCCGAAGCGTTTATAGCCTTGTTGGCATCGCTAACTGTTCCATAAGCACCTTTAACGCCTACGATTTCTCTCCAATTGAGTTTGCGCAAAAATGGAACTCTAGCAAACAATCGACCATTAAAATTGTGATACCATTGTAAAGTAGCATATTTATCGGTGACAAATTCATAATAATTAAGATTACTGAAAGTGTTTTCGATGGTAAAAAAAGTCTGGTTACCAGGTACTATGCTCATTAAGCCTAGTGGAATGGTGCCAAATGTTTTTCCAAGTTCAAGAATCAGATCTGTGCGTCCCAATGGGCCTATAGTTATAGGCTGTTTATAATAAATTTCGAGTTTTTTATAATTGAAATCACTGTTCATGATTCCTTTGTAGCCTTGGCTGTAATTAACAAAAAGAGTTGTGTAAGGGCTGTTGGCAATACTTCTTTCTACGCCATAAGCAATGGTTCTTCGGTTTGGAGTATATTCGGCCTGAATATTAAATTCAGATTGGGTTGTGGTGCTTTTTACAACCCCGGCTGGATCTGCAGCTGTAGGCAGTGTAGTATAATAATCCAAGCTAAAAACCGGAGATGCCGATTCTAGTGTCTTGTATGAAACTCCAGCTTGAAAAGTCAGGTTTTTTATGGGTTCTATGGCAATATAAGCGTTTGTCAAACCTATATTGGTTAATTTCCCATTAGATCCTGTGGTAAAAAAGGCTGATGAACCATAATTTCTAGCCAAAATATCATTGGTTGTAGTCAATTGTGAGCCTAATTGTTCTATATCCCGCCTGTTGCCCCCCGAAATGATGATTCGGTTTTTTTTGTCAATCATCCATTTTCCTGCAAAGCCATATTTAAACTTCTGATCCTTGAAACCATAGGCGGTAAAAGCCTGTACACGCCAAGGGTCATTTGGGCCAAAATAAGTTCTTGCACCCAATCGGGTTTTAAATCCTTCGACTTCGTTATAGCCAAAAGTGGAAAAAATAGGTCCAAAATCATAATTGCCATAATTGACGTAGCCACTCGCCAGCATGGTTACCAAGCTGGTAATCTGCTTAAAGGCTTGTACATTTTTCAAAGTGTCGAGCATCTTGTAAACGCCCAGCTCGTCTTTGCTTAGTTTCTCAAAACGATGCTCTTCCCAATATTCATCGCTTTTTTTATAAATTTCATTGTCAACAAAATTGACTTCTTCTTTGTAGAATTTCTCAGGTTTCTCAATATTGAATTTATGGTTTTGATAATACGTTGTTCGCTTACCATAAACCCCTTTTGATTTTTCCTTTTTGTTAAGAGCAAAATCAGACATCAGATAATCTTTGGTCAAAAGAAAGACAGAATCATTCAAGACTTCAAATTCCTGCTCAACATAAATATCTTTGACCCAGTTGATATTAGCACTTTTGGTAACTGCCATATTGATTTTTTTTATAGCAAATGTGGTATCATTTACCCAAAAATCTCCTTTGAAAGTCAGCTCATTTTTTCGCCTTGGATAAAAAACAATATTGTAGCACCATTTCTTGTCAATATAAGCACTGTCCTTTAATACATAATTATAAACATCAATTCCAGTTCTGGAAAGAGGGCTGGTAAAGGTTTTGTCAAACAAGGCAATGTAATTGTTGTATATGTTGTAGTCTGAATATAAGTCTTTTATAAATGATAAAATCTGCTGATTTCCATCATATCCCGAAGTTTTATTCGCTTTTGTAATTTCTTTTACTTTTGGTATTTTATTGTCTCCATACACATCTACCAAGGCTTCATTGATAAAAATTGGCAGATAGGTTTTTCCCGTTACTCTAGAGGTGTCCACATGGTCAAAAATAAATTCCATGCCTTTGAAAATCCTTTGTTTTCTATAAGCACTATCAATGGAATTAATATCAAACTCTACTTTTTCATATTTTTCCATCTGGTATTGGGCAAACTGGTACAAACCATTCTTTTTCTTTTTCTCCCAGATTTTCCGCAGAATGTCAAGCGCTGGATTATTTTTTTTGGAAGTTTTCCCAGTAAACACTATTACCTCTTTTAAGGCCTGCTGCTCGCTCATTTCAATTGTGAAATTATAATTTACAGCTTTGGCAAGCGTGATTTCCTTATCCGAAAAACCAATTGAAGTGATTAATAAGGTTGTATAAGTGTTTGGAGATTCCATGTAAAACCTTCCGTCTTCATTAGTTACAGTTCCTATACTGGAGTTTTTGAAAACAACATTTGCATAAGGGATAGGCTGTTTGAGCTTATCTACAACAATACCACTCACTTTTGTCTGTCCAAAAGCAGAGTTGATTGCAATAAAAGTCAATATGATAACGGCTAATATTTTCTTCATGATATATAAAAAAAAGCTTCATCAAAATTACAATTGATGAAGCTTTTTAAATAGTTATATGCAAATTATTTGTATAATACTTTCTTAACAGCTTTTACAACATCGCCAGCATTTGGCAGCCATTCTTTCAATAATACTGGAGAGTATGGTGCTGGAGTATCAGCGGTAGTAATACGCTGGATTGGCGCATCAAGGAAATCAAAAGCCTGTTCCTGAACCAGGTAAGCAATCTCTGAAGATACACTCGCAAAAGGCCAGGCTTCTTCAAGAATTACCAATCTGTTTGTTTTTCTAACAGAAGTTAAAATCGCTTCATTATCCATTGGACGAACTGTTCTCAAGTCGATAATTTCACAAGAGATTCCTTCTTTTGCTAATTCATCAGCTGCGATGTAAGCTTCTTTGATGATTTTTCCGAAAGAAACAATTGTTACATCAGTTCCTTCTCTTTTGATATCGGCAACTCCAATTGGAATAGTATATTCACCATCTGGCACTTCACCTTTATCACCGTACATCTGCTCAGATTCCATGAAAATAACCGGGTCATTATCACGGATAGCCGATTTCAATAAACCTTTGGCGTCATAAACATTTGATGGAACCACAACTTTAAGACCTGGAGTATTGGCAAACCAGTTCTCGATAGCTTGAGAGTGTGTCGCTCCCAATTGCCCAGCAGAAGCGGTTGGCCCACGGAAAACGATAGGTACATTAAACTGACCACCTGTCATCTGGCGCATTTTGGCCGCATTATTTATAATCTGGTCAATTCCAACTAAACAAAAGTTGAAAGTCATATACTCAACAATCGGGCGGCATCCATTCATTGCCGATCCTACAGCAATTCCAGTAAAACCAAGCTCAGCAATTGGCGTATCGATTACTCTTTTTTCACCAAATTCGGCAAGCATTCCTTTAGATGCTTTGTAGGCTCCATTATATTCTGCAACCTCTTCACCCATTAAGTATATGGACTCATCGCGACGCATTTCTTCACTCATCGCTTCACAAATGGCCTCTCTAAATTGTATCGTTCTCATATTTATATAGTCTGTGTGTAATTTTTAGAAATGCAAAAATAATTATTTTAAATTACTTAAAAGCATAAAAGCCTTTAAAATAACAAGGTTTTATACTATTGTTTTTTTTAGGAGCTATTTCCAGCTATCCGCTATATCTTCATGTGGCTAACACAGCCACATGAAGGATGCCGCTGCTATCTGGGCTAGAAACTAGGCGATTACTAAGCGAATTTGTGTTTAAAATCTGCTCTTGGTATAATTAAACAATGGGTACATATTTTGTTCAAAAAAAGCAATTATTCAGCGCCGGATTTTTTTATTGAATGTATCATTTTAACTTTAAAATAAAAAATGAATATATTTGCTTATGCCCCAAATGATTAAAAGAATTGTTTTTGCATGTCTTTTGATTACTGCTTATGCTGCCAATGCACAAGCAGTAGACTCAAAAAAAATGACATCACCAAAAAGTGAACCTCTTGAGCTGCAGGAAAAGAGGATAATTGCTGATGCTTTTAATTTATTAAATAAAAATGAAGATAAAAAGGCCTATAAGATTGCCCATAAATTCCTGAAGTCATCTAAGGCAAAATCTACTTTGACGAATTCTAATCTGCTTTTGGCAAACTACTTTAACAAGCGATCGCTAATAGATTCCTCTCTTTTTTACACCCATCAAGTCTTAAAGCTTAATGCCTCTGCAAATGATTCCTTAACGTGTCGTCTGTATTCCTTGGGATATAATTTATTGGCAATAAACAATAAAAAAAGAGGCCTTCTTGAGGAAAGCAAAAAATGGCACATCAAAGGGATCGATATTTCCCAGAAATTTAAAGAAACCGAATTGTATTATACCCATGTGCATGGTCTGGCTTTGACCTATAGTGAATTAGGGGATTATTCAAATGCATTAAAACTGTTTAAGCAATGTCTTAATTATAAACAGAGCGAAGAAATAATCATTGGGAGCTACATCAATATTGGCGATATTTATAGCATCTTAAAAGAATATGAAAAGTCTAATTGGTATTTGAACAAAGTAAAAACGCTTTGCGAAAAAGGCAATGATTATCAAGCCAAAGCTGTTATTGCATATAATCTGGGAGCCAATTATCAATACCAGGATAAAATAGATGAAGCGATTGCTCTATATAATGAATCTATTGAAATTGCCGATAAAAACGAAATGCCTCAAATAGCAATCAACGCCCGGCTTAGTGTTGCTAACATATTTCTAGAAAAGAAAAAGATAAATGAAGCAAAGAATATTTTTAACGATGCTTTGAATGATGCAATAAAGCTGGGCTATCTTACTGAACAAGGCAATATTTATGACAATTTAAAAGAAATTTCCCTGACACAAAATGATTATAAAAGTGCTTATGCCTTCGCCAGTAAATCTGCTAAAGTAAAAGATTCTATTGCACATCTTCAAAAGGATAAGGAAATTAATGAGCTGGAAGTAAAGTTTAAAACATGGCAGAAAGAAAAAGAAATCAGCCTATTGCAGATAGAAAATAAAGCCAATATCCTTGAGCTTCAAAATAAAGAGGAAGCGCTCACGTTCCTTAATCTTCAGAAAGAAATTAATAGGAAGAAGAACGAAAATAAAATTTTAACCCTAAATAATATTTCGCAAAAAAAAGCCAGCGAAATCACGTCACTCAAGAAAGATCAGATTTTGAAAATGGCTGAAATCAATTGGCAGAAAGCAACAAAAAAAATAACATTTTATTCTTTTTTAGCAATATTGCTCCCAATTATGGGTTTACTATTTCTATATTATCAAAGACTGAAAACACAGCGGCTGCTCAACTCGAATGAAAAAATTATTAATGAGCAAAAAATAATGGCACTTGTAAAAGAACAAGAATTAACCTTAATCAAGGCCTCTATAAAAGGTCATGATGAGGCTAGGGTCAAAATTGCCAAAGAGCTTCATGACAGTATTGGCGGTAATCTTGCGGCCATAAAATTGCAGCTTAATTCAATTGCATCAAAACCTGAAACGGTTCATGGCATTCAAAAACAATTAGATGAAACTTATCAGCAAGTCCGGGATTTGTCTCATGATTTGATTCCGGAAAAATTCAGCAAAAATAATTTCTCAGCTTTATTAGAGGAATACCTGAAAAATCTGGCCGAAATTGATCATTTGAAAACTTCTTTTACAGCTTTTCCGAGGCATAAAATTGATTCGATTGCTGAGAATCTGCAAATAGAAATTTATAAAATTATACAGGAGCTGGTTACCAATACACTGAAGCATGCCAAAGCAACAGCTATTGATTTGCAGCTTAATTGCATTGAGGACAATCTCAATATTCTATTTGAGGATAATGGAATTGGTTTCGATCCTGGAACAAAAGAAAAGGGGATAGGTTTCAAAAACATTATAGGCCGATTAGGATCAATTTCTGGATCGATGGAAATTGATTCGATTCTAAATAGGGGAACAATCGTCAATATTGATATTTTATTGAATGAGTTCGATTTTAAAACTGAAAAATAAGTATGGAAAATATAAGAATTATAATTGCCGATGATCATACTATGTTTCTTCAGGGTATCGTTTCCTTGCTTGAAAATGAAGAAAATATAAGTATTATAGGGAAAGCTCAAAATGGCAAAGAAGTCTGTAAAATTCTGGAGACTACTGTGCCGGATGTTATTTTACTTGATATCAGCATGCCGGAAATGGATGGGATTGAAGTTACTAAATTTATTAAACAGCAGTTTTCTTCTGTCAAAATATTAATTCTTAGCACACATAGCAATGTACAGATGATTGCGAAACTCATCCGGATAGGAGTGGACGGCTATCTGCTAAAAAATGCAGAAAAAAAAGAACTTCTGCATGCTATAAATATACTCAAAAGAGGAGAGACCTACTTTTCTAAAGATGTAAGCCAAAAAAATGAAGACAACAATTATAAAATAAAAAGTGAAAATTTACAAATTACACAGCTGAGCAATAGAGAGGAGGAAATTTTAGTTTTAATAGCACAAGGTTTTACAGGCAATGAAATTGCCGAGAAAGTCAATATCAGCCTTAATACTGTAAATACCCACCGTAAAAATTTATTGTCAAAAGTCAATGTAAAAAATACGGCGGGCTTAGTTAAATATGCTATAGAATATGGGTTGTTAGACTAACTTTTTATCATTTAATTCTCTAAAACATATTCTATTACTTTGTGGTAATGAACATCCCTGTTACTGTTGAATATTTTGCACCATTTTTAATAACTGCAGCGACACCGTTTTTCCAGTATTTGGAAACAATAATTCCTTCGCTGCCAATCTCGTGTCCTGCTACATATACATCATTGCCTACTACTGCTAAACCAGAAACTGTGGTATATTTTGAGCCGTCAGTTAATGATGTTTCGATTCCATTTTTCCAGTGTGTGGCAACAGCTATGGCTGAGTAATTTTTTACATATCCTGCAACATGTACATCAGACCCAACTACTACTATATCTTCCGCTACTGCAAAACTCCCATTCTTGGTAAGTGGTATAGCTGCTCCATTTTTCCAGTATTTAGCAACAGCATTTTCACTCCCTGCGACATAAACATCATTCCCTGCTACAGTTATTGAATTTGCTTCCGCATGTTTTTTACCGTCAGTAAGTGTTATAGCTTTTCCGTTTTTCCAGTATTTGGCAATTCCTATATATTTTTCATCGTCTTGATATCCTGCAATATATACATCATTTCCTGCTATAGTAATAGCATTGGCAAAAGCATTTGTTTTACCGTCTGAAAGAGATGCAGCTACTCCATTTTTCCAGCATTTGGCAACGATATTAAATGGGGCTGAGTCATCTCTTTGATAACCTACTACATAGACATCATTTCCTTTCACAGCTATGGCACTTGTATAAGCGTATTCTTTATTGCCAGAAAGCGGTACGGCGACACCATTTTTCCAGTATAATGGAAAATAGTCAATGCCATTGTTTTCATACCCTGCCACATAGATATCGTTTCCATCCACTGTTATGGCTGTAGCAGTGCCATCGGCAAGAGATGTTGATACATCGTTGATCCAGTATTTAGAGATGCCATCATTACCGTTACTTTCATAACCGCAGAAATAAATATCTTTTAAGGCAGCTTCATTGTTGTTTGGTTGATTATCATCATTAGAACAGCTGGTCAAAATGACTAGCGCTAGTAAAATAGTTTTTAAGTTTTTCATAATGGGTTTGGTTTTTACCTTAGTTGTTTAATTTTTTTAGTTTAATTAAAGATGTTATTATTGCATTGTGGCTTTGTTCTATCACTCTGTTATATACATGATAACAGATTTGTAGTATAATACCCTGCTTTATATTTGCTTTATTTTAAACATTAAATTATTTAGCTGTATGTATCTTATTTAATTTCAGTTATTTATAGGATTAAATACTTCAAGGTGTCTGATTCGATTTTTATCTCTTTTTTATAAGATTTAATATTCTTGCGGATATTTAAAAAAAACTTTTTCTGTTTTATGGTTTTTTCAAAAACTCAATTTCCGAAAGAGATTACTCCAGTATCACTTTTTGTGAATAAGTTTTTTCGAGGCTTTCTAGCAAGACAAAATAAACGCCTTTTGATAGATTGGATAAATCCAGACTGTTGTTTTTCAGATTGTCCTGAAATAAAAATGAATTTATAATATTCCCCGAAACATCATATACAGTCGCTTTTTCTAGAGGAGTATCAGCAATATTCAAAACACCGTCTGTAGGGTTAGGATACATTGTGATGGTTTTTTGAAAGGAATCTTTAATGCCAAGGTTACAGTTTTCAGCATAACTTGCAAAATCATCTTTTTTGCGTTTCCAATTTGTATCTGCATAAGAGAAATCGTCTATCATGATACAGCTCAAATCTGGATTTTCTTTAAAATTAGGGTAACTTGAAAAGTTAAAGGCAAGTTTGGCATTATTTCCATTTTTTAAATTCAGGCTCAGTAATTTGTTGTTATCACATCGAAAGAATTCAAGAGCGGTATTGTGGGAAACATCCAAGCTGCTTAACTGGTTATTATCGCACTCCAATCGGTTTAATGCTGTTTGTCCCGAAACATCCAGGCTCATCAGCTGATTGTTTGAAACAATTAGATTGATTAATGCTGTGTTTGACCCAAGGCTGAGATTTTTTAATAAATTGGAACTGCAGATAAAATTTTCTAATACCGTATTATTAGAAATATCCATAGTCGAAATTTGATTAGACGAACAAGAAATATTTTTTAAAAGCACATTTTTTGAAACATCCAAAACCGTTAATTGATTATTTGATGCGCTCAAATAAGTTAAGTTCCTGTTTTTAGAAATATCAATAGACGCCAATCCATTGCTGCCAAAAACTAAATAGTCCAGCAGAAGGCTCTGGGAAACATCCAAGC
Source organism: Flavobacterium aestuarii (assembly GCF_040049115.1). NCBI lineage: Bacteria > Pseudomonadati > Bacteroidota > Flavobacteriia > Flavobacteriales > Flavobacteriaceae > Flavobacterium > Flavobacterium aestuarii. The sequence goes on from NZ_JBDLZZ010000009.1 coordinate 94,042, forward strand.
TGGTGAGCCTATTTCTAGAACAATCTAAACGTTTAAGTTCTATATTGTTTGATAGATCCAAGTTTATCATGAAATTATCGTAACATGAAAAATCATTAAGTTTGGTATTATTTGAGACGTTTAATTCGCTTAGCCTGTTTTTATGAATGTATAATTTTTCCAGCAAATGATTTTTGGATAAGTCTAATGTACTCAATTGGCTGGAAAGACAAATAAGTGTTTTTAAGCCAGAGCTGGAGGACAGGTCTAAACTTGTTAATTGGCTATTGGAACAGTCTAGATATTCTAAATTATGATTTTTGGAAATGTCCAGGCTTGTTAATGTATTATTGTAGCATTGCAGAATTGTTAAGTTATCATTCTTAGAAAAATTTGCAGATGTCAAGCTGTTGAAATAACAATACAATTCTTTTAACTCTGCGAAATCCTGTATTCCTGTCAAATCAGATATATTGGAGTTGTCAATTCGCAGTACGGTAACGGCGGCAATGCTTGCAGTTGAGGCTTTTCCATCCGGTTCTCCGCTGTCGATACCTAATGATATTAATTTTTTTTCAAAATTTAAATCTGGAATGTCAGTAAACTGAGAATAGAGTGTTGTTTTAAATAGAATAACGCAAACGAGTATTATTTTTTTCATTACTGGATTAGTTTTTAATTTTTTTGTATCGGACACAAAAATATAGTAGGAAAATGTACCATCAATCATCATAAATAGTGATTTAGAATATGAGTCTCACATTATACAGGCCTGATGGAATTCACAACTTTTTTATTGTTTTTTGTATAAATTGTAATTTTATTGAAATCAATCAGTAATTTAAATAACGAAATCGTAATAGTTGCGATAAATGTTATGCATGCATAGTAAATTATTCGATTTATTATTTTAAATTTGTCTGAGAAAAAAAAGAATTTTAATATATATAATTATGAAAATATTAGTTTGCATCAGTCATGTTCCTGATACTACATCAAAGATCAACTTCACGAATGGTGATGCTGAGTTTGATACCAATGGAGTTCAATATGTAATTAATCCAAATGATGAATTTGGGTTAACTCGTGCTATCTGGTTCCAAGAACAGCAAGGGGCAACGGTTACTATTGTTAATGTTGGCGGACCAGATACAGAATCTACTTTAAGAAAAGCATTAGCCATTGGTGCCAATGAAGCTATCCGTGTTAATGCAAATCCAACAGATGGTTTTTTTGTAGCAAAACAATTGGCTGAAGTAATTAAAAATGGAGGATATGATGTTGTAATTGCAGGAAAAGAATCTTTGGATTACAATGGCGGAATGGTTCCTGGCATGATTGCCGGAATACTAGGTTATAACTTCTTGAATTCTTGTACAGCAATCACTGTTGATGGAACAAATGTAACTGCTGTTCGCGAAATAGACGGCGGAAAAGAAACTGTAAACACAGCATTACCTATTATTATTGGTGCCCAAAAAGGGATTGTTGAAGAAAAAGATCTGCGTATTCCAAACATGAGAGGAATCATGGCTGCCAGAACAAAAGCATTAACAATTCTAGAACCAGTTGATGCTCCAGTAAATACAAAAGCTGTAAAATTTGAAAAACCAGCTCCAAAATCGGCTGTGAAATTAGTCGCTGCAGATAATCTGGATGAATTAATTAATTTACTGCACAACGAAGCAAAAGTAATTTAAGAATTGGACTGCTGATTGAAGATTAATGATTTTTAATTGCTGATGGCAAAAAAATCTAAAATTTTTAATCGGAGTTCTAAAATCTAAAATTACAAGTCTAAAATCTAAAATCACAAATCATCATGTCAATATTAATATATGCAGAATCTGCAGAAGGAAAATTTAAAAAAGCAGCATTAGAATTAGCATCTTATGCAAAAAAAATAGCCGAATCATTAGGAACAACCGTGACTGCTGTAACTGTAAATGCAGGAGATGTTTCTGAATTGTCAAAATACGGAGTTGATAAAGTCCTAAAAGTGAGCAATGACAAATTAAATGGTTTTACTGCCAAAGCCTATGCTGATGTTATCAAGCAGGCTGCGCAGAAAGAAGCTTCCAAAATAGTTTTACTGTCTTCTACAACAGACAGTATTTACTTAGCGTCATTAGTTGCTGTAGCGCTAGATGCTGGTTATGCTTCGAATGTTGTAGGCTTGCCGGTAAGCACTTCGCCATTTCAGGTAAAAAGAACCGCTTTTTCAAACAAAGCATTCAATATTACAGAAATCAGTACCGATGTAAAAGTATTGTCTATCGGTAAAAACTCGTATGGAATTTTTGAAAGCGCAGTTTCATTAACAGAGGAAGATTTTAGTCCAGCAATTGGAGATGGTGATTTTGGAGTAAAAGTTGCCTCTGTAGAAAAAGTTTCTGGAAAAGTTTCTATTGCTGATGCCGATATCGTAGTTTCTGGCGGACGTGGTCTTAAAGGTCCCGAAAACTGGGGAATGATTGAAGAATTAGCAGGAGTTCTTGGAGCAGCAACAGCTTGTTCTAAACCAGTATCGGATCTTGGATGGAGACCTCACGGAGAGCACGTAGGCCAGACAGGTAAACCAGTAGCTACTAATTTATACATTGCAGTCGGAATATCGGGAGCAATACAGCATATAGCAGGTGTAAATTCCTCTAAAGTAAAAGTAGTTATCAACAGCGATCCCGAAGCTCCTTTCTTTAAAGTAGCCGATTATGGAGTTGTAGGCGATGCATTCGAGATTGTACCTCAATTAATCGCTAAATTCAAAGCGTTCAAAGAACAGCATTCCTGAATTTAATTTCTCTTACAAATTAAGCTGCCTCAAAATAAGATAATCGTATCTTTGCTTTAGGCAGTTTTTTTGTTCCATAAATTTTGATTAAAATTGCACTTTATTTAAAAACGAAAAATAAGACAATTAATAGAGTACTTTGTACTTGTCATTACACCAACATGAGCTTAGTTAAACTATCTATAAAAGGGATTTCATACAGTCAGACTCAAAATGGCGCTTATGCGCTGATTTTAAATGAGGTAGACGGAGAAAGGAAATTGCCTATCGTCATTGGAGCTTTCGAAGCTCAGTCTATCGCGATTGCCTTAGAAAAGGAGATTAAGCCACCTCGTCCCTTAACGCATGATTTATTCAAGAATTTTGCAGAACGGTTTGATATTATTGTAAAACAGGTAATTATTCACAAACTGGTTGATGGCGTTTTTTATTCCAGCATCATTTGCGAAAGAGATAAAATTGAAGAGATAATTGATGCGAGGACTTCAGATGCTATTGCATTGGCAATTCGTTTTAGTGCGCCTATTTTTACCTATAAAAACATACTGGACAAGGCTGGTATTTATTTGAAAGCAAATCCTCTTGAAAGTGAAACGGCTAATGAAATAGAAGATATTCTTTCTAATCCTGAAACTTTTGGCAGTGCCGAGAGCAACGAATCAGGCAATACTTATTCCAATCATAGCTTACAGGAATTAAACGAATTGTTGGCACAAGCCGTTGAGCATGAAGATTACGAAAAAGCTGCCAAAATCCGGGACGAAATTTCAAAAAGATAATATTAAAGGCATTAGGCAATAAGCATTAGGCAATACGCTTAAAGCATAGAGCATAGAGCATAAAGCCCAAAAAAATGAAGCAATACCTAGACTTAGTAAAGCACGTTTTAGAAAACGGGAATGAAAAAGGTGATCGGACAGGAACTGGAACCAAAAGCGTATTTGGCTATCAGATGAGGTTTGATTTAAGTGAGGGTTTTCCAATGGTAACCACCAAAAAATTGCACCTCAAATCTATTATATATGAGCTGCTTTGGTTTTTAAAAGGCGATACAAATATAAAATACCTTCAGGAAAACGGCGTAAAAATATGGGATGCATGGGCAGACAGCAATGGCGATTTAGGTCCAGTTTACGGTCATCAATGGCGTAATTGGAATAGCGAAGAAATTGATCAGATTTCGGAACTTATATCTGAATTGAAAACAAACCCCAATAGCCGCAGAATGCTTGTGTCGGCTTGGAATCCATCGGTATTGCCTGATACAGCTAAGTCATTTGAAGAAAATGTTGCCAATAATAAAGCGGCCTTGCCTCCATGTCATGCTTTTTTTCAATTTTATGTCGCTTCGCCAGATGCTTCAAAAGGAGAAACCAAAGGAAAGCTTTCCTGTCAATTGTATCAGCGAAGTGCAGATATATTTCTAGGAGTTCCTTTTAATATTGCATCTTATGCATTGCTGACAATGATGATTGCGCAAGTCTGCGATCTTGAAGCAGGTGAGTTTATTCACACTTTTGGAGATGCCCATATTTACAGCAATCATTTTGAACAGCTGGAACTGCAGCTTAGCCGTGAGCCAAAACCATTGCCAAAAATGATATTAAATCCTAATATAAAAAACATCTTCGATTTTGATTTTGATGATTTTACATTAGAAGGATATGAGCCGCATGCCCTTATTAAAGGAAATGTAGCAGTATAGAACGCAAAAATCCGCTCGTAAAAGCGGATTTTCTATTTTTTATACTGACAGCACACTGTTTTCTGCACCTGCAAAGTCATTCCATTTATATGAATCGGCTTCTGGCTCATTTTGATATGTGCCATCAATTACATATTTGAATTCATATTCTGCGTCTTTGCTTACTTCGAACGTTCCTTTAAAAGTTCCGTTTTTTAACTTGCTTAAAACGCCCTCTTCAATCTTCCAATCGTTAAAGTCGCCAATTACTGATACTTGATTTGCTTCTTTTGCTTCAACTGAAAAAGTAACTTTACAAACAGGTTTCGTTTTTATAAATTGTTTTTTTACTGACATAACTCTTTAATTTTTAAGATTATAACAAAGTAAGCAAAATAATCTGGAGTTTGAGCAAATCCCCTCATTTTTAGTATAATAGCAAAAAAACGATGGTTTTTTTTTATCATTAAAAAAAATGCTTCTATTAAATATTAATTTCAAATCAGGAAAACGATTTCTCGTTAAATATTCAACAATCAGAATAGTTACTTTTGAAAATAAATTTTATCTTTATAAGCAAAATTCTACATTATGGAAAAAGAACTGCATGAACAATATGAATATGCCAGAAACCGCATAAGACAGAAAAAAAGATTATATTATCATTTTGTTTTCTTTACATTGTGCAGTATTTTTTTATTTACTGCTGTATATTTTTTTGAAACAGGAATAGAATTAAAATGGAGTATCTGGATAATCACTATTTGGTTATTCATTTTTGTAATGCACTTCATAAAGGTTTTTATTACCGACAGGTTTATGAATAAAAACTGGGAACGAAGCCAAATAGACAGGCTTGTGGGGCTTCAGCAGAAAAAGATAGCCCAGCTGCAGTCCAAAATTGATAACAATAACTCCATATAAACTTGATTCTATGATTATTATGATTGCTGCAGTTGCAGAAAACAGCGCTTTGGGAAAGAATAATGAATTGGTTTGGCATCTGCCAAATGATTTTAAGAGATTTAAATCCTTAACAACCGGCCATCATATAATAATGGGAAGAAAAACATTTGAGAGTTTCCCCAGGCCTCTGCCAAATAGGACTCACGTTGTTATAACTCGGCAAAAAGATTACCAGCCCGAAGGATGCATTGTAGTGGATAGTATTGAAAAAGCTATTGAAGTGTGTCCGGAAAATAAAACCTCATTTATAATTGGTGGAGGAGAAATCTATAATTTGGGGCTTCCGTTTGCAGATAAGCTCGAAATTACTAGAGTACATCATAGTTTTGAAGCTGATGCTTTTTTTCCAGAAATCAACCCTGATGATTGGACCGAAATTCAATCCGAGTTTAATCCAAAAGATGATAAGCATCAATTTGATTATACGTACCAGACGTTTGTAAAAGTATAACGCTGTATTTATTTCAAAAACGATATTTTCAAATTCGCTGAAAAATAAAAAAAGCATCCTATAACTAGGATGCTTTTTTTAAATGATTAGCGGAATGACCTATTCCTGTACTACGATTTGATAACATAATATACAAATCACAAATATCAATATTACCCCCGATATGAGGACAATATAATTTGATAATTTTTGAGAGTACAACTCAAAAAAACCTTTAGTACCAAATACCACAAAGGTACTAAAGGTGAAGAAAATTAAAATTTCCAAAAACAAATTTAATCCTAAGAACGTATTTTGCGCTTTTAAAATAATACTACCACTAGTGATAGTACCTTCAAAAAACAGTACAAGAACAAATGAGATAAATAGCGCAAGAAGCATCCATTTGGTTTGGGTCATTAGTTCCCGTCTAATCATTTTAAAAATATTTAAATTTTAAAGTACAAACATCAGTAATAAAAACAGTTTCCACAATACCCACTTTTAGTGATATTTCAATTATTTTCACTCAAAAAACACAGATAATTCTGAAATTGTTCTATAATCATTCAATTTGGATAAAATTTTGCCTGGTATAAAAAAACGCATTTATAGTTTATGCAGTTTGTTTATATTTGTAGAAATTAAAAAAATGCCAAAAGAAATCACCCCTTATAAAGATTCTTCTCTCAGTAAAAAAGAACAGGTTGCCCAAATGTTTGATACTATTTCAGGAAACTACGATAGCCTGAATAGAGTTATTTCGTTTGGAATTGATGTCAAATGGAGAAAAAAAGTTTTGAAACTGGTTGCAGAAACTAATCCTAAAACTATATTAGATATTGCTACAGGAACTGGAGATCTGGCTATTTTGATGGCGCAAACCAAGGCAGAAAAAATTATTGGACTAGATATCTCTGCAGGAATGCTGGAAATAGGCACAAAGAAAATCCAAGAAAAAAATCTTGCGAAAACTATCGAAATGGTGTTGGGAGACTCCGAGAGCATGCCTTTTGAAGATGGTTATTTTGATGCAATAACGGTGGCATTTGGTGTCAGGAATTTTGAGCATCTTGAAAAAGGGCTTTCAGAGATCTTGAGGGTTTTAAAACCTGGCGGAATATTTGTTATTCTAGAGACATCGGTACCGGATAAAACTCCTTACAAGCAGGGCTATAATTTTTATACTAAAAATATTCTGCCTTTAATTGGAAAAATATTTTCGAAAGATGATGTGGCATATGGATATTTATCTGAATCTGCTGCGGCTTTTCCATATGGTGAAGCGTTAAACAATATTTTAAGAAAAACTGGGTTTATATCAGTAAAAGCACTGCCTCAGACATTTGGCGTTGCAACAATTTATACAGCTTCGAAAAAGTAATATTGAAATATGCAGCATAATATGAAAAAAATAATTGTATTGATTCTATTGAGTATTGCTGTAAAAGGGAACGCGCAGAATTCTAAAAGTATTTTCAGTAAGGATCCAATAATCAACTTGGAAAATTGGCAAAAGAAAAAACTCTATTTTGGTTTTTTCTTAGGGTTTAACTCTTATGATTTCAAAATTGATTATAAAACTGTAGGTCCAGATATACAAGTAGATAAATCTGGAGGTTTCAATGTGGGCTTGGTAACTAACTTTAGATTACAGGAATATTTAGATTTAAGGTTTGAGCCAGGGCTTTATTATTCAGACAGAACACTGCATTATCCTCCAAATGCAGCTTTTAATTCTCCCAGTGATGCTGTCAGAGAAGTTAACAGTACGTATGTAAATTTTCCGCTATTATTAAAGTTTTCGGCTTTAAGGACAGGCAATATACGTCCATATTTATTAGGCGGGCTGTCGGCAAATTTAAATTTGTCAAGCAACGCAAAATCCTTTGATGATAATCTTGAAGAACGATTTAGAGTAAAAACCTGGACGACTAATTATGAAATAGGTTTTGGGATTGATATTTTTTCAGAATATTTTATATTCTCGCCTTCTATAAGAGGACAATTTGGAATTTCGGATGAGTTAATCCGTGATAAAGATCCAAACAGTCCTTGGACTGGCAATATAGAATCTATGAAATCAAGAGGCTTTTTAATTAATTTTACTTTTCATTAAAAGTTTTAATTCTGTCTTCTAAATTCGCTCAAAATAATAGCGGCAGCGGTAGCTACATTTAAGCTTTCCGTAATCTGAATTTCTCCAAAACGGGGGATAGTGATTCTTTTTGAAATCAGTTTTTCTATATCTTCAGAGATTCCATTTGCTTCATTTCCCATAACAATAATTCCTTCCTGAGGCAGTTTTGTTTTGTAAATATTGTTACTATCCATAAAAGTTCCAAAAACTGGAAGTGTAGTTTTTTGGAGGAAAGAAACTAAATCGACATAATTAACGTTTACTCTAGTAATAGATCCCATTGTGGCCTGAACAACTTTTGGGTTGAAAACATCAACAGTTTCTTTTGAACATACTAACTGCTGAATTCCAAACCAATCGCATAGTCTAAGGATGGTTCCCATATTGCCGGGATCTCTAATAGAATCGAGAGCGACAACCAGCCCTGATTCAATTATTGGGATTTCTGTAGGGATTTTAAATACGGCTAAACAGGTATTGGGCGTAGCCAGAGCGCTTATTTTTTTTAATTCATTTTCGGTAATAAGTGTTTTTTTGAGGGAGTCAATTTCATTAAAATCTTCTTTAGTCGTATAAAGATGCTCCAGTTCAAAATTTGATTTTACTAATTCTTGAATTACTTTTACACCTTCGGCAAAAAACAATTGATTAGCAAAACGATATTTTTTTTGTTGTAAGCTGGATATAAGTTTTATTTGGTTTTTACTAAGCATAAAAAAATGTATTTTTGAATTAAATATTCCATAACACGAATTTCCACATGTATAATTTTTTTTTTCCTTTTAAAATAAAAAATAGTTTTGCTGAATATAGTCGGTCTATATTTTTTAAAGGGAAAAAGAATGCTGCAAAAATAGCTGTATTTATCCTAATTAGCGTTTTTTTCTATGCCTGTAATTCAGAAAAAAGAATTCCTCCTAGAAAACAGCTCCTTGTTAAAAACGAGATTTTTGAGAATGATAAACTGCTCAAGAATCAAACCATATATGATCAGTTATATCAGCAGCCCAACAGCAGTATCTTAGGTTACCGCATGCTGTTAAATATTTATAGCATAGCGAATCCTAACCCTGATTCTACTTTTAACCTAAAATATTTAAACAACCAGAAAAAGTACGATAGAGAAGTCAAATGGCTTTCGGCAAAACAGGTTCAAGGACTCCGTAAATCATTCTGGTATTATGGTATTCATCAATTTTTAAAAGAAACAGGGGAGGCTCCAGTTATTGCCGATACGTTAAAAGCAAAAAAATCTTTGGTTAGACTCAGGAGCTATTATTTTAATAATGGTTATTTTAATGTTAAAGCATCGTTTCAGATAGATTCTTTGGCACCAAAAAAAGCTCAGATGAAATACTTCTTGACGACAGGAAATCCTTTTTTTATTGATTCTGTCAGGACAAATATAAAAAGCCCTGCATTAGACTCACTTTACAAAAAACTCAAGTCGGAATTAGTTGTTGGAAAACAATACAAACTGGAGGATTTTGAGAATGAAAAAAGCCATATCAGTACTTATTTTCGAAATCATGGCGCTTATCGCTTCCAGCCCAATTATATTAATTTTGATATAGATACAATTAATAAAAAAGACAAGGCAACAGTAGTTTTAAATATTGAAAAATATTCTTATCTGGAAAATGACTCTACTAAAACAGAGCCTTTTAAGCTGTACAAAATAAGTGATATTAAAATTTATACGGATTATTCGACTGCAAATCACAATAAAGCCATCAAGGATAGTGTGACCTACAACAACATGACCTTGTATGGTTTTCAAAAAATAAAGTATACTCCACATGCAATAACAGATGCTATATTTCTTACTAAAGGAGAATTATTCAGTGATACTCGGACGGTATTGTCTACTAGATATTTAAATAATTTAAAAACATTTAATTATCCAGCCATACAATATGAAATTGATAAAAAAGATACAACAGATCAGTCATTAGTGGCCAAAATTTATCTGACTCCTCGAAAAAAATACAGTTTTGGCTACACTCTGGATTTTACACATTCAAATATTGAAGATTTTGGTATTACTGCAAGCATTACTGAGACCGTGCGAAATGTATTTAATGGTGCCGAAACATTGGAAATCTCTGCAAGAGGAAACATTGGGGCTTCCAATGATATTGCTAATTCGAATGATAGTTTTTTTAATGTTTCAGAATATGGAGTAGATGCTAAACTGAATTTTCCTCGTGTGTTATTTCCTTTCAAGACAGAAAAAATAATTCCCAAAAGTATGATTCCTTCTACAGTTGTGAGCCTGGGTCTTTCAAAACAAACCAATATTGGATTGGATAAAGAAAATTTCACTGGTTCTTTTTCATACAATTGGACACCAAAGAGAAATACAACAACCCGATTGGATCTTTTAAATTTTCAATTTGTCCGCAATTTAAATCCTAGTAATTATTTCAATGTTTATACCAGTTCTTATGACGCCTTAAATGATATTGCCAAAACTCATAATAAGGAACCGTCATATGTAGATACTTCAACAGGGGATCTGATTATAGAAAGCGGTACAACAGGATTTACAAATGATGTTTTAACATTCAAGACTGACTTGAGGCCAGAGGATTCCGAATTTCAAGATGTTAATAGTATTGAACAGCAGAGAATCAGGTTGTCGGATAATGATTTTATTTTAGCAACCAATTTTAATTTTACCAAAACAAGCAGAAGGGATTTGCAGGATAATGACTTTTATACTTTTAGAACCAAGCTTGAATCGGCAGGAACTGTACTGTCAGCTGTATCTGCAATTGGAAATATCCCTAAAAACCAGAACGGAAATTATGAGATTTTTAATCTCGAATACTCAGAATATATTAAAACAGAATTTGATTTTATAAAGCATTGGAGTGTTGGCAAATCTGGAATATTTGCTATGAGATCGTTTTTTGGGATTGCAATACCATACGGAAATTCAAATTCTATCCCTTTTTCTAAGAGTTACTTTGCTGGGGGATCAAATGATAATCGCGCATGGCAGCCATATAATCTTGGGCCAGGAAGCAGTTCTTTTTCAAATGATTTTAACGAAGCAAACATGAAAATTGCCATTAGTGGAGAATACCGCTTCCCAATTTTTGGCAAATGGGGCGGGGCTCTTTTTGCAGATGCTGGAAATATTTGGAATGTCCTGGATGCTGTTACCTACGAACCAGCAAAATTTGATGACATAAAAGACTTGAGTGAAATAGCACTGGGCACCGGATTTGGAATAAGATATGATTTAAGTTTTTTTGTAATACGATTGGACTTAGGATTTAAAACCTATAATCCTGCTAAGGAAATAGGTGAAAGATGGTTTAAGCAATATAACTTCGCAAACGTTGTATATAATTTTGGTATCAATTACCCTTTTTAAATGCTAATTAATTCTTATTTTTGCAGATTATAATCTATAAACTAAAAAAAAAACAATTAAAAGAAAATTACAATGGCACACAATATTAAACCCGGAGTAGCTACAGGCGATCAAGTACAGGAAATCTTCAATTATGCAAAAGAAAAAGGTTTTGCACTTCCTGCTGTAAATGTTATAGGATCTGACACAATTAACGGGGTACTAGAAACTGCTGCTAAGCTAAACGCACCGGTTATTATTCAATTTTCAAACGGAGGGGCACAATTTAATGCAGGAAAAGGACTTTCTAATGCTGGAGAAAAAGCTGCTATTGCTGGTGGTATTGCTGGAGCAAAACACATTCATACATTAGCAGAAGCATACGGAGCAACTGTTATTTTGCATACTGACCACTGCGCAAAAAAATTATTACCTTGGATTGATGGATTACTAGACGCTTCAGAAGAACATTTTGCAGCTACTGGAAAACCATTATTCTCTTCACACATGATTGATTTATCTGAAGAGCCAATCGAAGAAAATATCGAAATCTGCAAAGGATATTTAGAAAGAATGAGTAAAATGGGAATGACTCTGGAGATCGAACTTGGAATCACTGGTGGTGAAGAGGATGGTGTAGATAACTCTGATGTTGATAGTTCAAAATTATACACTCAGCCAGAAGAAGTAGCTTATGCTTATGAAGAACTTTCTAAAGTGAGTCCAAAATTCACAATTGCTGCTGCTTTTGGAAACGTACACGGTGTATACAAACCAGGGAACGTAAAATTGACTCCAAAAATCTTAAAAAATTCTCAAGATTACGTACAAGCTAAATTCAATACAGGAAATAATCCAGTTGACTTTGTATTCCACGGAGGATCTGGTTCTACACTAGAAGAAATCAGAGAAGGAATCAGCTATGGTGTTGTGAAAATGAATATCGATACTGACTTACAGTTTGCTTTCACTGAAGGTATCCGCGATTTTATGGTAAACAATATTGAATACCTTAAAACTCAAATCGGTAACCCAACTGGTGCTGATGCTCCAAACAAAAAATTCTATGATCCAAGAAAATGGCTTCGTGAAGGTGAAGTAACTTTCACAGCAAGACTTGAGCAGGCATTTGCTGACCTGAACAATGTGAATACATTGTAAATTTCAAATTTCAAATTACCAATTATGAATTATGGGTTCAACTCATAATTCATAATTTATAATTCATAATTACAAAAAAATGGCTTGGTTTAAAAGAAAAGAAAAAGGAATCACAACGGCTACCGAAGACAAAATGGATATTCCAAAAGGACTTTGGTACAAATCACCTACAGGAAAAATTATTGATGCTGAAGAATTGGCTCGTAATTTATTTGTAAGTCCCGAAGATGGTTTCCATGTTAGAATTGGAAGTGAAGCTTATTTTGATATTTTATTTGACAATAATGAGTTTGTCGAATTAGACAAAAACATGACTTCAAAAGATCCTTTGCATTTTGTAGATACAAAAAAATATGCAGACCGATTGAAAGAAGTAATGGAAAAAACAAAACTCAAAGACGCTGTGCGTACAGGAGTTGGAAAATCCAAAGGAAAAGAAGTTGTGATCTGCTGTATGGATTTTGCTTTCATTGGTGGATCAATGGGAGCAGTAGTTGGAGAAAAAATAGCAAGAGGAATTGATTTTGCAATCAAAAACAGATTGCCTTTTGTGATGATTTCCAAATCTGGTGGAGCGAGAATGATGGAAGCTGCTTATTCTTTGATGCAGTTAGCAAAAACATCTGTAAAATTAGCCCAGCTATCTGAGGCAAAACTTCCTTATATTTCTCTTTGTACCGACCCGACAACAGGAGGAACTACAGCATCTTATGCAATGTTAGGAGATATCAATATTTCTGAACCAGGCGCATTAATTGGATTCGCCGGACCACGTGTAGTAAGAGATACGACTGGTAAAGATTTGCCAGAAGGATTTCAAACCGCCGAGTTCTTGCTTGAACATGGTTTCTTAGACTTTATTACACCAAGAAAGGAGTTAAAAGATAAGATTAATTTATATCTTGATTTGATTCAAAATAATCCTATTAGATAAATAAAAATCCCGAGCAATCGGGATTTTTTTGTTATACAATCTTCTTTAATTGTTAGGCTTTCCTTTTTTGAGTTCTCTTTCAGCAATTTTAAAAACTAATTTTTCTCGCCATTTGGCATATCGTTCCCTGAAAATTACTTTGATAGCACTGTCAACAGCACCATGCATAAACAGGCTCCAGACACTGGCTATTTTTCTGGAAATGGATTGATCCCATGCGCGTAGTGTCAACGAAAAGGAACCATCTATATATCGCATCCAGTGCCACATTCCTGCTGGCATAAACAAAGTATCACCGTGCTCCAGAAAAACCTCATAACCTTCAACTCCTTTAAGGGCTGGGAATTTTTCAAAATCGGGATTGGTAACATCATAGTCTTCTAGGGCATAAGTAGTATTGGGGACACAATACAGTCTTTTTTTCCACTTATAATCAAATAATATAATGTGTTTTCGGCCTCCAAAATGAGTATGGAAAAGATGTGGCAGATCAATATCGTAATGAAGAAATGTAATTGCTTTGGATCCGCCAAAAAACATGGCTGGCATACTTTCTATAAAACCTCCCATTAAATCCTTGGGAACTTTCACATCATTAACTAATTCTGGCCTGTGCTTGAAAAGGTTAAAGAAAAATATACGAAGATCTGTGGGTTCTCTTTTTATTAAATCCAAGTATTCGCCAAACTTCATGCTGGCAATCGATGCATTAATTACTTTGGTAGGATCTGCCTTGGAATTATCTACCAGCTTTACTTCTATATTGCCTGCTATCTCTTTGAAATAATCAGTTGACCATTTTTCTCGGGCTGGCCAATCTTTTGTCAGACCTTTTATGATTAGAGGTTTTTTTTTGTCTAAATAGTTTTTTTTAAAATCTTCTCTTGTAATATAGTCAACAATATCTACATTTTTTAAAATAAAGCTCATCTAAAAAGGTTTAATTATTGGGATATTTACCCAAAACTAATTAAATATTTATACCCTTCCAAATTTACACTAAAATAACAGTTGCATAATATAGCAAAAATTACATTCCAGTCCTGATAGCTTCTACCGGATCCAGCTTAGAAGCAGTAATCGCTGGTATAATGCCAGATACTACACCTACAATAATCGATAATCCGGAACCAATTACAATATTCCAGAAACTTAATACAAATTCAAATTCCAATATATTTGTTAGAATTATGGATATAATCCAAACCATAAAAAGTCCTATTGAACCGCCTATTACACAAAGGATTATGGCTTCAAACAAAAACTGAAACAATATGAATCGGTTTTTGGCTCCTAATGATTTCTGGATTCCAATTAGATTTGTTCTTTCCTTTACAGAAACAAACATAATATTGGCAACACCAAAACCGCCTACCAGAAAAGAAAAGAAACTTATAAAAATTCCTCCAATGCGGAGTGAACCCAAAATCTCATCTATAAAATCCAGGAATCCAGCAAATACATTAATAAAAAAATTATCGATTTCTCCAGCTTTCAATCCTCTGAAGTTCCTTAGTTTTTGTGAAATTTCACCTTTATATTCTTCCATATCCACGCCTTTTTCGGGTTTAAATATGATAACATTTGTCAAGTTTGGATTGTTGTCTCCGTACATTTTGCGGACAAAATTAACGGGAATATAAGCAGCTGAGTCATTACTTCCTCCAAAAGTAGATCCTTCTTTTTTCAAGACTCCAATAACGGTAAACCGCTGGCCGTATAACCTCACATTTTTGCCGATAGCTTCTGTGCCTTCAAAAAGGGATTTCGCAATATCATCACCTAAAACAATTACCGCTGCGCCAGAATTTGCTTCGGACTCATTATAGAATCTTCCTTCGGCAAATGTCAGCCCTTCAATGTCTATAAATTCATGCGAAACGGGCATTATCTGTACATCACTTACAATATTAGCGCCATATTTTATAGATTCGCTTCGGGTAAATATGCGGTATCCCAATTCATCTGTATTAGTCATGGCATCTTTCAGATAAATATATTCGGAATATTTTACATTAGGGAACTGTTCTCTTTTCCATTGAGGAATGTCAGATGGACCAAAAGGGAATTTCAGTAAATAGATTGTGTTTTTGTCCATGCTGCTCAAATCTTTTGAGATTTTTTTATCTAAAGAATCAACCGCTGCAAGTACTGCTATAATTGAGAATATACCAATAGTTACACCCAGTAAAGAAAGAAATGTTCTTAATTTATTGCTTCGTAAAGCATTCATGGCAAAACCAAAGCTTTCTTTTAATAACCGTAGGTAAACTAGCATATTTTTAAAATTTGTATTACTGTAAAATTCGATCTTTTAATTTCAAAATCCTAAAAAAAAATATTTAACAATAGGTATGATATTTTAAGAGATTGTTACATCTTTTTTATTGAATTATATAATCAAAAAAAACTACTTTTGCACTTTAAAAACAATAACTACCCAATGAGCACAACAAAAACAATCCAATCAGCATTAATTTCAGTCTTTTCAAAAGATGGTCTTGAGCCAATTGTTAGAAAATTGCACGAGCAAAATGTGACTTTTTATTCTACAGGAGGCACTGAAGAATTCATTAAAAAATTAGGTTTCCCTGTAATTCCAGTTGAAGATGTTACTTCTTATCCATCTATTCTTGGAGGAAGAGTAAAAACATTGCACCCGAAAGTTTTTGGAGGAATCCTGAATCGTCAAGACAACGAAAGCGATGTACAGCAAATGAAGGAATATGATATTCCGCAGATTGATTTGGTAATTGTTGATTTATATCCTTTTGAAAAAACGGTAGCATCTGGAGCAAGTGAAGAAGATATTATCGAAAAAATAGATATTGGCGGTATTTCATTAATCCGTGCTGCTGCAAAAAATTTCAAAGACACTGTCATTGTTTCTTCAATGGATCAATATGGTTTGTTTTTAGATTTGATTTCTGCTCAAAACGGTGCTACAACATTGGCTGATAGAAAATTATTAGCTACTAAAGCGTTTCATGTTTCTTCACATTATGATGGAGCAATTTTTAACTATTTTAATACTGATGAGACTATCTATAAAGCAAGCATTGAAAACGGTCAAGTATTAAGATATGGTGAAAACCCACACCAGAAAGGATTCTATTTTGGTGATTTTGAAGCAATGTTTACTAAGGTTCACGGAAAAGAATTGTCATACAACAATTTGCTTGATGTTGATGCTGCAGTTAATTTAATACATGAATTCAAAAATGACGGTCCAACATTTGCTATTCTGAAACACAATAATGCATGCGGATTGGCAACAAGAAAAACAATCTGTGAAGCTTATAATGCTGCATTGGCGTGTGATCCAACATCTGCTTTTGGAGGGGTATTGATAGCTAATACTACAATTGATACTGCAACTGCAGCTGAAATCAATAAATTATTTTGTGAGGTAGTTATTGCTCCGTCGTATGATGCTGAAGCAATTGCAATTTTACAGGAAAAGAAAAATAGAATTATATTAATTCAAAACGAGGTCGAATTGCCTCAAAAACAAGTCAGGACTTGTCTTAATGGTTTGTTAATTCAAGAAAGAAACAACATTACAGATACTAAAGCCGACTTAAAAACCGTTACCCTTAAAGCACCTACAGAGCAGGAAATTGATGATTTGATTTTTGCTTCAAAGATTTGTAAAAACACCAAATCTAACACAATTGTTTTTGCAAAAAATGGAACCTTGATTTCTTCTGGAACAGGACAGACATCGAGAGTAGATGCATTAATGCAAGCCGTTGAAAAAGCAAAAGCCTTTGGATTTAGTCTAGAAGGAGCTTCAATGGCAAGTGATGCTTTTTTCCCCTTTCCAGACTGTGTAGAATTAGCAGATAAGGCAGGAATAACCGCTGTAATTCAGCCTGGAGGATCAATCAAAGACGAATTGAGCATTAATTATTGCAACGAAAACAATCTTGCAATGGTATTTACAGGAACTCGTCATTTTAAACATTAATTTGTTTAACTTTGTGCGTAATTTATTTATAACTTTTTAACCCTTAAAAGGCATATGGGATTTTTTGATTTCATGACTGAGGATATTGCGATAGACCTTGGTACAGCAAACACTTTAATCATTCACAATGACAAAGTCGTAATTGACAGTCCGTCTATAGTTGCGCGTGATAGAATATCAGGCAAGATTATTGCAGTTGGCAAGGAAGCCAATATGATGCAGGGAAAGACGCATGAAAACATAAAAACTATCAGGCCTTTGAAAGATGGTGTAATTGCTGACTTTGATGCTTCTGAGAAAATGATAAATATGTTTATCAAAAGCATTCCGGCATTGAAAAAAAGAATGTTTACACCTGCTCTGCGAATGGTAGTTTGTATTCCATCAGGTATTACCGAAGTAGAGATGAGAGCGGTAAAAGAGTCTTGTGAAAGAGTAAACGGAAAAGAAGTATACTTAATTCATGAACCTATGGCATCTGCTATCGGTATCGGAATCGATATCATGCAGCCAAAAGGAAACATGATTGTGGATATAGGTGGTGGTACTACCGAAATTGCTGTAATTGCTTTGGGCGGAATTGTTTGTGATAAATCGGTTAAAATTGCAGGGGATGTTTTTACAAATGATATAGTTTACTACATGCGTACCCAGCATAACCTATTTGTTGGAGAAAGTACAGCAGAAAAAATAAAAATCCAAATTGGTGCCGCTATCGAAAATTTAGAAACTCCTCCAGAAGATATGTCTGTTCAAGGAAGAGATTTATTGACAGGTAAGCCAAAACAAGTAGAAGTATCTTATAGAGAGATTGCTAAAGCGCTGGATAAATCAATTCAGCGTATTGAAGATGCTGTAATGGAAACGTTGTCGCAGACTCCTCCCGAATTAGCGGCAGATATTTATAATACGGGTATCTATCTTGCAGGTGGTGGATCTATGTTAAGAGGACTGGACAAAAGAATTTCTCAAAAAACAGATTTGCCAGTTTATATTGCTGAGGATCCATTGAGAGCGGTTGTAAGAGGAACTGGAATGGCTCTAAAAAACATTTCAAAATTTAAAAATATATTAATCAAGTAATATTCCAATAAACGGGATCTTGCGATTATTTAACATTTATTATACAGATAAGAAATGCAGCAAATATTTTCTTTTATTATAAAAAACAGTAATCGAATACTGTTTTTGCTGCTTTTGGGTATTTCATTATCTCTTACTATTCAATCCCATTCTTTTCATAGGAGCAAAATAATTAGTTCAGCTAATTTTTTAAGTGGAAATGTTTACGAAAAAATTAATTCGGTTGAGGAATATCTGCATTTAAGAGAGCAGAATGACGAGCTTGCCAGAGAGAATGCCAACTTAAAAAGCCTGCTGTTCAAAATGCAGGATTCTGCTAAAATTCCTAATCTTGATAGCCTCAAAGGAGTTTTGCCAAAAGATATCATTGTATCTAAAGTAATTCGTAAT
The DNA here is from genome assembly GCF_040049115.1 of Flavobacterium aestuarii. Classification (NCBI taxonomy): domain Bacteria; kingdom Pseudomonadati; phylum Bacteroidota; class Flavobacteriia; order Flavobacteriales; family Flavobacteriaceae; genus Flavobacterium; species Flavobacterium aestuarii. The sequence continues at coordinate 112,934 of NZ_JBDLZZ010000009.1, forward strand.
TCGTATAACGTACATGAGAATTTCTTGACTATTAATTCTGGATCTAAGCTTGGAGTCAAGCCTGATATGGGAGTGATTAATAGTTTAGGAATTGTTGGGATTATAGATAATGTTTCTGCTAATTATGCAACAGTAATAAGTATTCTTAATACACAGTCGCAGATAAATGCAAAAATTAAAAATTCAGATCATTTTGGAACCTTGAATTGGGATGGAAAAAATGCAGGTTTTGTACAGCTTATTGATGTGCCAAGATTAGCTAGTATCAAAAAAGGGGATACCATTGTTACTGGCGGACAATCAGTTATTTTTCCGGAAAACATTGGTATAGGAGTCATCGATAAAATATATATTCCAAGTGATAAAAATCATTATTACAGAATAAATGTAAAATTATTTAATGATATGACTAATCTAGGTCATGTATACATCATTAAGACGGAAAACAGCGAAGAAATTAAAAATTTAGAAAACCAGAGAAAAGATGAATAGCACGTTGTTGGTGAATATTTTTCGGTTTGTGCTCTTATTGGCTTTGCAGATTCTAGTTTTTAATAATATGAATTTTGGAGGCTATGTAAGTGCATTTCCATATATCCTTTTTATAATTCTATATCCAGTAAATGGCAATAAGTTCAATCTTTTGATTGCCAGTTTTTTTTTAGGCCTGATAATGGATTTGTTCTGTAATTCTGGTGGTGTTCATGCTGCTGCCTGTGTTCTTTTGGCTTACTTAAGACCTTCTTTTTTTAAATTTTCATTCGGGCTCAGTTATGAGTATCAGACTGTTAAATTAAATGATGTGTTAACGCCAGAGCGATTCACTTTTATTTTGTTAGCAGTTGTAACGCATAACAGCACAATGTTTTTACTGGAATCTTTTCAGATCTCTTTTATCTTGGATGTTTTGCTTAGGACACTTTTAAGTACATTATTTACCATTTTAATCTGTATTATTCTTATTTATCTTATAAAGCCAAATAAACGATGAGAAAAGTCTTGTTGCCAGCTTTAATTATTATTGGTGCATCTTTGTTAATCATACGTGTCTTTTATTTGCAGATTATTGATGATTCGTTTAAACTGAAATCAGAAAATAATGCCATAAAAATAAAATATGATTATCCCGAGAGAGGTTATATTTATGACAGAAATGGCGTGTTGTTAGTAGCCAATCAGCCTTCTTATGATATCATGGTTATTCCGAGGGAATTAAATAAAACAGATACGCTTGAGTTTTGTAAATTATTGAATATTACCAAAGACGATTTTATCAAAAGGATAGAAAAAGCCAAAGTATATAGTCCAAGATTGCCCTCAGTATTTTTGGCACAATTAAATAAGACTGAGTTTGCGGCCTTTCAGGAAAAAATCAGAAAATTTGAGGGATTTTATTTTCAAAAGCGTTCTTTGCGTGATTATGAGGTGAATTTTGGAGCCAACATTTTTGGATCTATTACTCAGGTTAATGATAAGCAGATTGAAAAAAATCACTATTATAAAAGTGGAGATTTGATTGGAAGACAAGGGGTAGAAGAAAGTTACGAGGAAATTCTTCGTGGAATTAAAGGAGTTAAATATTTTCAAAAAGATAAATTTAATAGAGAAATAGGTTCCTACAAAGAGGGGAAATATGATACAATTGCAAAACCAGGTGAGGATATAAATCTTACCATTGATGCCGAAATTCAAAAATATGGCGAGCAGTTAATGATAAATAAACGTGGAGGAATAGTTGCTATTGAGCCTCAAAGTGGAGAAATTTTAGCACTTGTTACGGCTCCTTCCTATGATCCTGGAATTTTGGTAGGCAGACAGCGTTCTAAGAATTACACCAAATTATATCGTGACTCTATTGCAAAACCACTTTATGATAGAGGGTTATTGGCAGAATATCCGCCAGGCTCTCCTTTTAAAATAATGACTGGTCTTGTTGGATTGCAAGAGGGAGTCGTAGACGAAGAGACTAAATTTGTATGTAATCACGGTTTTTCTTATGCTCCTGGCCGATTTCAGCGTTGTCATTGCGGTGGCGGTGTATTGGATCTTCATGTGGGAATTTATAAATCGTGCAATGCCTATTTTTCGAACGTGTATTTGAGGACGATTGGAAAATATAAAAGCACCCCTTACTCTGTGGATGTATGGAGTAATCATATTAAAAGTTTTGGGCTCGGGGAGTTTATGGGATATGATTTGCCAACGGGCAGAAGAGGAAAAATCCCGACTTCCAAAACCTATAAAAGAATGTATCCAGGATGGGGTTATAGCGGGAAAACGATTATTTCTAACGCTATAGGCCAAGGGGAAGTATTGGTAACTCCTATTCAATTAGCCAATATGATGGCAACTGTGGCCAATCACGGCTATTATTACACGCCTCATATTATTAAGGAAATAAAAGGAGAAAAAATTGATGCCAAATTCACTACCAAACACGTAACAACTATTGATGAAAAATATTTCCCGCCAATGATTAGCGGATTATTTGATGTTTACAATAGAGGTACTGCTTATGGGTTACGCGTTGAAGGAATTGATATATGCGGAAAAACTGGAACAGCCGAAAATTTTGCTAAAATTGGAGGTAAAAGAGTGCAGTTAAAAGATCACTCTATTTTTGTGGCTTTTGCACCAAAGGATAATCCAAAAATAGCTATAGCTGTTTTGGTCGAAAATGGTGGTTTTGGAGCAACAATTGCAGGACCTATTGCCAGTTTGATGATTGAAAAATATCTTAGAAAAAAAATTACAAGAACTGACTTGGAAAATCGTGTGCTAAATACAAGCTTGCAAAGCAGATATGCAATATTGGGCGGACTTTCAGAAGAAGTTAAAAAAGAATTAAGAATAAAAGATTCTATTGCTCAGAGCAAAGCTAAAGCAGCGCTGCAAAAAAAAATTGACACAACCAAAACTAAATAATACATTCATATCAGATGAAAAATCAAAGTTTATCAAGCAATATTGATTGGATATGTGTCATTATCTACATTGTCCTGGTGGTTTTGGGCTGGTTAAACATATATTCTTCCTCATTATCCTCTACCGATGGAACTTATGAAAAACAAGCCATATTTATTGCTTTAGCAGTTCCTATGATTTTTGTTTTATTGTATATAGATGGCAAGTTTTATGAAAAATATGCCAGTATAATTTTTGTAGTTTCGTTATTATCGCTTGCTGGTCTGTTTGTTTTTGGGAAAACAATTGCAGGACAGCGCTGCTGGTATGGCTTCGGAAGCTTTACATTGCAGCCTTCCGAATTTGCAAAAGCCGCTACCTCATTAGCCATTGCAAAATATCTTAGCGATACACAGATTAACTTAAAAGAAGTAAATAGGCAAATGCAGGCATTGGCTATTGTTTTTTTGCCGGTTATGCTTATTTTGCCACAGCCTGACCCAGGAAGTGCTTTAATATACAGTGTTTTTATTATTGTATTATTTAGAGAAGGCTTGCCTTCGTGGTATGTCTGGACTGGTTTTATAACAATTTTGCTATTTATGCTCACATTGATATTACAGCCTCAATATGTTATTTTAATATCGCTTTTGGTTATTGTTTTAATTCATTATAAATCCCGGATAGCCGATAGGAATATTGTATTAAGCGGTATTCTGTTTGCGATTATTTCTGGTTTTGTTTTATCGGTTAATTATGTTTTTACTAATGTTTTCAAACAGCATCATCGAGACCGATTTAATATATTGTTAGGCAAGGAAGTAGATATGAAAGGTATTGGATATAATACTAATCAATCTGAAATTGCTGTTGGCTCTGGAGGCTGGCTGGGCAAAGGTTTCCTTGAGGGAACACAGACCAAAGGAGGTTTTGTACCCGAACAGCATACTGATTATATTTTTACCACGGTTGGAGAAGAATGGGGATTTGTTGGTTCATTAGTTGTCATTGCGCTTTTTGCAGGATTATTATTGAGAGTCATTTATTTAGCTGAAAGGCAAAAAACAAAGTTCAGCAGAGTATATGGCTATTGCGTTGCCGGTATTTTATTTATTCACTTTTTTGTAAATATTGCAATGGTTATTGGAATTTTTCCAACAATTGGAGTACCATTGCCTTTCTTTTCGTATGGAGGATCGGGATTATGGGGATTTACTATTTTGCTATTCATCTTCATCAAAATGGACGCTAATAAAGTAAATGAATGGTAGTTTTAAAAAATAATCTAAAATTGTTTTGAAATATAGCTAAAAAAATGCCTCGAAATTATTTTTGAGGCATTTTTTTGAGAACTTGGACAAAGGTTTTAAAATAATCCATTGAGTTCTGCATCAATACGGTTGATGATATTTCCTAAATCTTCTGGATTGTCTACAAAATTAATATTGTCTACATCAATAATCATAATTTTTCCCTTATTATAGGTTTGAATCCAGGCTTCATAACGCTCATTGAGTCGGCTTAAATAGTCAATGGAAATGGTGTTTTCATACTCACGTCCTCTTTTATGAATCTGGCCTACTAAGTTAGGAATGGAACTTCTTAAGTAAATTAATAAATCGGGTGCTTTGACAAGTGTTTCCATTAATTCAAACAGTGAAGAATAGTTCTCAAAATCACGGCTTGTCATCAACCCCATAGCATAAAGGTTGGGAGCAAAAATATGAGCATCTTCATAAATGGTTCTGTCCTGAATGATTTTTTTGCCACTCTCGCGAATCTGCATTATCTGGCGAAAACGGCTATTCAAGAAATATATTTGTAAATTGAAAGACCAGCGTTCCATCTGATGGTAAAAATCATCAAGATAAGGATTGTCTACTACTTCTTCAAAATGGGGTTCCCACTTAAAATGTTTGGCTAACAGACGGGTTAATGTTGTTTTTCCTGAGCCTATGTTTCCAGCTATAGCTATGTGCATTACGATGTTACGATTTTATAATTCATTAATTTATAAGATTGTAAAAATAGATAAAAATTAGTTTTGGCAAAGGGAATTATACAACGATTTTGAAATATTAATTTTTGTAAATCCGCCAATTGTCAAAAAAAAACCATTCGATTGCCGAATGGTTTTTTGTATAAAAATTTTAGATTTTACAATCCAAAAGCAGCTTTTACCTGATCTACGAAATCTAATTTTTCCCAAGTAAATAAGTCAACAGTAACTGTTTTAGTTAATCCGCCTGGAGCAGTGAAAGTTTTGGTTACCGTTTCAGGAGTACGTCCCATGTGGCCGTAAGCGGCAGTTTCACTGTAAATAGGATTTCTTAATTTTAATCTTTGTTCGATGAAATAAGGACGCATATCAAAAATAGCTTCTACTTTTTTAGCAATCTCGCCATTAGTCAAATTCACTTTTGATGTACCATAGGTTTCGATAAAAATCCCCATTGGTTTGGCAACTCCAATTGCATATGAAACCTGTACCAAAATTTCGTCAGCAACACCTGCAGCTACAAGGTTTTTAGCAATGTGACGTGTAGCGTAAGCAGCACTTCGGTCTACTTTACTTGGATCCTTTCCAGAAAAAGCACCGCCCCCGTGAGCTCCTTTACCTCCGTAAGTGTCAACAATGATTTTTCTTCCTGTCAAGCCAGTATCTCCGTGAGGTCCTCCAATTACGAATTTCCCTGTTGGGTTGATGTGGTATTGGATTTTATCATTGAATAAATGTGCGTGTTCAGGATTTTTTGCAATGATTCTCGGAATCAATATTTCGATAATGTCTTTTTTGATTTTTGCAAGCATTGCTGCTTCTTCGTCAAAATCGTCATGCTGTGTAGAAATTACGATAGCATCAATACGTGTTGGCTTGTTGTCATCGCTGTATTCTAAAGTAACCTGTGATTTTGCATCTGGACGCAAGTAAGTGATTTCGTTATTTTCACGTCTTAGAATAGCTAATTCCTGTAACAATTTATGAGATAAATCAAGTGCCAAAGGCATATAATTTTCAGTTTCATTTGTTGCGTAGCCAAACATCATTCCTTGATCTCCAGCGCCTTGCTCTTCTTTGCTTGCTCTATCAACACCTTGATTGATATCTGCAGATTGTTCGTGAATTGCTGAAAGAATACCGCAGGAATTGGCTTCAAACATATATTCGCTTTTTGTATAACCAATTTTGCGGATTACTTCGCGCGCAATTTGTTGTACATCTAAGTAAGTATTAGACTTTACTTCGCCTGCCAAGATTACTTGGCCAGTAGTTACCAATGTTTCACAAGCTACTTTTGAGTCAGCATCAAATGCCAAAAAGTTATCGATTAATGCATCCGAAATTTGATCTGCAACCTTGTCTGGGTGTCCCTCACTTACAGATTCTGACGTAAATAAATAAGCCATAATAAATATAAATTTTTAAAATTAATCGAGGAAAAATAATTGCAGGGAATACTAAAGGAGAGTTTCTGCTTTAGCATTTTTTATACTGAAAAATTTTCAGCATTCATAATGAAGTCTTTTCATTATGAAGAGGTTGCAATCAGTTCAAATTTTTCCTCTTGTATTCGGGTGCAAAGGTATGAAACCATTTTGAATTGCAAATTATTCTTCTGTTTTTTTTAATTAATTAAGAGGATTTTAACAATGTATAGTAATTCTATAGAACTTATAATTGTATTGATTCTATCTTGGCATAAGTGAAACCAAAAGAAAGACAGATTCTAAATCTTAAAAATTAAGACCATTAGAAGATTATAACTATCCTTAACTAATACCAAACAGATCGAATTAGTTACAGATTAAAAAGATTTACACAGATTTTCTAAAAAATAGTAATGTAATCTGTGAGAATCTGTGTAATCAGTGTTGAAAATACATGGTATTATTAACGGACAGTCATATAAAAGTGTGTGACTTATTTGGAATTCATTTTAGATGTAATAAATTATAAAAAGTATGAAGATTTGTTTTTTTATGTAGCGGTAAAACAAATTTTCAATAAAAGAATATTTTTTGTATATAAAACTCCTTAAGCCTTGAATTTAAAGAGATTTTTTGAAGATATTCTGATGAATTTTTTGCGCTGGGTCTTTTTTAAAATGTTAAAAAATTTAATTTTTTTTGGTAGTTTGAAAATACTTACTATATTTACTCTATCAAATTAGTCGAGTTAAAAAAATCAAAGAATTTCAATTAAAACAAATTATAATATGAAAACGATTGCAGATAAAATGAGGATGTGCTGTATGATGCGAAAATATGTTTCAAGCTGCTGTTGTCAAAAGTGAAAAGAAGAGTCTTTATATAGTTAAAAACTATAAACCTTTTGGCCAGCCAGCCGAAAGGTTTTTTTATTCCACACTTTTAAAAATTATAATCATGAAAACATTAGATAATCGACAAAACAGCAGCTTAATAGAAGATGTTCAAATAGAAACAGCTCAGCAAAATGAAGAGCTGTATTTAACAGGTCACGAATCATTACTATTCCGAATGTATGATTTAGAAGAGGAAGACCTCTTTGTTTAAAGAAATAAATAAAATACTAATTCAAAATACTAATTAATAATATTAAAAAAATACAAAATCATGAGCACACAAAACTTTGCAACAAACGCATTACACGCAGGACACGACGTAACTAAAAATGGCGGATCTAGAGCAGTTCCAATTTATCAGACCTCTTCGTATGTATTTAATAACTCAGATCATGCAGCCAATTTATTTGGCCTTGCCGAAGAAGGATATATTTATACGAGATTAAATAACCCTACAAATGATATTCTGGAAAAGCGTTTAGCGGTTCTGGAAGGAGGTATTGGTGCAGTGGTTACAGCCTCTGGAGCATCCGCAATATCTACAGCCTTGCTGGTATTGCTAAAAGCTGGAGATCATATCGTGGCATCAAGCAGTTTATACGGCGGAACTTATAATTTATTGAAAGTAACATTGCCAAGATTAGGAATTACAACCACATTTGTAGATGCTACAGATCCAGAAAACTTTACACGTGCGGCAAAGCAAAATACAAGAGCTTTCTTTGTAGAAAGTTTAGGAAATCCAAAATTGGATGTGCTGAATTTAAAAGCGATTTCGCAGGAAGCAAAGGCTTACAAAGTTCCTTTTATTGTTGATAATACAGTGGCTTCTCCTTATTTATTGAACCCAATTGAGTACGGAGCTGATATTGTTATCCATTCTTTAACCAAATATATTTCAGGAAATGGAACTTCCTTAGGAGGCGTTATCATTGATGCAGGAAAATTTGACTGGGCAAATGGAAAATTCCCTGAATTCACAGAGCCGTCTGCAGGATATCATGGTTTAGTATATCACGAAGCATTAGGAAACGCAGCCTTTATTGCAAAAGCACGTATCGAAGGACTGCGCGATCATGGTGCTGCCTTGAGTCCTTTTAATGCTTTCCAGATTATACAGGGATTAGAAACTCTGGAAGTGCGTATTAAAAGACATAGCGAAAACGCTTTGGCACTGGCACAATGGCTAGAGGTTCAGGATGAGGTGGCCTGGGTAAATTATCCAGGGTTGAAATCAAGTAAGTATTATGTGTTAGTACAAAAATACCTTCCAAAAGGGCAAAGTGGTGTCGTAACTTTTGGTTTGAAAGCAGGTTTTGACGCTGCCAAAAAAGTAGCCGATAGCACAAAACTATTTTCAATACTTGCCAATATAGGTGATACAAAATCACTGATTATCCACCCTGCCAGCACCACGCATCAGCAATTGACTGATGAGGAGCAGATTTCAACTGGTGTTACCAAAGATTTAATCAGACTGTCCGTTGGGCTTGAAGATATAGAGGATTTAAAAGCAGATTTAAAAGCTGTTTTTGAAACCATAAAAACGCCACAATTAGCTTAATAATGTGTTTTTTTTGTTAGTAAAACTGCCTTAGCTGCTAGGATTGTCAGTCTAGGGTAGTTTTTACAAAAAATAATTTTTAAAAAATATTCGAAAATGGAAAATTTAGAAAAAATAGATCTCTTTAATTTTGATTTAGAAATAGGAAAACAAAAGGCATACCTCCCTTTGTTTTATAATGTTTTTGGGAGACCGCTGGGCAGTGCTCCTATTGTAGTAGTAAATCATTCTTTGACAGGAAATTCCAAAGTTGCTGGCGAAAAAGGATGGTGGAATGGTATCGTTGGCGAAAACAGAGCAATCGATACTGACTATTTTACTGTAATCGCTTTTAATATCCCCGGAAATGGATATGATGATAATATTGATAATTTAATAGACAATTATCGCGATTTTAGTGTTCGGGACATTGCAAGAATCTTTTGGGAAGGACTATTCTTCTTGAATGTAAAAAATGTTTATGCAGTAATAGGAGGCAGTTTGGGCGGAGCCATAGCATGGGAAATGGCTGCATTACAGCCTGACAAGATTGATAATCTAATCCCAATCGCAACTGACTGGAAAGCTACTGACTGGGTTATTGCCAATGTCTTAATTCAGGACCAGATTCTTAATCACTCTGATGATCCAATAGTTGATGCCCGTCTGCATGCTACTTTGCTGTATAGAACTCCCGAATATGTGAACCAAAGATTTAGAAGAAGCAGATTGGATGAATTGTCAGTGCTGAAAATTGAAAATTGGTTAATTGATCATGGCATTAAATTGAAAAACAGATACCGATTGGCTGCTTATAAATTGATGAATCATCTGCTCAAAACAATTGATATAACTCGAAACAGACCTGATTTCTTAACGGTGGCAAATACCATTGAGAGCAATATTCATCTTGTAACCGTAGATACAGATTATTTGTTTATAGCCGAGGAAACCCGCAAAACTTACAGAGAACTGACTAATAAAAAGCAGAATGTTTTTTATCACCAGATTCAGTCTATTCACGGTCATGATGCTTATCTGATAGAATTCAATCAGCTGTCCGATATTTTGAAGCCAATTTTTAATTTTAGTAAACAGCACCTCTATGCCAGCGCTTAAAATAAATGTAATCCTTTTTGGAATTGGCAGCGTGGGGAGCGCATTGATAAATCAGATTATTGAGAGCCAGCAGTTCTATCTGGAAAAAAGAAACATCGATCTGCGATTTCCAGTAATTACCAATTCTACTTTGGCTTTTTTTGAAAAAGAAGGCGTCAAAAACAGCTGGGAGGCCAATTTCGATGAATTAGCATTTCCTTTTACGATTTCCGATATTGTTGAGTTTGTAAAAAATAAAGAACTTGAAAATGTAATAATAGTTGATGCAACTGAAAGTTCAGAATTAGTCAAACATTACATTCCTTTAATTCAAAACGAATTTGATATTGTTGCAGCTAATCAGAGCGCAAACGTACTGCATATTGATTTTTATAAAGAAATAAGGAGAAACCTAAAAAAGTTTGACAAGAGTTTTTTATATGAAACCAATATCGGCGCAGGAATACCAGTACTGCAGATTATTAGTGATCTGTATTATTCGGGAGAAAAAATAACTAAGATCAGAGGTGTTTTTTCAGATTCGTTAAGCTATATTTTTAATAAGTTTTCATCAGAAGATGTACCTTTTTCTGCAGTATTAAATGATGCAGATAAAAAAGGACTGCTGAATGCTAATTTTAAAGAAGAGCTTTCTGGAATTGGAACGGCAAAGAAATTATTGGTTTTAGCAAGAGAATTGGGCAAGGAGATTGAATTTCTGGATATAAAAATTACATCGCTATTATCACATCGTCTGGAGGAATCAAGCCTTAAGTCAAAATTTTTATCCAGTGCATCAGTGCTGGATAAAGATTTTGAAGTGGCTAAAATTACGCAGCCAGAAAATGAAGTGCTGCGGTATGTTGGAGAAATTTCGCTTCCAGAAAACAAATTTGAAGTCAAATTGGTTTCAGAGCCTGTATCTTCGGCTATTGGCCAGCTAAAAGAAACCGAAACGGTTTATGAAATCTATACTCAATCCCGCAGAAATAATCCAATTGTTGTCCGCGGCGACAATTCAGGCAAAAAGGCAGAGGCCATAGCAAGAGGTATTCTGGTAGATATTTTAAAAGTAAGTGAAAAAATAAAAATAAAAGAAGCAATTTGGCTTTAAGGCCACAAAAAAATCCCAATGAAATGAGCATGATTACAAATTGGCCGTAAATATCTGATGATGATATGCGAAACGTAGTTCGATGATTTTAATAAAATATAAACAGTCATCAATTACACATGACCAATAAAAAACAATAAAATCTACATATGAAATTAAATTATATAGCACTTGCAGTTCCATTTTTTGCAGTATTTATGTTTTTGGAATACTATATTAGTGTAAGGAAAAATAAAAAACTTCACCATTTTAATGAAAGTATCGCTAATCTTAATGTTGGAATAGCGGAGCGTATTGCCGATCTTTTGACTACGGGAACTTTTTTCTTTGTTTTTTCCTGGCTGCATGCAAATTTTTCAATTTTTTCTATTGAATCAACTGCTGTAACTTGGGTGTTACTGTTTTTTGCTACAGATCTGCTCTGGTATTGGTATCATCGGTTTGGGCATACTGTGAATCTTTTTTGGGCATCACATATAGTACACCATCAGAGTGACGATTTTAATTATACGGCAGCAGCCAGAATAACAGTTTTTCAAGCTATAGCCAGAGGACTGTTTTGGTGCGTTTTGCCAATTATCGGTTTTAAACCAGAAATGATAACAATATTGCTGCTAATTCATGGAACCTATCCTTTTTTTACGCATACACAGCTGGTCGGGAAATTAGGCTGGCTGGAATATATTATTGTTACGCCATCGCACCATAGAGTTCATCATAGCAGTAATCCAGAATATTTGGATAAAAACTATGGCGATATGCTGATCATCTGGGATAAAATTTTTGGCACTTTTATAGAGGAAACTACAGAACCTAAATTTGGATTAACAAAGCCACTGGGAAGTTATAGTTTTTTATGGCAGCATTTTCATTATGTATTAGAATTAGCTGTGGCTTTCAGAATGGCGAAAACATTTAGGCAAAAAGCAAAAGTGATTTTGGGGGGGCCAAATGATATTGACGCAAGGATACGATTGCTTCTTGAGAGAAAGTTTTCTAAAGAAACAGTTGCTCCTGATGTCAAATATTCAAAGAAACTGACGAATTCGATTATTGCCAAAACAATTCTAACAATGCTTGTGCTGTTTTTGACAATTCTCTTTTCAGAATTTATAATTGCGTTTAATATTTTCTTAATTACAGTCTTTATTGTTTTGAGTGTAATTGCTACAGGAGCAATGCTGGATCAAAAGAAATGGATTTTCCATCTGGATTTTTTGAGAGGTATTATCATTGGTTATTTGGCTTTTTCTTTTTTTCCAAACCCGCTTTTGCATTTAATTATAGTATTGTCAGGAGGAATAGGGATTTTATTTTACCAGACAATACACTCAAAGTATCAGGAATTCATGTTTTCGGCTTAATTTTCAGCTGATTAGCAGCCAAAAAAAGACAAAATTTTGTTAAAAAAAAGAGGAAAAGACCAATATATGTGTACGTTATTTGTTTAAATTATTGATTTTCAGTAGATTTGTATTTTAACTTAATATATTTTTATTATTAAATTTATGTTTCGTGTTTGGAAAATCAAAAAAAAATTTAGATATTTGTTCAACAAAATAAGAAAAGAGAAAAATGAAATTTAATTTATGCAATATGTCTAAACAAGCCATTCAGGTGAAAACCTGCAGGGAGAGGTATATATAGCATTATTTTTAAATTAAATAATATATAAAAAAACCTCTCAAGCTTATTGAGAGGTTTTTTTTTAAATGTTAAAACAATAATAAGATTAAGTAAAACAATAATTAAGCATGCAGCAGCTCTACACTGATAAGATTACCATTTGCAAGGCAAAGAAGATGAAGAAGACGATGATGCGTGTCAATGCCATGATGACTGCCCGTATTTGTTGATTCCAAAAGAATAAAAGTTTATATACAGCTTAAAACCCTTTTGGATATATGTCTAAAAGGGTTTTTTGTTTTACAGTTGTATAGAAAAAAAAATAAGTTAAAAATAAGATTATGAGTTCTAAAAAAATAAAATCAAATGTATTGCATGCAGCAAGTTTGTCCATTTTCTTCTGTTGTATTAAGCGGGAAAGAGTCCAGCAGTTTTTAGAAAATAAACTCATAATGCAGAATAAGCAGAAAGTAAAAAAATAATATAAGCCTTTAGTAGAAATTAATTTTAAAATTACAAGATCATGAAAACTATATCATACATCATCAAAAATACAGTAGAATTGTTCAAAAGGACAATTACAAAAACTATAAATATCGAGCCATTCAATCCAAAAAAAGAGTTGGATCACCCAAGATTTGACGTGGATGAAAACTTTGACATGAAAGAAAGAAAAGGGAACAATTCTTTATTGTTTCATATGTATTCAAAAGAAAATGGAACTCTTTTTATCTGACACAAAACAGGCGTAAAACTAGAAATTAACAGGTTAAAATTATTTGCCAAAAATTGCACGGATAAAAACACGGAATATCTTTTTGTATAAAAGGAAATGCGTGAGAATAAGTGCAGTCTTTGGCAATTTTTTTAGCGTTGAAGAAAGACTGTTTTAAATTTCAGTTGAATAATTATTTGGTTGTTTCATAAAATTGTGGTTAATTTGCACCGTTAAGTTCAGAAACGTATTGAAATGTTATAAAGAAAGGCAGAGGGATTAGACCCGATGAAGCCTTAGCAACCCTTCGATTTATCGAAGAAGGTGCTGCATTCTACCACGCCCAAACGTGGAAAGATAACACAAAAAAATCATCTAGTTTTTTTTCAGCTTTCTTCATAATATTTCCGGTACAAATCAAAAAAATAATAAAGATTTGAAATTGGAAAATTACCCAACTACAATTACTATACAAAATTTCACTACCGAGAGTGGTGCTTTATATGCTTCAATCAATTTGAGTTATCAGCTTTTTGGTTGTGAATTGCATACCGCACCAATCGTTTTGGTCAATCACGCATTAACTGGAAATTCTCATGTCGTGGGTTCAAAAGGTTGGTGGAATGTCCTTATTGGTGAGAATAGAACGATTGATACTAATAAATATACGATACTTGCTTTTAATGTTCCGGGAAATGGTTTTGACGGAACCATAATCGAAAATTATTTGGATTTTACAGCCAGAGATGTGGCAAGACTTTTTATAGAAGGAATAAAAGCACTTCATATTGAGCAGTTATATGCTATTATTGGCGGTTCAGTTGGTGGAGGAATTGCTTGGGAAATTGCTGGATTGGAACCTAAAATAACAAAACATTTAATTCCGATTGCGACCGACTGGAAATCGACCGATTGGCTGATTGCCAATTGCTTTTTGCAGGAACAGATTTTAAAAAATTCAGCAAAACCAATAGAGGATGCCCGAATTCACGCTATGTTGTGTTACCGAACACCAGAATCTTTTAAAGCGAAGTTTGATCGAACAATAAATGAAGAATTAGCAGTTTTTAATATAGAAAGCTGGCTGAACCACCATGGAGAGAAATTGCAGAAGCGGTTCCAACTTTCGGCATATAAGTTGATGAATCAATTGCTGAAAACAATTGATATTGCCAAAGGCAGGGAATCTTTTATTGCTGTGGCGTCGCAAATAGAAGCAGATATTCATATCATCGGAATCAATTCGGATTTGTTTTTCACGGTAAATGAAAATAAAGCAACCTACGAAACATTGAAAGAACACAAGAAAAACGTAACGTTTCAGGAGATTGACTCCATTCATGGACACGATGCTTTTTTGATAGAATACAAACAACTGGACAGTCTGCTTAAAGGGATTTTTTAGAAGTAAACAGTTTGTGGTTTTTATAAAAGTTATTGATTGGCATTCGCGTGAGGATAATGTTATTAAGTTAAGGTTTTCTAGAAAGACTTTTTCTAAATATAATTCTCGCAAAGACTCGAAGAAGCAAAGAAATTAGTTCTAAACTTTGCGACTCTGCGTCTTTGCGGGAAAGAATTTAAGATTAACTGAAGGTGATCACAAAAAGAAGAAAAAGATATAAAAGATAGTTTGAAACGAATGTTTTGACTTAAAAAAATAAGAGAATGAAGATATTAAAATTTGGAGGAAAGTCTTTGTCAAACGGAGATGGAATCAATAAGGTGGTGGCGATAATCGCCGGTAAAGTAAACAAAGGAGAACAGATTGCGGTTGTGGTTTCCGCGCGAGGAAATGCTACTGATGAATTGGAAGCAATATTGGCTTTGGCTTCAAAAAACGGTAACTATAAACCGCTTTTTGAGGATTTTAAACGTTATCAGCAAGACGTTTATACAGATGTTGATTTGTCTGTGGAGTTCACTAAACTGGAAAAACTTTTTGAAGGCGTGAGCCTGATTGGAGACTACAGTGTCAAAATTAAAGACGAAGTACTATCTAAAGGAGAGTTGATTTCGGCTAAATTATTGACCGCGATTTTGGTAAAAAAAGGCATAAAAGCAAATTTTGCCGACACCAGAGAATTGATTAAAACCGATTCGAATTACGGCGATGCGCAACCAGTAGAACAACTTTCGAAGAAAAATGTGATTGCTTATTTTAAAGAGCATAACGGTGAAACGGTTAATATTGTTACCGGTTTCATTGGTTCTAATAGCAAAAATGAGGCTACAACTTTGGGCAGAAACGGTAGTAATTACACGGCTTCACTGTTGGCAAATTATCTTGATGCCAAAGAACTTCAGAATTATACACACGTTGACGGAATTTATACCGCCAATCCTGATTTGGTTTTTGATGCCAAAAAAATTGATCATTTAACTTTTAATGAAGCGAATGAGCTAGCCAATTTTGGAGCGACAATTTTGCACGCCAAGACAATTATTCCACTGCTGGAAAAAAATATTCCGCTTCGAATTTTGAATACTTTTAATCACGAAAATCAAGGGACGTTGATCACTTCTAATTCTAATAAAGAAGGAATCAAGACACTTTCGGTTCTTGAAAATGTGGCTTTGGTGAATTTAGAAGGAAGAGGATTGCTTGGGAAAACAGGTGTTGATGCTCGTATTTTTAGAGTAATGGGGGATAATGATATTAGTGTAAGTATCATTTCGCAGGGTTCGTCCGAAAGAGGAATCGGAATTGTGGTCGATGCTGATAAAGCGACCCGAGCAATGATTGAATTGGAAAAAGAATTTGAAAATGATTTTTATTCCAAGGATGTCAACAAAATTTCGGTGACAGATAATGTTTCGGTGATTTCGATCATTGGGCAGGATTTGAGTACGTTTCACAAACCTTACACGGCTTTAATTAAAAATAAAATTGTTCCTATCCTTTTCAACAACACTGTTACGGGTAAAAACGTGAGTTTGGTGGTGAAAAAAGAGGAACTGAACAAAGCCTTGAATGTGATTCACGGTGAGATTTTTGGGGTTTCTAAAAAAATTAATATCGCGATTTTTGGTCATGGATTGGTTGGAGGAACTTTGATCAATCAGATTTTAGAATCACAAGATGCAATCGAAAAACGTAAAGGCATTAAACTGAATGTTTTTGCCATAGCCAATTCCAAAAATGTGCTTTTGAATAAAGATGGAGTTTCGCCAAACTGGAGAAATGAAATTCAAACTAATGGCGTTTCTTATACCATTGATGATGTTATTGCTTATGCCAATGACAATCATTTGGAGAACTTGATCGCTATTGACAATTCGGCAAGTAAATCTTTTGTTGAGAATTATATCAAACTGGCAGAAAATAGTTTCGACTTAATTTCGTCTAATAAAGTGGCCAATACTTTGAGTTATTCATTTTACAAAGAATTGAGACAAGTATTGGAAGAAAACCAAAAAACGTATTTGTATGAAACCAATGTTGGTGCCGGTTTACCATTGATTGATACGATAAAATTATTGCACCTTTCGGGTGAGAATATCACTAAGATAAAAGGAGTTTTCTCGGGAACTTTGAGTTATTTGTTCAATAATTTCTCTGCAAAAGATGTTCCGTTTAGCGATATTTTGAAAGAAGCCATCGATAACGGTTATACGGAACCAGACCCAAGAGAAGATCTTTGCGGAAATGACGTAGGCAGAAAATTATTGATTTTAGCAAGAGAATTAGACTTGCAGAATGAGTTTGAAGAAATCGCTATTCAGAATCTAATTCCGGAGCATTTACGTGAAGGAGAGGTCTCTGATTTCTTGAATAAACTGAAAGAGTTTGACCCGATTTATGCTAAAATTAAAGCTGACCAACAACCCAATCACGTATTGAGATACATTGGAGAATTATCTGGGGATCTGCAAAACGATAAAGGAAACTTGGAAGTGAAACTGGTTTCGGTACCAAAAGACACCGCTTTGGGCGGATTGAAAGGATCGGATTCTTTCTTCGAAATTTATACAGAATCCTATGGTGATAGACCGATTGTTATTCAGGGAGCTGGTGCAGGATCGGCAGTTACGGCGAGGGGTGTTTTTGGAGATATTTTGAGATTGTCGGATAAAGGGTAGATGATTTCAGATTGCAGATTTTAGAACTTAGATTTAAGATTTTTTGAAACGAAATAATTTTTATTGTAAAAATAAAATTTCAGCAAATGATATTTATAACGCAGTTAATATATATAATTGAAGGTCAGGAAGAAGTTTTTCATCAGTTTGAAGACATCGCCATTCCAACGATTTTGAAATACAATGGACAATTATTGCTTCGAGTACGGCCGGATGAAAAAAGTTATATCGAGAGCAATATTGAGAAGCCGTATGAAATTCATTTGGTGGAATTTGCCTCAGAAGAAGATTTTGAGAATTTCAAACACGACGAGGAACGAAAAAAGTTTCTTCATTTGAGAGATCAGTCCATAAGAGCAACGCTAATGATTAAAGGAGCTAAACTTTGATTTTTATAAAATAATAATAATTTAAAACAAGGCTTGCCTCCGGTCTTAAATCCCTCTTTTTTGGAGGGATGGGAGGGTAAAAATGAAAATAACATTAGACAGAGTAAACGAAAATTTCCATTTTGAATTAAAAAACGAACGCGGTCACATCGTCAATGTAGATGCAAGACCAGAGTTTGGAGGAAATGATATGGGACCAAGCCCGATGGAATTAGTATTGATGGGTGTTGCAGGATGCAGCGGAATCGATATGATTTCGATTTTGAAAAAACAGCGTCAGGAAATCACTTCTTTCAAGGCTGAGGTTGAAGGTGAGCGCGTTCAGGTTGGAGAAGCAAAACCATTTAAAGATATTTATGTAGTTTTTTCTTTGGAAGGAAATATTAAAGAAGATAAAGCAGCAAAGGCGGCACAATTATCTTTTGATAAATACTGCTCGGTTTCCAAAACTGTGGAGCCAACAGCCACGATTCATTACAAAGTAGTTTTGAACGGAAAAGAATTAGAGAAGTAGTCATTAATAAAAACAAACACAAATTACACGAATTTACACAAATCTGTTTGCGAAATTTAAAACAATATAAATTAGTGCAAATTAGTGCAATTCGTGTTAAATAACAAAAGACATGAGCGAACAAGAATTTGGGTTTGAAACCCAAGCCATACGTACCCATTTAGAAAGAACACAATATCAGGAACATTCAACACCATTATACTTGTCTTCAAGTTTTGTTTTTGAAGATGCTGAGGATATGAGAGCTTCTTTTACTGAAGAAAAAGTGCGAAATATTTACAGCCGTTTCAGCAACCCAAACACAACCGAATTTGTAGATAAAGTTTGTGCAATGGAAGGAGCCGAGGCTGGTTATGCATTCGCAACAGGGATGGCGGCAATTTACTCTACTTTTGCAGCATTGTTGGAGTCTGGTGATCACATTGTATCTGCAGGCAGCGTTTTTGGTTCTACTCATGCGCTTTTTATGACGTATTTCCCAAAATGGAAGATAGAAACCAGTTATTTCGATATCAATCAGCCAGAAACAATCGAAAGTTTCATTAAACCAAATTCAAAAATTTTATATGTAGAAACACCAACTAATCCAGGTGTTGACGTAATTGATTTGGAATTTTTGGGAGCTATTGCCAAAAAGCACAGCCTGATTTTGATTGTTGACAATTGCTTTGCTACGCCTTATATTCAACAGCCTATTAAGTATGGTGCGCATATCGTTGTGCATTCAGCAACTAAACTGATGGATGGTCAGGGACGCGTTTTAGGCGGAATCGCCGTTGGAAATGCCGATTTGATTCGCAAAATATATTTATTCTCAAGAAATACAGGACCAGCAATGTCGCCATTTAATGCGTGGGTATTGTCCAAAAGTTTAGAAACTTTGTCAGTTAGAGTTGACAGACATTGCGAAAACGCACTGAAAGTAGCTGAGTTTTTAGAAAGTCACCCAAATGTAAACAGCGTGAAATATCCTTTCTTGAAATCACATCCAAAATATGGTGTTGCCAAAAAGCAAATGCTTTTGGGTGGAAATATTATTGCTTTCGAAATCAAAGGAGGAATTGATGCAGGACGACAATTCTTGGACAAAATCAAATTGTGTTCACTTTCGGCAAATATTGGTGATGTGAAAACTATTGTAACACATCCCGCATCAACAACGCACAGCAAATTGTCTGTTGAAGAAAAATTGGCAGTAGGCATTACCGAAGGGCTGGTACGTGTTTCAGTTGGTTTAGAAACCGTCAAAGACGTAATTGCTGATTTGGAGCAGGCGCTTTCGTAAAGACTTAGAATTATAACAATTGCCCACGGTTTCAGCCGTGGGTTTGTTGATTTTAAGCCATTCTTTAATATGAAACCAAGACTAATCATTTTATCGGATTTATGGGGAAAAGAAAAATCAGATTGGGTTTCGATTTATATTGAATTATTGGAAGAGAAATTCGAAATTCAATATTATGACTGCTGTGAATTGGCAGAAATTGACAAAACCGAATATTTCGAAGAAAACCTCCACAGTCAGTTTATTAATGGCGGGATAGAAAAAGCTATCGCCAATCTTTTGAAAAAAGAAAAGGATCAGGTTGTAGTTCTTGCATTCAGTATTGGCGGTACAATTGCATGGAAAACAGCTTTGGAAGGACTGAATATTAGAAGTTTTTTTGCTGTTTCATCAACACGTCTGCGTTATGAGAATGAAACACCAACGGGAAGAATAAAACTTTATTATGGAGAAAATGACCGCAATAAGCCAAATAATGATTGGTTTCAAAAACATTCAATAGCTCTTGAAATCATAAAAAAGAAAGGACATAGTTTTTATACAGATAAATATTTCGCGATTGAAATCTGTAATGAAATTTTAAAATAATTTCATACAATTGACTTACAAAAGGATAAAGTTTGTAGTTTCGCAAATATATTTTAAGAGCGATTATTTATTTAAATTAAATCAAAAATCTGTAATCGTTAATCTGCAATCTTAGATCATTATGCTTTCAAAGAAAACAAAATACGGAATAAAAGCACTGACTTTTTTGGCGCGCCAGGAAAATAATAATCCTGTCCAGATTGCCGAAATCGCCAAAAATGAACATATTTCGATTAAATTTCTGGAAAGTATTTTGTTATTGCTTAGAAACTCCGGTTTTCTTGGTGCCAAAAAAGGAAAAGGCGGTGGTTACTATCTGATAAAAGACCCAAAAGACATCAGTATGGCCAAAGTATACCGCATCCTTGAAGGTCCCATTGCCTTGCTTCCTTGCGCAAGTCATAATTTTTATGAAAGATGTGATGATTGTGATGACGAAATAACCTGTGGCGCACGCCGTTTAATGACTCAGGTTAGGGACAATACACTCAAGGTTCTTGAGAATAACACTCTGGCAGACATTGCATTCTAAATTATAAAATTTATTTAAAAATAATTTTCAATTTAAAAAAAAGTAGTACTTTTGCAAAGTAATCTAGTAACCCGATAGGGTAATGGATTTAAAATAAAAAATCAAATCCGCCTTCCCCCTCTCCTTTGGAGAGGGATGGGTGAGGAAAACGAAAATAAAAATGAGCATAGAAATAGCAAATACTTTATTGGAAAAAACGGCCGGTTTCTCTATTGAGGAAATTTTGGCTTTTTTAGCTGATGAGTACAAAGGGAAAGTGATTTTTTCGACTTCATTTGGACAGGAAGACCAAGTTATAACTGCAATGATTGCCAAGAATGAATTGCCAATTAGCATTTTTACATTGGATACTGGAAGATTGTTTCAGGAAACCTATGATGTTTTTCATAGAACGGTAAAAAAATACAAAGTAGCTATTCAAACGTATTTTCCTGAGGCCAGTGACGTGGAGAATTTGTTGAATACAAAAGGACCAAACAGTTTTTACGAATCGGTGGAGAATAGAAAAGAATGCTGTTTTATTCGTAAAGTGGCTCCGTTGACCAAGGCTTTAAAAGGAAATGAAATTTGGATTACTGGTTTAAGAGCCGAGCAGTCTGAAAACAGAAATGACTTGAAAGCTTTTGAATATGATGCGCATTTCAATATCATAAAATTCAATCCACTGCTGAAATGGAGTCTGGAAGATGTTCAAAAATATATTGATGAGAATAATGTGCCTCAAAATGCTTTGCACAAAAAAGGTTTCGTAAGCATTGGCTGTGCGCCTTGTACCAGAGCAATTGCAGAAGGGGAGGACATCAGGGCAGGAAGATGGTCTTGGGAATCGAGTCATAAAGAATGTGGATTACATCAAAAATAAGAAGGCAGATTTTAGAATTCAGATAACAGAAAATAGAATAAAGAAATAAACGAACGAAGTTCCATCCAGTCTCCCCTCTCTTTTGGAGAGGGGTTGGGGGTGAGGTTTTAAACAAAATACAAATGAGTACTATATTAAAAACAAATGCTTTAGAAAGCGAAGCAATTTACATATTCAGAGAAGTAATTTCTCAATTTGACAAACCGGTTTTGCTTTTTTCAGGCGGTAAAGATTCGATTACATTAGTGCGTTTGGCACAAAAAGCATTTTTTCCAGCAAAAATTCCTTTCCCGTTATTGCACGTAGATACTGGACATAATTTCCCTGAAACAATTGAGTTCAGAGATAAATTGGTTGCTGAATTAGGATTGGAATTAATCGTTCGTAATGTACAGGACGCTATCGATTCAGGTAAAGTAGTTGAAGAGTCTGGAAAATATTCAAGCAGAAACAGCTTGCAGACGACTACACTTTTGGATGCTATTGATGAATTTAAATTTGATGCCTGTATAGGCGGAGCGCGTCGTGACGAGGAAAAAGCTAGAGCAAAAGAGCGTATCTTCTCTGTTCGTGATGATTTTGGCCAATGGGATGAAAAAAACCAGCGCCCTGAATTGTTTGACCTTTTGAACGGAAAAATCGAAAACGGACAAAACGTTCGTGTTTTCCCAATTTCAAACTGGACAGAATTAGATGTTTGGAGTTATATTGAACAAGAGCAGATCGAAATTCCATCGATTTACTTTTCACATAAACGTAAAGTTTTTTTGAGAGACGGTTTAATTTGGTCACACTCTCCTTTTGTGTACCAAGAAGAAGACGAACAAGTCGAAGAGAGAATTGTTCGCTTCAGAACCGTTGGGGATATGAGCTGTACCGCTGCTGTTGAATCGTATGCAGCAACTATTCAAGAGGTAGTGGGCGAAATTCGTTCTTCTACCATTTCTGAAAGAGGAGCCAGAATTGATGACAAACGTTCTGAGGCAGCGATGGAAAAAAGAAAACAGCAAGGTTACTTTTAGTTGATAGTTGATGGTTTTTGGTTGATAGTTTCAATTTCGTCAATGACCATCTTTAAAATTCAACAACTAAATCTAATAATTAATTGTTGTTAGGTGATGAATAAAAAGGAGTAGTTTGAACTCCATCAACTAACAACCATCAACTAAATAAAAAGAATGGAAGTTTTAAAAATAGCAACAGCAGGAAGCGTAGATGACGGAAAAAGTACTTTGATCGGAAGATTATTGTATGATACACAATCATTGACTACAGATAAATTAGAAGCAATAGAAAAAAGCAGTAAGCAAAAAGGGTATGATTATCTTGATTTTTCATTGGCTACAGATGGTTTGGTAGCCGAGAGAGAACAAGGAATTACAATTGATGTTGCTCATATTTATTTTTCGACTGCCAAAAAAAGCTACATCATTGCCGATACTCCAGGCCACGTGGAATATACAAGAAACATGGTTACAGGAGCTTCGACTTCGCAGGTTTCAATCATTTTGATTGATGCTCGTAAAGGAGTTATTGAGCAGACTTACCGTCACTTTTTTATCAATAATTTATTGAGAGTAAAAGATGTGATTGTTGCCGTAAACAAAATGGATTTGGTGGATTATTCGGAAGAAGTTTTCAATAAAATTAAAGCTGATTTTCAGGCATTAAATGCAAAAAGCTCATACAAAGAGCAAAACGTAAGCTACATTCCGTTGAGTGCTTTGACTGGAGATAATGTGGTAGAAACTTTAGGAAAAATGCCTTGGTATACAGGACAAACAATCCTACAGCACTTGGAAGCACTGGAATCAAAAGATATTTATGATAATGGAAAAACCCGCTTTCCTGTACAAACTGTAATTCGTCCAAAAACGGAAGAATACCACGATTTTAGAGGATACGCTGGTAAATTATATGGAAATTCTATCAAAGTTGGTGATGCAGTAACCGTTCTTCCTTCTTTGACAGAATCAACAGTTACTAATATTCACTTTTTTGATCAGCAATTTGATGAGGCCAAAGCTGGCTCTTCCATCACTATCGAATTGGAAAATGATATTAATGTAACAAGAGGTGATATGATTGTAAAGTCAGATGAGCTTCCAAAAGTTGAAAAAGATATCGAAACTACTGTTTGCTGGATGGACAGCAAAAAGTTAGTAGCTGGAGCTAAATACTTTGTACAGCACAATACCAACAGAGTGTTGGCAAAAATCGACAGCGTGAAAAATGTAATCGCTACTGATTATTCTGGTTCAAAAGAAGCTTCTCAATTGGGTATTAATGAAATCGGTGAAGTAAACATCAAATTGAGCAAAGCCATTTATTTTGATGCTTATACAGAAAATAAATCAAACGGAGCGTTTATCCTGATTGATGCATCGACTAACACAACTGCAGGAGTAGGTTTTATTAAATAGTTGATTGTTGATGGTTTTTTGTTGATAGTAAAGCAACCAACAACCAACAACCAACAACAACAACCAACAACTTAAAAGATATGGAAAGTTTTAGAACAGAAATAGAAAACCCGATAGTTCAAAAAGAAATTATCGATTTAGAGAAAAAGATTTACTCCTTCCGTAACGGGCAAATCGATGATGAGCGTTTTCGCAGTCTTCGTTTGGCTCGCGGTATTTATGGACAGCGTCAGGAAGGCGTGCAGATGATCCGTATCAAATTGCCTTACGGAAAAGTAACCAGCGAGCAATTGAAAAGAATCACAGAAGTATCCGATAAATATTCTACAGGTCGTCTTCACATCACGACACGTCAGGATATTCAGATTCACTATGTAAGTCTGGACAGAACACCGGAACTTTGGTCAGAATTAGCCAAAGACGATATTACTTTGCGTGAAGCTTGCGGGAACACTGTCCGTAATATTACAGGTAGTGAATTAGCGGGTGTAGATGTAAACGAACCCTTTGATGTTACTCCGTATGCACATGGAATGTTCCAGTATTTATTAAGAAATCCTATCTGTCAGGAAATGGGACGTAAATTCAAAATTTCGTTCTCTTCTTCAGATGAAGATACTGCTTTGAGCTATTTGCATGATTTAGGATTTATTCCAAAAATTAAAGATGGACAAAAAGGTTTTAAAGTAGTTTTTGGTGGAGGTTTAGGATCTCAGCCAGCTCACGCCGAATTGCTTTCAGAATTTATTCCGGTTAACGAAATCGTTCCGACTGCTGAAGGTATCATCCGTATTTTTGACAGATATGGTGAGCGTGCCAAAAGAATGAAAGCCCGTATGAAATTCTTAATCAAGGAAATAGGAAAAGATGTTTTCCTTGATTTGGTTGCCAAAGAGAAAAAAGCAATCGCTTTTGAAACATACGAAATAGATACCACTGCTTTTGAAGGTGCTATTCCAGAGCCATTATTGGCTGTGCCACAAGTTACTATCGAAGATACTGAAGCTTATGAAGCTTGGAAAAAATCAAGCGTAATTGCTCAAAAGCAACAAGGTTATTTCGCAATCGGAATCAAAGTTTTATTAGGTGATTTTTATACAGATAAAGCCAGATTATTAGCAGATTTGATTAAAAATTATGGTGCGAATGAACTGCGTTTTTCATTAAGACAAAACATTGTTATTCGTAATATAAAAGAAGAGAATTTACCTTTTTTCTATCAGGAATTAGCCAAATTGGATATGGTAGCTTTAGGTTACAATACAATTGGAGATATCACGGCTTGTCCAGGTACAGATACTTGTAATTTAGGAATTGCAAGCAGTACTGGAATCGCTGATGAGTTAGAAAAAGTTATCAAGGCAGAATACCCACAATACAGCAACAACCAAGAAATTGAAATCAAGATCAGCGGTTGTATGAACGCTTGCGGACAGCACAATATGTCAGCAATTGGTTTTCAGGGAATGTCAATCAACTCAGGAAAATTGGTAGCGCCAGCGTTGCAGGTTTTATTGGGTGGAGGACGTTTAGGAAACGGAGAAGGACGTTTTGCTGATAAAGTAATCAAAGTTCCAAGCCGTAGAGGGCCAGATGCATTGCGTACCATCTTAAATGATTTTGATACCAATGGAAATGGACAAAGATTCCTTGATTATTATGATGCTAAAGGAGAGAAATATTTCTACGAAATTTTGAAACCTTATGCAGATGTAACTAATCTTACCGAAGCTGATTTCGTAGATTGGGGTAACGCTGACAATTATGTAAAAGCAGTTGGAGTTGGAGAATGTGCCGGTGTTGTTATTGATCTTGTGGCTACTTTGTTATTGGAAGCCAAAGATAAATTGACTTTTGCACAAGAATCTTTCGACGAAGGAAAATGGTCTGATGCGATTTATCATACTTATGCAGGGTTTGTGAATGGGGCAAAAGCATTGTTGCTTTCTGAAAATGAAAAAACCAATAATCACGCTGGAATCGTTGATTTATTTGATACAGTTTTTGTAGAAACCAAAAAAATTGAATTGGCAACTACTTTCAGAGAATTGGTTTACCAAATCAATGCAGTTTCTCCTTCAGAGGCATTTGCAAAACAATACATTCAGGAAGGAATTGCTTTTTTTGATATAATCGAAAAATATAGAGCCAAAGATTTAGCTGATGCTTAATACGATTCAACCCAAAGTAACTTTAGTCGGTGCAGGACCTGGAGATCCGGACTTGCTTACGCTGAAAGGCGCAAAAGCCTTGGCTGAAGCGAAAGTGGTTTTGTATGATGCTTTGGCAAATGAAGAAATATTGAATCACGCTCCGAAAGACGCCATCAAAATTTTTGTTGGAAAACAAATAGGCAATCACGCTTACACGCAGGATCAAATCAATCAATTGATTGTGGATAATGCGTTGACTTATGGAAATGTGGTGCGTTTAAAAGGAGGCGATCCATTTGTTTTTGGAAGAGGAAGCGAAGAAATAGAATACGCTGAAAGTTTCGGAATTTCTACAATCGTAGTCCCTGGAATTTCATCAGTAATTGCAGTTCCGGCGAATCAGGGCATTTCCATCACCAAAAGAGGTGTTTCAGAAAGTTTTTGGGTAATTACCGGAACAACTTCCGATAGAAGTTTGTCTGATGACATTGCACTTTCGGCAAAATCATCGGCAACTGTGGTGATTTTGATGGGAATGAGCAAGCTTTCGCAGATAGTTGATTTATTTCAAAAAGAATCCAAAGGCGAAACTCCCGTTGCGATTATTCAAAACGGAACAATGCCAAATGAAAAAATAAGAGTGGGAACCATCGATACAATTGAGGAAGTGGTAGCCGAAAATAAATTAAGTTCTCCCGCAATCATCGTCATTGGTGAAGTGGTGAAAGAAAACAATAAATTAAAAGGTTTCTACGAAGAATTTCTATCAAAAGAAATCGTTTAGCATGAATAGCGTCGGGTTTCAACCCGATGAAATTAAAGGTATTTACGAAGAATTTGTAACCACCGAAATAAAATTATAATGAAGAAAAACAATTCAGATTCCAATATTCAAGCTTCGGCTCCCCTCTCTTCTGGAGAGGGGCTGGGGGTGAGGAACGAATTATATCCAATTTTTTTAAAATTACATAACATCAACGTGCTCATTGTTGGCGGTGGAAATGTCGGTTTGGAAAAATTATCGTTTATGCTAAAGTCCAGTCCAAATGCCAATGTTGAGGTAGTTGCAAAAGACTTTCATTTGGATATAAAAATTTTGGCCGAAAAACATCCTTCGATTAAGCTGACACAAGCTAAGTTCAAGAAAAAAATGCTCAAAAAACGGCACATGGTTATCGCCTGTACCGATGATTTAAAAATCAACAAACGGGTGTACGATTTGGCCCGAAAGCGTTACCTGATCTGCAATATTGCCGATACACCCGATTTATGCGATTATTATCTTGGTGGAATCGTAACTAAAGGAAATGTAAAAATTGCCATTTCGACCAACGGAAAATCGCCGACAACAGCCAAAAGGCTTCGTGAGTTTTTCGAAGAAGTAATTCCAGAAGATGTCAATAAAATGGTAGAAAACCTAAACGAATACCGAAAAACGCTAAAAGGAAATTTCGAAGATAAGGTCAATAAAATGAACGAAATAACCGAAGCGTTGAAAAATAAAGATTCATAAAAGAGTTCCTCAGGAACGATCATATTGTAGCGTCGGGTTTCAACCCGATGATGACAAAGGATGAACGATCACCGAAGCGTTAAATAGCGTCGGGTTTTAACCCGATGATCTGAAAAAATAAAAATAATTGAATTGCATCGGGTTTTAACCCGATGATAAAAAATAAAGAGTAACAACAACATTGAAAATAGAGTAAATTATTCGTTTCTTTGTATTATTAAGAATTATTATAAATAATAAAATAATGGTAAAAACAGACATACTTATAATAGGAGCCGGACCAACAGGTCTATTCGCAGTTTTCGAAGCAGGATTATTAAAATTAAAATGTCATATTTTGGATGCGTTGCCACAACCAGGCGGACAGCTTTCAGAATTATATCCAAAGAAACCTATCTACGATATTCCTGGATTTCCAGAAGTATTGGCTGGAGATTTAGTTGATGGTTTAATGGAACAAATCAAGCAGTTCGAGCCAGGATTTACCCTTGGTGAACGTGCTGAAACCATTGAAAAACAAGAAGACGGAAGTTTTATCGTTACTTCCAATAAAGGGAAAAAATTCCACGCTCCCGTGGTAGCAATCGCAGGAGGATTAGGAAGTTTTGAACCAAGAAAACCACTTATTGAAGACATCGAGTTCTACGAAGACAAAGGAGTGAAATATTTCATCAAAAATCCGGAAAAATTCAGAGACAAAAGAGTCGTGATTTCCGGAGGAGGAGATTCAGCTTTGGACTGGAGTATTTTCTTGGCGAATGTAGCTTCAGAAGTAACTTTGATCCATAGAAGAAACGAATTCCGTGGTGCTTTGGATTCTGTAGAAAAAGTACAGGAATTAAAATCAGCTGGAAAAATCAAAATGATTACTCCAGGAGAAGTAATTGGACTAAACGGTGCCGAACATTTAGAGTCAGTTGACGTAGATATCGATGGAGCTCACCAAAACATCAAAACCGATTTCTTCATTCCACTTTTCGGATTGACGCCAAAATTGGGGCCAATCGCACACTGGGGATTAGAAATCGAAAAGAATGCGATCAAAGTAAACAATGCCTTGGATTATCAAACAAACATCCCTGGAATCTTCGCCATTGGTGACGTAAACACGTATCCTGGAAAATTAAAATTGATTCTTTGCGGATTCCACGAAGCAACATTAATGTGCCAAGCCGCTTACCAAATCATCAATCCAGGTAAAAAATACGTAATGAAATACACCACCGTTTCCGGAGTTGACGGATTCGACGGTACCCGTAAAGAAGCTCCAAAAGCAGTTGTGAAAGCGATTGTATAATAAGAGTTTTAAAGTTTAAAGGTTTAAATTGTTTAAAAGTTTAAAAGGTTAGATATTGATTCTTAACTTTTTTAAACAACATTAAACAATTTAAACCTTTAAAAAATACTTGCAAGTCGTAAGGCTATTTCATAACTTTGCGTTGTTCCTAATTTTATTGAACGTTATCACGAAAGGCGGAGGGAAAAGACCCAATGAAACCTTAGCAACCTCCCGTCCTTACGAGAAAGGTGCTACATTCTACCACGCATCGCGGGGATAGATAACACAACATACATCCAGTATTTTTCAAACCAATTCCTGATAACATTTTGATAATTTTTTAGAGCGAAAGATTAGGGCATTTTTTGCCAACATCGTTCCCGCTATTCGTTGCAATCTTGTATGCCGAACCCCGGCACACAAGGATTTCCACTACTATCGGGGCTAAAGAGCCTAAATAAGGAATATTTGAAAAAATAGTAATCAAAAAGCTTTGCGCTTTTGCGTCTTTGCGAGAAATAAAAAATATGTCAAAAATTCAAGAAGAAATAAAAAAGAGAATTCTCGTGCTCGACGGAGCAATGGGAACGATGTTGCAACGCTATAATTTCTCTGAAGAAGATTTTCGTGGCGAACGATTCAAAGATTTCCCGCATCCGCTGAAAGGGAACAACGATTTGTTGTCTATAACACAGCCACAGGCAATCAAAGAAGTTCACGCCGCTTATTTTGAAGCAGGAGCCGATATTGTAGAAACCAATACATTCTCGGGAACAACTATCGGTATGGCCGATTATCACTTGGAAGATCTGGTTTATGAACTGAACTACGAGTCGGCAAAAATCGCCCGTGAAGTAGCCGATGAATTCACTGCCAAAAATCCAAACCAGCCTCGTTTTGTTGCCGGTTCAATCGGTCCGACAAACCGTACAGCCAGTATGTCGCCGGACGTAAACGATCCAGGTTACAGAGCCGTAACTTTTGACGATTTACGCATTGCTTACAAACAACAGGTAGAAGCCTTAATGGACGGAGGCTGTGATTTACTTTTGGTAGAAACTATTTTCGATACGTTAAATGCCAAAGCCGCACTTTTTGCCATTGAAGAAGTAAAAGAAGAACGCAATCTTGATATTCCAATCATGGTTTCGGGAACGATTACCGATGCTTCGGGAAGAACACTTTCCGGACAAACGGTAGAAGCTTTCTTGATTTCGGTTTCGCACATTCCATTGTTGAGCGTAGGATTCAATTGTGCACTTGGTGCCGATTTATTGAAACCGTATCTGCAGACTTTGTCTTCGCATACTTCCTTTAACGTTTCGGCGCATCCCAATGCAGGATTGCCAAATGCCTTTGGAGAATATGACGAAACGCCGGAAGAAATGCAGGCGCAGATACGCTCTTATTTAGACGATAATTTAATAAATATCATAGGAGGCTGTTGCGGAACAACTCCAAACCATATCAAGTTGATTGCTGATATTGCCAAGGATTATAAGCCTAGGGTTTCGACGGCGGTGTTGTAAAGCTAAAACTTAATTAAATGTATGCATTATGAAGAAATTTTATGTTTGGATTTGTTTTGCATTTATAAGTTGTAATCAAGTAGCAAGAACGACTTCGGTTATCAAAAAAACTATTGAATGTGAGGATTGTTTGGTTACAAAAGAAGAAACAGCTGTTGGAATAGCAGAATCAGTTCTATTTGAATCATATGGAAAAGATATGATAGAAGGTGAAAGGCCATACAAAGTATCAGTTGAAAATGATTCAATTTGGCATCTTCAAGGTACTTTTTGGAGTATAGGTTTTGGAGGTGTTTTTGAGATTGATATTTCAGCAAAGGATGGAAGAGTAATTAATATGATTCATGGTAAATAATTTGATTTAGAAACTAAATTCTTCAGTTTTGCGGATTTGTATAATTTGAATCCGCAAAAAGAATAAGTCTAGTTTTGTCATTGCGAGGAACGAGGAATCTCATCTTGTAATTTACGTAATGTGATTCCTCGTTCCTCGCAATGACAAACTGGTTGGAGAAGTTGATGAGTTCCGTAGGAACGACCCATTTTGTAGCAACGGAATTTATTCCGTTGAAAATAAAAAAACATATAACCAATGAATGAATTAAGTAATAAAATAGCGGAACTTGTTGAACAAGCAAGATTACAAGTAGCCAAAGTGGCTAATAGTGCTATGGTTTTTACTTATTTTCAAATTGGTAAAATGATAGTTGAGGAATTACAGAACGGAGAAAAAAGAGCAGAATATGGAACTCAATTATTAGAAACAGTTTCTGCCGATTTAACTCAAAAATTTAAAAAAGGATTCTCAGTACAAAACCTCGAAAGAATGCGGACATTTTATAGTGTGTATTCAATTTCCTCAAGTGAGTTGAGGAATTCAGATGTTTTCCTAAAATCCTCAAACGGTTTGAGGATTTCTACGCAAAATGATGATACTACTGTTTTATTGCCAATCAGCTGGTCTCATTATTTATTTTTACTGAAAATAGACAATGAATTGGAAAGACAGTTTTATGAAGTGGAATCATTTATTAATCAATGGAAACTTAAGGAATTAGAAAGGCAGTATAATTCGGGTTTGTTTGAACGTTTGTCACTGAGCAGAGATAAAGAAAGTGTTTTGAAATTGGCAAAACAAGGGCAGTTGATACAAAACGCTGAAGATATTTTGAAAGAGCCTTTGGTGTTGGAGTTTTTAGGATTAGATGAAAAAGAATATTATTCGGAAACTGATTTAGAAACGGCAATTATCAATGAAATTGAAACTTTTATGCTTGAATTGGGCAAAGGATTCTTTTTTGGAGGCAGACAAGTTCGGTTTACTTTTGATGAAGATCATTTCAAAGTAGATTTGGTTTTTTATAATAGGTTATTGCAATGTTTTGTAATCATAGATTTGAAAATTGGCAAATTGACACATCAAGACCTTGGACAAATGCAGATGTATGTGAATTACTATGATCGTTTTGTAAAAAATGAAACAGAAAATCCTACTATTGGTATTATCCTTTGTAAAAATAAAACAGAATCATTAGTAGAAATTACACTCCCAGAAGGTAATAAAAAAATATTTGCATCTAAATATCAAACTATTTTGCCTACAAAAGAGGAATTGAAATCATTATTAAATCATTATGAATGAAAGGTTTTTTGATAAATGGTGTAAATAATGTTGAATAACAAATACCCGCGTGAGGGATAGAAGCGGCATCCTTTTATGTAGCGATAGCGGAATAAAAGATACAGCGGATAGCCCGACCCTTGGGGCACGCCCAAAATAAAATACCGAACAAGGTTTGAAAATCTTGTTGAAAACATGGAATAAAAACTCAGAATCTTAGTATCTAAGAATCTCAGTAACTCAAAAAAGAAATGAAAGAAAAAAGAAGAAACCTTGTATTATCGGGATTGGAGCCATTAATCATTACGCCGGAAAGCGTATTTGTGAATGTTGGGGAGCGTACCAATGTGACGGGTTCCCGAAAGTTCCTTCGATTGATCAAGGAGGAAAAATACGAGGAAGCACTCGATATTGCGAGACAGCAGGTAGAAGGAGGGGCGCAAATCATCGATATCAATATGGATGAAGGGATGCTTGACGGTGTTTATGCGATGACTAAATTCCTGAACCTGATTGCTGCCGAACCGGATATTTCGCGCGTGCCGATTATGATTGACAGTTCGAAGTGGGAAATCATTGAGGCTGGTTTGAAAGTCGTGCAGGGAAAATGTGTTGTAAACTCGATTTCGCTGAAAGAGGGTGAGGAAGCTTTTATTCATCACGCTCAGCTGATAAAACGCTACGGCGCTGCTGCCATTATTATGGCTTTTGACGAAGTAGGACAGGCGGATAATTACGACCGAAGAGTCGAAATCTGCCAGCGTTCGTATGATATTTTGGTGAATAAAGTTGGTTTTCCTCCGCAGGATATCATCTTCGATCTGAATATATTTCCAGTTGCAACCGGTATGGAAGAGCACCGCCTGAATGCTTTGGATTTCTTCAGGGGAACCAAATGGGTTCGCGAGCATTTGCCACATGCACACATCAGTGGCGGGGTGAGTAACGTTTCGTTTTCGTTTAGAGGGAATGATGTGGTGAGAGAAGCGATGCACTCGGTTTTCCTGTATCACGCGATTCAGAACGGAATGACGATGGGAATTGTAAATCCGGAGATGCTGACGATTTACGACGATATTCCGAAAGATTTATTGGAATATGTAGAAGATGTAATTTTAGACAGACGTGATGATGCTACGGAGCGTTTGCTGGATTTTGCTGAAAGCGTAAAAGGCGATACCAAAAACAATGAAGTTGCCGTGCAGGAATGGCGTTCGGGAACGTTTCAGGAAAGAATTACGCATGCTTTGGTAAAAGGAATTGATCAATTTATAGAGGAAGATGTTGAGGAAGCACGACTGGCAGCGACAAAACCTATTGAAGTAATCGAGATCAACCTGATGGCGGGAATGAATGTGGTTGGAGATTTGTTTGGTTCGGGGAAAATGTTTTTGCCACAGGTAGTAAAATCGGCCCGTGTGATGAAAAAAGCGGTGGCTTATTTATTGCCATACATTGAAGCTTCGAAACAAGCGGGTGACAAACAAGGAAACGGAAAAATCCTGATGGCAACCGTAAAAGGTGATGTACACGACATTGGGAAAAATATTGTTTCGGTAGTTTTGGCTTGTAATAACTATGAGATTGTAGATTTGGGCGTTATGGTGCCTCCCGAAAAAATTGTTGCAGCAGCTATCGAACACAACGTAGATATTATTGGATTGAGCGGATTGATTACGCCGTCTTTGGACGAAATGGTCTATCTCGCAAAAGAATTGGATAAAAGAGATATTACCATTCCGGTGATGATTGGGGGAGCAACGACTTCGCGTGCGCATACAGCTGTGAAAATTGCGCCACAATACAAATCGACTGTGATTCACGTAAATGATGCTTCGAGAGCGGTTACCGTGGCCGGAAATTTATTGGATCACAACAGAAAGATTTATGCGAGCGACATTCGTGCCGAATACGATGCGTTCAGAGAAACATTCCTGAACCGTTCAAGAGATAAAAATTTCCTGTCTATTGAAGATGCCCGTAAAAATAAACTGCAGCTGGACTGGAGACATTTTGAGCCGGTAAAACCAAAGGTAATCGGAGAACAGCTAATCGAAGTAGATTTGGATGTACTGGTTCCGTATATTGACTGGACACCGTTTTTCAGAACTTGGGAATTGTTCGGTAAATATCCTGCGATTTTGACAGATGATGTTGTGGGCGAGCAGGCGACTTCTGTTTTTGCGGATGCACAGGCAATGTTAGAGGTAATTTTGAAAGAAAAGAAATTACAGGCAAAAGGAATTTACGGAATTTTCCCTGCAAATCAAATCAATGATGATGATATTGAGCTGACCGATGAAAATGGAAAGCCATTGCAGACATTCTTGACTTTACGTCAGCAGTCACAAAAAACCAAAGGAGCTCCAAATATCGCATTGGCCGATTTTATTGCGCCAAAAGACAGTGGAAAAGTGGATTATATGGGTGCGTTCTGTGTTACCACCGGTTTTGGTGTTGACGAATGGGCTGCTGAGTTCGAAAAGGATTTGGACGATTATAATTCGATTATGGTTAAAGCCTTGGCTGACCGTTTCGCAGAAGCATTTGCTGAATATCTGCATGAAAAAATCCGTAAGGAAATCTGGGGTTATGCCGCCGATGAGGTGTTGAGCAAAGAAGCACTTATTGACGAAGATTACAAAGGAATCCGTCCGGCGCCAGGTTATCCAGCCTGTCCAGATCACTTGGAGAAACCAACGATCTGGAAACTGCTGAATGTAGAAAAAGAGATAGGAGTGATCTTAACCGAAAGTATGGCGATGTGGCCGGCTTCATCGGTTTCGGGATATTATTTTGGAAATCCTGAAAGTAAGTACTTCGGTCTTGGAAAAATTAAGGAAGACCAGGTTATTGATTACGCCAAAAGAAGAAACGTTTCAACTGATATAGCCATGAAATGGCTTAACCCAAATATTGCAGATTGATTTAGTTGTTGGTTGATGGTTGTTTGTTGATGGACTATTAACGAAAAATATTTACTAACAACGATCAACCGATAACCAACAACCAAAAAAAAATGGAGTATAATAAATTAGAGGTTTGGATAGAATCTAGAAAATTGGTGAATTCGTTATATGATTCATCTAAATTATTTCCAAAAGAAGAATTGTTTGGTTTGACTAATCAAATGAGGAGAGCGGCGATCTCAATTCCTTCAAATATTGCTGAAGGATGCGGTAGGCAGACTTCTAAAGATACATTGCATTTTTTGCATATTGCTAGAGGTTCTTTATACGAATTAGAAACTCAATATTATTTAGCTTTAGATCAAAAATATATTGCCGAAAATGAATTTAACAAAGCTTTTGAGCAAATGCAGGTTTGTAAAAAACTTTTAAATGGATTTATAAACTATTTTAAAAATAAAATTTAGTCAATGGATATAGTTGTCGGCTCAAACTATCAACTATCAACCATCAACTATCAACTAATAAAGAATGAAAGTAACAGAACATATAGAAAATGCCAAAGGAGAAACACTATTCTCTTTCGAAATTATACCGCCTCAAAAAGGAAAAAGCATTCAGGAATTGTACGACAATATCGATCCGTTGATGGAGTTCAAACCGCCATTTATTGATGTAACGACTTCGCGTGAGGAGTATATTTATGTGGATAAGGGCAACGGATTATTGGACAAAAAATTGACGAGAATGCGTCCGGGAACTTTGGGAATTTGTGCTTCTATAAAACATAAATATCAAGTGGATACCGTACCACATTTACTTTGCGGTGGTTTTACCAAAGAAGAAACTGAATACATGCTCGTGGACTGCCATTATCTTGGAATCAATAACGTAATGGCGCTTCGTGGAGATGCTATGAAAGAC
Organism: Flavobacterium aestuarii; assembly: GCF_040049115.1. Taxonomy (NCBI): domain Bacteria; kingdom Pseudomonadati; phylum Bacteroidota; class Flavobacteriia; order Flavobacteriales; family Flavobacteriaceae; genus Flavobacterium; species Flavobacterium aestuarii. The sequence goes on from NZ_JBDLZZ010000009.1 coordinate 148,863, forward strand.
GAACAGTCTTTTGTGCCAAAAGCGGGAGGAAATAATTATGCAGTGGATTTGGTTGCCCAAATCAGTCAGCTGAATTGCGGAAAATATCTTCACGATGTTATGGATATCGATAACAAAGCTGATTTTTGTATTGGTGTTGCTGGTTATCCAGAAAAGCATTTGGAATCCCCTTCTTTACAGACTGATTTGAAGCGTTTAAAAGAAAAAGTAGATGCTGGTGCTGATTATATCGTGACTCAAATGTTTTTTGACAATTCTAAATATTTTGAATTTGTAAAAAAAGCTAGAGAAATGGGAATTACCGTTCCTATCATTCCAGGAATCAAGCCTATTGCGGTTCAAAAACATTTACAGATTCTGCCTCAAATTTTCCGAATCGATTTACCGGAGGATTTGATAAATGCAGTGGAGAAATGTAAAAACAATGCAGAAATTCGTCAGGTGGGAATCGAATGGGCGATTCAGCAGTCAATTGAATTGAAAGCGGCAGGAGTTCCTGTATTGCATTATTATTCGATGGGAAAATCTGAGAATATCAGACAGATAGCAAGCCAGTTATTTTAGATTGTTATCACAATTAAAACCTATTTTTTTAAATATTTAGAGCAGGAAACATTAGGCTTTTTTGATAATATGGATCCTGCTCTTCACTAAATCTTTTTATTTTTAAAGGTAAAATAAAAAGGATACCGTTTCGATCAGGGCTAAAGAGAGAGATAGTGTTTTTTTGCTATCATTTAAATACACCACGCATCAATTTGTCTTTTTGGTACTTAATATTAAAATACTATATTTGATTCTAAATCATAGCTTTTTTTCAAATGAAACCTATTTATTATACATTTATAGCCATAGCAATTACAATAATTTCTTGTAAAAACAATGATGATGAAAAGGGCAAAGCTATTCCCAAAGTAATCACGCCATTTACACAGCAAACAGCAGTTGCTGCACAGACTAGCCAGCAGACTGCTCCGCAGCAGCATAATTTATTTCACGAAAATAACGCAACGGGTACTCCATCAGCCGCAGCAGGCGTAAATCCGGCACACGGACAGCCAAATCACCGCTGTGATATTCCAGTGGGAGCTCCATTGAATTCTCCAGTTAACGGGACAGCAGCTCCGCAGACCAATCAGGTGCAGACGCAGCCACAAGTGCAGACTATAACACAATCTGTCGTAAAAACGCCAAAAGGAATGAATCCGCCTCATGGACAGCCAAATCACCGCTGTGATATTCCAGTAGGAGCACCATTAAACTCAAAACCTGCTTCAACAGCATCAACAGCTGTAACACCAGCAGCATCTTCAGGTGAAGTAAGCAAAAATATTAGCGTTCAGCCTCCTGTGCCAGCATTGTTATCAACGAATTCTGCAAATACTGAAACCCCCGAAGGAATGAATCCGCCACATGGTCAAGCAGGACATCGCTGTGATGTTGCCGTTGGTGCTCCTTTGCCAAAAAGCTGATTTTAATATGAATTCAAAAGCATTTGTTTTTCCAATTAATTTGTTTTCAAAAGGAATTAAACTGTCAAAATTTATCTTATAAGGAATCTCTTGTATTTAAAAATATAACAAATTCACAAAAAATATTTAGTTAAAAAGTATTTATATTTACAAATTATCGTGGTTTTTAACTCAAATCATGAAATGTTTTTAAGAAGCCAGTTTAATGGCTTCTTTTTTTGCCGTGAAATTTATATTTAAATTAAAAAAAGCTTCTATTGAAAACATTAACTGCAAAACAAATTTTATATTCATTGGTTTCTTTTTGGATATTTTCGAATTCGTATAGTCAAGAACCAAATAAATTAATTGAGAAAAAAATAGATAAAATCATAAAAGGTATGAGCATTGATCAAAAAATTGGTCAAGCTTGCCTGAAAGGAACCTCAAGCCGAAGCAAAGGATTGTCTGAGGAATTGAAAAATGAAGTTAGAAAAGGTTTAGTTGGTTCTGTTTTAAATCTTACTGAGCCTAATCTTGTGCTTGAATTACAGAAAATTGCTGTTGAGGAAAGCCCGAATCATATTCCGTTATTGTTTGGAAGAGATGTCATTCACGGATATAAAACAATTTTCCCGATACCGTTAGGATTAGCAGCTTCCTGGGACATGGAATTAGTTGAAAAAACATCCAAAATTGCTGCAAATGAATCCTATTCAAGATGTATAAACTGGACTTTCGCTCCAATGGTAGATATTGCCAGAGATGCCCGTTGGGGCAGAATTGCCGAATCACCAGGTGAAGATCCTTTATTGGCGTCAAGATTGGGAGTCGCTTATGTAAAAGGATTTCAAGGCAGCGATCCTTCTGTTCCTGGTCAGATTTTAGCCTGTGTAAAACACTTTGCCGCTTATGGTGCTGCCGAAGGTGGTAGAGATTATAACACAGTGAGTATGTCCGAATCATTGCTTCGAAATATTTATTTAAAACCTTTTGAAGCAGCGGCAAAAGCAGGTGCTGCTACTTTTATGAGTTCCTTTAATGATCTTAATGGTGTTCCCGCTTCTGGAAATACTTTTTTGCTGAAAAAAATCCTGAGAGAGGAATGGAAATACGACGGATTTGTAGTTAGCGACTGGAATTCTGTTACAGAAATGATTCCGCATGGCTTTGCAGCCGATGAAAAAGATGCAGCATTTAAATCGGCTTCGGCTGGGCTTGATATGGAAATGACCAGTTTGTCATACGCTAACCATTTAAAAACTCTGATTGCAGAAAAGAAAATTTCTGAAAAGCAGTTAGACGATATGGTCCGCAATATTCTTCGGATAAAATTTAGAGCCGGAGTTTTTGAAAATCCATACTTTAAAGACCGTGAAAAATTTTCTTTATTAAATGCTGATGCCCTGCAGACTTCCAGAACAGCAGCCGGTAAAAGCTGTGTTTTATTAAAAAATGAAAATCAGATGTTGCCATTAAAATCTAATCAAAAGATAGCTGTAATTGGACCTTTGGCAGATGCATCACGAGAACAATTGGGGACTTGGATTTTTGACGGAAAGAAAGAAGATTCACAAACACCTTTGAAAGCACTGCAGAATAGTTTTGGTGAAAATAATGTGTATTATGCTGCCGGACTTTCGCACAGCAGATCATTATCAGAAGAAGGGTTTGCAGCTGCAATAAAAGAAGCCGAAAAATCAGACGTAGTTTTATTCTTTGCAGGAGAAGAAGCCATTCTTTCGGGCGAAGCACATTCAAGAGCCAATATTAATCTGCCTGGTTTGCAGGAAAAATTAATAGCCGAACTGCAAAAAACAGGAAAGCCGATTGTGTTAGTATTGATGTCTGGACGGCCAATAACTTTGGGAGCTGTTTTGCCAAAAGTAAATGCCTTGATTATGGCTTGGCATCCAGGAACTATGGCTGGGCTGGCAATTTCTGACATACTGCTGGGAACAGTAAATCCTTCAGGAAAACTGCCTGTAACCTGGCCAAAAGAAGTAGGACAGATTCCAATTTATTACAACCATCCTAATACAGGAAGACCGGCAGATCCAAAAACTTTTGTAGCCATTCAGGATATTCCTATTGAGGCTTGGCAAAGTTCGTTAGGAAATAATTCTCATTATCTTGATGCGGGTTATGAGCCTCAGTTTCCATTTGGATTTGGGTTAAGCTATACTGCTTTTTCTTATGATAATTTAAAAATTGAAAAAAAGACACTTAAGAGTGATGAGAAATTAACTGTTTCGGCAGTTATTACCAATACAGGAAATCGCACAGGAACAGAAACGGTACAGCTCTATGTTCGCGATATTACCGGAAGCATTGTCAGACCGATTAGAGAACTTAAAGATTTTCAGCAGATCGAATTAAAACCTCAGGAATCGAAAACAGTGCAATTCTCAATTCCGGTATCAGAATTAGCTTTTTACAATGATAAAATGGAGTTGAAAGCAGAGCCGGGTGATTTTAAAGTATGGATTGCTTCTCACGCTGAAAATGGCTTGGAAGGTGATTTTAAGGTGGAGTAAACTATTGATAAAAATATTTTGTAAGTTTAGTAGTGTATTTTGCTATATTAGCAGATTGAATTTTACAACTAAAAATTAAAATGAATCCGATTTTACAGCAAGATTTACAAGATATTGAGAATATCCTTGAACAGATAAAACTGCATGGAATTGATTTTTTGAATTCTATTGATACTGTTCCAGCTTCCACCCAAAATACTATCGATACGACAGGCAGATTAAATGATTCCGGAATTGGGTCATTGGCTGCGCTGGAAGTATTCAAACAGCGTTTAGCTCCTTTGATGGTTTCGCAGGCAGGACCTCGGTATTGGGGTTTTGTTACTGGAGGCGCAACTCCAGCTTCGATTGCGGGTGATTGGTTAACGACTATTTACGATCCAAATGCTCAGGCGACAAAAGCTCAGGGAGGTGTTTCAGCTTTGGTAGAAATTGAAACTATTAATTTTTTACTGCAGTTATTGGATCTGCCAAAATCATTTCTGGGCGGATTTGTAACTGGTGCTACGATGTCAAATTTCACTTCTTTGGCGGTAGCGAGACAATGGTTCGGAAAACAATTAGGTCAGGATTTTGCAAAAGAAGGGATCACAGCTCCGTTAAATATTCTAACGGCTACACCGCATTCGTCTTCGGTAAAATGTTTAGCCATGCTGGGAATCGGAAGCCAGAATTTCACCAAAATAAAAACAATCGAAGGTAATCGGGAAGCTATTGATATTCTGGATTTAGAACAGAATATAAAGAACTTAAATGGTCAGCCTTTTATCCTGATATCAAGTGCAGCAACAGTAAATACAGCCGATTTTGATGATTTTACAGCTATTTCAAAGCTCAAAGAGAAATACAATTTCTGGTGGCATATTGATGCTGCTTTCGGCGGTTTTGCAGCCTGTTCTCCAAAGTACAAGTATTTAGTAAACGGCTGGGAAAATGCAGACAGCATCACGATAGATTGCCACAAATGGCTGAATGTCCCTTATGAAAGTGCTTTTTATATGACAAAAGAACAGCATAAAAATTATCAGGTAGAAACATTCCAAAACTCAAATGCACCATATTTGGGAGATCCATTGGAAAATTTCAGCTACCTGAATTTTTTACCTGAGAATTCACGACGCTTGAAAGCGCTGCCGGTTTGGTTTTCGCTTTTGGCGTATGGAAAACAGGGATTTCAGGATATAGTAGAAAACAGCATCGAGATGGCACAGCAGTTTGATGCTTTTGTGGCACAAAGTGAAAACTTCGAATTATTGGCACCAACCCGTCTGAATAACGTTTGTTTTTCTTTGGCTGGGGACCACAATCAGGAAAAAGTAAATTTATTTTTGACACACCTTAATGATAAAGGCAAAGTGTTTATGACGCCTACTGTTTATCTGAATAGAAAAGGAATCCGCGCTTCGTTTGTCAATTGGCGAACGAATGAAAATGATGTTAAGATTGCAATTGAGTCCCTGCAAGAGACAATTTTGGAGTTAGGAATACAATAAAATGTAATGTGAATTTTGATTTTAAAAGAAGATGAAAAAAGTTTGGAGTTTTGTATTACTGTTTTTTTTGTTCAATTTGGCATCTGCTCAAACAAATCCTGATGTATTAAATAATCTTGAAAAAGAGAATATAGCAGTAGTAGCCAAATATTATGAATGCTTATTTAAAACCAGGGATTTCAAAACAATGGCATCGCTTATTGCAGACAAAGCTGTTTACAATCAGGCTGAAGGTTTAGCTTATGGCGGAACTTATGTTGGTTTTGGGGAATGGATTAAAATGTTTACAAAAGCTGCATCCTATTATGATCTGGTCATCGAAAAAGAACCAGATTATTTTACTGATAATTCGAAGGAAGAAGTTATTATTCGTTTTACTATCAAATGTACATCCAAAAAAACAGGGAAAATAATAAGCATGCCCATTTCGGAGCATTTCGAATTAAAAGCTGGAAAAATTACAGCAATAAGACCTTTTTACTTTGATACAAAGGCTTTTGCAGCTTTTTTAAATTAACCCTAAGAAAAACAGAATTTTGATATGATGAATTTTCCAAACATAATGGGTATTACATCTGGCGCAGCTTTTCTGCTGGGATTTTTGCTTATTGCTCATCCGCGGAAAATTAATGCTGAAGCAAATAAATATCTGGGATTGTTTATCATTACGCTCGGATTGGCAATGCTTGAAATTCCGCTGTTTTATCAAAATTTCCACTTAAAGCATCCTAAAATATTTGATTTGATTGGGCTGATGAGGTTTCTGACAGCTCCTTTGCTTTACATCAGTATTTTATATTTTACTTCACTTGAGAAAAAATTTGACAGGAAAATTTTATGGCATTTTCTGCCTTTTATGATTTTTCTGGTTTTCAGATTTCCTTTTTTTATTACTGGAAAAAATATTGAATTCAGTTATGAAGCAGGCAGGGTTGTGTTTTTTATTCTGCGGACGGCATTACCGTTGCAGGCTGTAATTTACTGGTATCTGTCTTTTAGAAAACTGCAGCATCATCTGAAAAACATACATCAGTTTTCATCAGCAACCGACAAGATTGACTTGTCCTGGCTGAAGAATTTTTTATTGGTTCTGATTTTAATTGTAGTAGCCTGGATCAATCTTATTTTTTTCAATTTAGACAGTTTAATTGAGTTTACCCCTTTCATATATCTGCTGAGTATCTTTTTCCTCGGGTACTTTTCTTTGCAGCAAAAAGAAGTTTTCGATTTTAATAAAAGTGAATTAACTGAATTGTCCGATATTAAAATTGACAAAAAAGAAAACCCGAAACGAGTTTCAGAAAACCGATTACATGAACTAAATAAAAAACTGCAGGAACTTATGAATGTGAAAAAACTGTATTTGGAAAATGATTTAAGTCTGCCCAAATTAGCCAAAAGCATGAATGCCAGCTGTAATGAAACTTCGTTTGTAATCAACGAACTGTATGGTGATAATTTTTATAATTTCATAAATAAGTTCCGGGTCGAAGAAGCAAAAATACTGTTGCTGTCTGGAAAATACAATCAGTTAAATATTCTGGGAATCGCGTATGAATCTGGATTTAATTCCAAAACTACTTTCAATACCACTTTTAAAAAATACACTGGTTTTTCCCCAACCGATTTTGTGAAAAAGAACACTATTTTAGAAAAAAACGAAATTTAAATACGTTCGAACGGGTACATCGGAACATTCAATACTTGATTAAGAGCCAAATTTGCGGTCTATTAATTCAAATAAAAATCACGATGTTAGAACAGTCACCTTCGGTTATTTTAAATTCAATTGCAAAAAAAATCGGCACTTCGTTAATCTTCGGTGCAGTGTTTTCTGCTTTATTACTAATGCTTGGTAACGGCGGAAATATTCCTTTTTTGCCGCCGGCACTTATTTTTCCTTTAGTCGCCATTACTTTATTGAGTGCTGTTATATTTCCAGTTATCTGGCATTATCTGGAGAAAAAAGAAAAAATCAATAGTGAAAAAGTATACGGTTTTTTATACAGTGGCATTCGCTATGCTATAGCTTTTAATATCGCCAGTTTTGGCTGGAAAAAGTTTTACGGACTTCAATTTATAGTTCCGGCAGAAATTGCACGGTTACCAATGAATCAGCAGTCTGGAGAATGGCTTACTTGGTTTTATTTTGGACACTCACACGCTTTTGGAATTATAATTGCGGTAATTCAGATAGCTGGTGGTTATCTGTTATTGTTCCGAAGAACATTGCTGATGGGCTCTGTAATTTTGTTTGCGCTGCTCTCGAATCTGACTCTGATTAATATTTTTTATCAGATGAATGCAGGCGCTTTACTGCAGTCTGTAGTATTAACGATTGGCGTTTTATTTCTGATTTTATTGGATTATAAAAAACTTATTGTCTTTTTCCTGCAAACAAAATCCAATCTGCCGTCATTAAATTTTGACAGTCTTTTTGCAAAAAATACTATTCGTCTTTCGGCAATAGTATTGTCATTATTGTATACAATTTATATTAGTTCATTGGTGAAATAAAAAAAGGATATGTCTATCTGTGATTAATACCATTTCAGAGAAAATTAGCTGTTGAATTTATCCTATCTGATCTTTGCGTCTCTGCGCCTTTGCGTGAAATTAGGCTCGCAAAGGCGCTGAGGCGCAAAGCATATTTTCAATATTTAGACTTCTTGGTATGAGTTACGGATAGTCATAAAAAAGAAAGCTCGTTTAAATTTATTAAACGAGCTTCTTTTATCTGTAAACTAAAATCTGCCAACTGCTTACTATTTAGTGATTTCCCTAAACACTGCTTCCAGATTCTTGTTCTTCTGGTTGAGCTGTAAAGTCTTCAATCCATTGTCGTATGCAAAATCAAAGACAGTCGGACGCATATCTTTGTCGGAAACAAAAGTCAGTTCCCAAGAAAATCCCTGAGTGTTTTTGAAAGATTTTAAATGCGGAATCTGCGCAATAAGATCTTCTTCTGCTTTCTTGTCAAATTCAACTTCGATTACTTGTTCTTTATCGGCAGAGATTAAATTTTCCAGTTTTTTATCGGCAGCAATTTGTCCTTTGTCAATAATAATTACGCGGTCGCAGATCGCTTCCACTTCCTGCATAATATGTGTCGAAAGGAAAACGGTTTTGTCTTTGCCAACGTTTTTAATTACGTTTCTGATTTCGGCCAATTGATTTGGATCCAGTCCCGTAGTAGGTTCGTCCAGAATCAAAACATCGGGATTATGCAGTAAGGCATTGGCCAGTCCCACACGCTGACGGTAGCCTTTGGACAATTGTCCTATCTTTTTATGGCTTTCGTTTTGTAAACCTGTGAGCTGAATTACTTCTTCAATTCTTGATTTTTCTACCTTATATACATCGGCATTAAAAGCCAGATATTCTCTCACATACAAATCCAGATAAAGCGGATTATGTTCCGGCAGATAGCCAATGGAAAGCTGTACCGATTTTTCCCGAGTGTTTACATCAAAACCATTTACAAACGCAACACCGGAATCGGCCTGAAGATAAGTCGTCAAAATTTTCATCAAAGTCGATTTACCGGCTCCATTTGGCCCTAGGAAACCAACAATTTCTCCTTTTTTTACAGAAAAAGAAATATTGTCCAATGCTTTTTGAGCACCGTAACTTTTCGAAATGTTTTTTACTTCTATTGACATACCATTTTATTTACTGCAAAAGTAATTAGAAAATAGATAGTTCTCCATTAATCAGGAAAATTTATGTTTTAATTGACAGCAGTAAAATTGTTTTTTGCAGATGCTTTTTATTTTTCAAGGAAACTCGTTATTTCGGTAACTTATTTCTATTCTTTACGAAGTTATAACGATATTCAGTAATAGTGAGAATTGGTTTTTATTAAATTTTAATAGATAAAATCTCAAAAAAAAGCTGTTCTTGGAATAATTCATGATTTCAGGAGGTTTTTTTTGTTTCAAAATCAATAATTTTATTTGCTTATAAAGCTTTTTTTTTATCAAATAATAATTTTAAAAGCAGTTTAACAAAGAAATCTTTTTTTGTTATGTAAAATATAATTTTTATTTTGGGCGAGCCAAAATAAGTTATACATTTGCATCAAATAATTGAACAACAAATAATACAATGTCTAATAACCGTTTTTATTTTAGCAACTCTTTTTATTTCTTCTTTAGGAAGTAAGGGATTGTGCTATGGTTATTTGAATAATAAGAAACAAATAAAAATAATATACAATCCTGATGAAAATCAGGATTTTTTTTTGACCCAATGAGAACGAAAATTGCAATACAGGGAATTACAGGATCTTTCCACCATCAAGTAGCTCAAGACTATTTTTATCAAAATATCGAAGTAGATGAATGTATGTCTTTTGAGGAATTGGTGGCTAGTTTACTCTCTGGAAAATCAGATCAGGCGGTAATGGCTATTGAGAATTCTATTGCTGGACCGATAATTCCAAACTACGCATTGATTGACAAAAACAATCTTCACATTATTGGCGAACATTATTTGGATATTCATCAAAATTTAATGGCGCTGAAAAACCAGAAAATAGAGGATATTCAGGAGGTGCATTCACACCCAATGGCTTTATTGCAATGTATGGAATTCTTAAAAAAATATCCAAACATAAAACTAGTCGAAGACAAAGACACTGCCGAAACCGCTAGAAGAATACACGAAAAACAATTAACAGGAATTGCTGCAATCGCCAGCAGAACAGCTTCTGAAATGTATGATCTGGAAATTCTGGCTCCCGAAATTCAAACGATAAATAATAATATGACCCGTTTTGTGATTCTCAAAAAAGAGAAAGAATATGCACCCGAAAATGAAATCAGCAGGGCTTCTATAAAGTTCGAATTGGATCATAAGCGCGGCAGTCTGGCAGCAGTCTTGAATGTAATGAGTGACTGCAAATTGAACCTGACCAAAATCCAGTCATTGCCAAAAATTGAAACGCCTTGGAAATATTCATTTTTCGTAGATGTAACTTTTGATAAATACGAAGATTTTGCCAAAGCCAAATCGTTATTAGAAATTATGGCGGAGTATTTTAAAGTATTGGGAGAATATAAAAACACCAAACCGTAATTAAGTCGAAAGTTTAAAAGTTAAAGTTAAAAAAGAGTAAAGCTTAAAGCCTACAGCTTAAAGCCAAAAGCAGATAAAAAATGATTACACTAGCAAAACGTTTAAATGTAGTTGAAGAATATTACTTCTCATCAAAATTGAGAGAAGTGAGACAATTAGCTTCAGAAGGAAAGCCAATTATCAATATGGGAATTGGAAGTCCGGATTTAAAGCCATCACAGGCGGTTATTGATGCTGTTGTAAATGCAATGCAGGACGAAAATGCGCATCAGTATCAAAGTTATCAGGGACTGCCGGAACTTAGAAAAGGAATGGCTGATTTTTATCAGAACAATTATGGAGTTGCGCTGGATCCTGCGGTTGAAATTTTGCCATTGATTGGTTCCAAAGAAGGAATTATGCATATTTCTATGGCTTTCCTGAACGAAGGAGATGAAGTTTTAATTCCAAATCCGGGTTATCCTACGTATACATCGGTAACCAATTTGGTTGGTGCGGTTCCGGTTTATTATGATTTGAAAGAAGCGAATAACTGGGAACCCGATTTTGATGCTTTGGAAAAACTGGATTTATCAAAAGTGAAAATCATGTGGCTGGGTTATCCTCACATGCCTACTGGTGCAAGAGGCAGTTTGGAATTGTTTGCAAAATTAATTGCATTTGCCAAAAAGCACAATATATTATTAATCAATGACAATCCGTACAGTTTTGTTTTGAATGATAAACCAATGAGTTTACTGCAGGTGGAAGGAGCGAAAGATGTTGCATTAGAGCTGAATTCTTTGAGCAAAACCTTCAACATGGCAGGATGGAGAGTTGGAATGGTTTTAGGAAGCGCAAGTCTTATAGATGCTGTTCTTAAAGTAAAAAGCAACATGGACAGCGGTATGTTCTACGGAATCCAAAAAGGAGCTGTTGCAGCATTGAATAGTGATAAATCCTGGTTTGAAGATATGAATAAAATCTATCGCAGACGAAGAGTTCTGACAGAACAGCTGGCTGAAAAGTTAGGCTGTGAAGTCTATAAAGAAGGCGTTGGTCTTTTTGTCTGGGCAAAATTGCCGGCAGGAATTGATTCGGCTGAGGATTTTATCGATAAGATATTATACGAAAAATCAATTTTTATCACACCTGGAACTATTTTCGGAAGCAATGGAGAAGGATATATCCGATTTGCGCTTTGTGTGAAAGATGAAAAAATACAGGAAGCAATAGATAGATTTTAGATTATAATTGTCATTGTTTTTTGCAATTGACATTGATATTGAATAATTATGAACGTACACGTAATAGGAATAGGATTGATTGGAGGTTCAATGGTGCTGGACATCAAAGAATTGTATCCTGAAGCGGTTATTCACGGTATTGATACAAACGAGAAGCACGTTCAGGAAGCAATTGCTTTGGGAGTGATTGATAAAGAATCGAGTTTTGAGGATTTAAAAACTGCTGATTTTGTTATTGTTTCGGTACCTGTTGATGTGGCGATGACGGTTTTGCCAAAAGTGCTGGATGCTGCAGGAGAGCAGACTATCGTTTTTGATGTTGGTTCTACCAAAGTACCGATTTGCGAAGCATTGGCGAATCATCCGAAAAGAAGGAATTTTGTTGCAGCACATCCAATTGCGGGAACTGAATTTTCAGGACCTTCCGCAGCGATAAAAGGTTTGTTTAAAGGGAAAACGAATATCATCTGTGAAGTGGAGAAAACGACTTTTAAACTGCAGGAAAAAGCATTGGAGCTGTTTAAGGAAATGGGAATGAGAATCCGTTATATGGATCCGAAATCACATGATAAACACATTGCTTACGTGTCGCATTTATCACATATCAGTTCATTTATGCTCGGGAAAACGGTGATTAATAAAGAAAAGGACGAACAGGATATTTTTGATATGGCAGGTTCCGGATTTGAAAGCACCGTTCGTCTGGCCAAAAGTTCACCCGCGATGTGGACCCCGATTTTTAAACAGAATAAAAAGCAGGTAGTCAAGACGTTAGAGGAATATATCGCAAATTTGTCTAACTTTAAGGAGCTTTTGGTAAATGATGATTACGAAGCGATTTATAATGAAATGCAGAGTGTCAATAAAATAAAAGAAATATTAAACGGAATGAATGCAAAAAAGTAGGCAGTAAACAGTTTGCAGTAAAAATAGAATAAAGAAAAATTAAGAATAAAAGTAGTAAGTAATTAAATAACAATCACCCATCCATGGCTTCATCTTCGCTAAAGCGAAAGAATTGGGAAGGGAAAAATTAAGAAAAGATGGAAAACAAGAAAGAAATGAGAGATTGGCTGAACGAATTCAAATTGTCTCACCCATTCGTAATTGCAGGACCTTGTAGTGCTGAAACTGAAGAGCAGGTATTGAAAATTGCTCATGAATTGAAAGACTCAGACGTTAGCGTTTTTAGAGCGGGTATCTGGAAACCAAGAACTCGTCCAGGAGGATTTGAAGGTGTTGGAGAAATTGGATTAAAATGGTTGAAAAAAGCTAAAGCTGAAACAGGTCTGCTTATGGGAACTGAGGTTGCTACTGCTGCTCACTGTAAATTAGCTTTGGAAAATGATATCGATGTTTTATGGGTTGGTGCCCGCACAACTGCAAATCCATTTGCGGTTCAGGAGATTGCTGATACATTGGCAGGAACTGATAAAATCGTTTTGATCAAAAACCCTGTAAACCCTGATATGGCTTTATGGTTAGGAGGAGTTGAGCGTTTGTATGCTGCCGGAATCAAAAAATTAGGAGTTATCCACAGAGGTTTCTCTACTTACGAAAAAACAAAATACAGAAACATTCCAGAATGGCAGATTGCTATCGAATTGCAGAATAAATTCCCTGATCTGCCATTAATCATCGATCCATCTCACATTACAGGAAACCGTAATATGATTCTTGAAGTGACTCAGGAAGCTTTGGATTTAAATTATGATGGTATGATTATCGAAACTCATAATGACCCGGACAATGCCTGGTCTGATGCTGCACAGCAGGTTACTCCAGATGCTTTGAAACAAATCTTCAAAGATTTGAAAGTAAGAAAAGTGAGCGGAGACAATGACTTTGAACAAAAAATGACAAAATTAAGAACAAATATTGACGTTTTGGATGCCAACTTATTGGAGTTGTTAGGAAAACGTATGAAAGTTGCTGATGAAATTGGTCAAGTGAAAAAAGACAATAATGTAGCGATTCTTCAAAACAACCGCTGGAATGAAATTCAGGCAAAAATGATTGCTGAAGGTGCCAAAAAAGGATTAACAGAAGAATTTATCACTAAATTATTCAAGTCTATTCACCAGGAAAGTATCGAACACCAGGAAAGAATCTTGAATTCGTAATGATTTCAGATTGAAGATTAACGATTTTTGATCTCAGATTTTGTGAGTTGAAAAAATTAGATTTTATTAAATCCCAAAGCTTAGGTTTTGGGATTTTTTGTTTATTTCGAAAATCTTCAATCAAAAGGCTTAGATTTTCAATCATAAATCAGAATTCGTTAATCTTCAATCAAAAATCATTTTATCTTTGCAAAATCTTAGGTTTTAAATCATAAATATAAAATCGTTAATCTTCAATCAAAATCCTCTATGACAGGAACTGTTTATAAATCTACAGGAAGCTGGTATACCGTAAAATCCGAACAGGGAGATTTCATCGAATGCCGTATGAAAGGTAAATTCCGAATCAAGGGAATTAAAAGTACCAATCCGATTGCTGTAGGCGATATTGTCGATTATGAGCTTGAAGAAACTTCGGATAGTGTTACGGGAACTATTCACAAGATTCACGATAGAAAGAATTATATCGTTCGAAAATCAGTGAATCTCTCACATCAAATGCATATCATTGCGTCCAATATCGACCGTGTTTTTCTTTTGATTACGATAAATAATCCTCCCACAACCACCAGTTTTATTGACCGCTTTCTGGTTACTGCCGAAGCTTACGGTATAGAAACGATTTTGGTTTTTAATAAAATAGACACTTTTGATGATGCGATGCTGGATGAACAGCTGTATCTGCAGTATATTTATCAGGAAATCGGATACCAGTGCTTAAGAGTTTCAGCTACCGAAAATAAAGGTGTGGAAGAATTAAAGCAGCTGATGATCGATCAGGTGACGATGTTTTCGGGACATTCCGGTGTAGGGAAATCTACCTTGGTCAATGCTTTGGAACCTTCATTACAGCTGAAAACCAAAACTATTTCAGAACAAAGCAAGCAGGGACAGCATACGACAACATTTGCAGAAATGTACGATTTGAGTTTTAACGCCCGAATAATTGACACACCAGGAATCAAAGGTTTTGGAATTGTCGATATGGAAAAAGAAGAAATCAGCGGTTATTTTCCAGAGTTTTTTAGACTGAAAGACCAATGTAAGTTCAATAACTGCCTGCATAAAGAAGAACCGCACTGTGCCATAAAAGCCGCACTGGATAATGATGAAATTGCGTGGTCGCGCTACAATAGCTACCTTAAAATTCTTGAAGGCGATGATGAGCATTACCGTACTGATAATTATGATGAAGACCGTAAAGCAAGTGATAAAACGAGAGAATAGCAATATCAAAAATCAATGGCAATATCAATGTTGAAATTTATTTCAGAAGAATAATGAAGTCTATAATTCAAAGAGTTTCCTCAGCCTCCGTAACTATCGATTCTAAAATTGTTGCCGATATTCAAAAAGGACTGCTCGTTCTGGTAGGAATTGAAGATGCCGATACACAGGAAGATACCAATTGGCTCTGCCAAAAAATAACGAATCTCCGCATTTTTGGTGATGAGAACGATGTGATGAATCTTTCGGTAAAAGACATTGACGGAGATATAATCGTAGTTTCACAATTTACACTTCATGCATCAACCAAAAAGGGAAACCGTCCTTCTTATTTAAAAGCTTCCAAACCCGAAATTGCCATTCCGATGTATGAAAATTTTGTTCATCAAATGGAAAAGGAATTGGGCAAGAAAGTTGAAACCGGAATTTTTGGAGCCGATATGAAAGTGGCATTACTCAATGACGGCCCGGTTACAATTGTAATGGATAGTAAAAATAAAGAGTAATCATTACTTAGTCATTTTTTTGGCTGTCAATTATTTTATTAGCGACTAGCCAGCTTTTGCAGGCTGTTGGCCAATCTGTATTGGTACCCTGAGTACCTAATCCAAAACCGTGACCACCATTTTGATACAAATGCATCTCTGCAGCAACTTTATTTTTTTTCAAAGCTAAATAATAATTGATGCTGTTTTCTACAGGAACTGCTTGATCATCGGTTGCATGAACCAAAAATGCGGGTGGCGTGTTTTCGTTCACTTGTTTTTCATTCGAATAATTAGAAATTAAATCAGCAGAAACATTTTTGCCTAAAAGATTCTCTTTCGAACCATTGTGCGTAATCCCATATTCCATCGAAATTACGGGATAGATAAGCAACGAAAAATCTGGACGTGCGCTAACATCGTCCTTGCTATCGTATACTTTATCCAAATAATGGGTCGATACGGTCGAAGCCAGATGACCGCCAGCCGAGAATCCCATGATTCCAATTTTAGTACTGTCTAAATTCCATTTTACAGCATTTCGGCGCAAGGTGCGTATTGCTTCCTGAGCATCTTGAAGAGGACCGATTGTCTTATGTGTCATAATATCATCTGATGGCAAACGGTACTTAAGCACAAAAGCTGAAATCCCTATAGAATTAAACCATTTTGCTACATTGATTCCTTCTTTATCAATCGATAAACCCCAATATCCCCCGCCAGGGCAAATGATAACCGAGGCATTTCTGGACGAATGGTTTGCTGCTAAAAAAGGTATCAGAACAGGTTCTGTAACTTTTCGTATTCCTGTCCGATTTCCTTGAGCATCCAGTCGAAGCTCTTCTTTATAATTATCATTTTTAATTACGCCCGGAATTTGTTTCCATAGTGCGAATGATGCACTTTCCTGAGAAAAACAATTAATACTTATTGTGAAAAAAAGTACTAATCCAAAAAGTTTTTTTTTGTTAATTCTAGTCATCATTTTTTTCTTGATTATATTTCTAAAGTAATAAAATAACTCATCAATTGCCATTTTCTTTGATAGAAATTCATCAGAAAAATTATTTTTATATACTATTAAAATACTGGTTGGGTTGATGCTGGTTTATGATTTTTAAGTGGTATAATTACAATGTGAATTTACTATTATAAGCGGTAAAAAAATGTTTAATTATTTTATAAAAAAGATTAATAGAAGACTAATAACTCAAAGCTGTATTGGCGTACTGTTCTTATTTTCGATTCATTGTGCCGCACAGCTAACAGCTAGTGAAAGTGAAATTGGTTTGGGGTGGAGCAATAATTCGGTCAACACAGTTATTTTTAGGAATAGTGCTTTAACAGCATTTAAGAATTATCAGTTTGCTGCTTATTACAATCCTGATGGCTATATGGTTTTGGCAAAGCGGAAATTAAATTCACACCAATGGCAAAAGGTCATTACTCCTTACAGCGGTAATGTAAAAGATGCTCATAATAGTATCAGTATTGCAATTGATGTAAAAGGCTTTCTTCACGTTAGTTGGGATCAGCATGATACCCGTTTGCGTTATGCCAAAAGCAGAAAACCGTTTAGTTTAGAGTTAGGAGAGGAACAATCGATGACTGGCAATGACGAAACGAAAGTGACTTATCCAGAATTCCATAATCTGCCTTCGGGAGAGTTATTGTTCTGTTATCGGTCTGGAGCTTCGGGACGAGGGAATATGATTATGAAATCGTATGATGTGAAGACTCAAAAATGGACTTCGCTGCAAAATAATTTAATTGATGGCGAAAACCAGCGAAGTGCATACTGGCAGATTTATGTAGATAAACGAGGGATTTATTTGTCATGGGTTTGGCGAGAAAGCTGGGATGTTTCTACCAATCATGATATATGTTATGCTTTTTCTGCAGATGGTGGCAAAACCTGGCAAAAATCAACAGGTGAAAATTACAGTCTGCCAATAACGAAATCTACTGCTGAAATTGCCTGGGAAGTGCCTCAAAACAGCAGTCTCATTAATCAAACGTCAATGACTGTCAATGAACAAGGAAATCCGTATATTGCAGCTTATTGGGATAATAATGGAGTGCCGCAATATAAAATAGTGTATCTGGAAAAGGGAAAATGGAACACAATCGGCACAGATTTTCATACTAAGCCTTTTATTCTGGGTGGAGGAGGAACGAAAAGTATTCCCATGTCTCGGCCAGAAATTCTGGTCAATAAATCAATGCTTTATCTGCTTTTTAGAGATGAAGAAAGGGCGAATAAAATTACAATAGGCTTTGCCAATTTAACTCAAAACCAGTGGAAACTGGCTGATGTTACTGACTATTCCGTTGGTCAATGGGAACCTAATCTGGATAAACAATTATGGAAAGATAAAAAGCAGCTGCATATATTTTCTCAAAATGTAAGTCAGACCGATGGGGAAGGATTGTCAAAAATTGAGCCTCAGCCGGTGCGTATCATAGAACTAAAAAAGCTGCCAACTAATTAATTCAAGTTGCTAGTTAGAAAATATAAAAAGTAAGCATCAAAAGTGAGAAATTTGGTTTACGACAACTAAACACT
>NZ_JBDLZZ010000010.1:0-108556 GCF_040049115.1 Flavobacterium aestuarii
TTTAGTTGTCGTAAACCAAATTTCTCACTTTTGATGCTTACTTTTTATATTTTCTAACTAGCAACTTGAATTAATTACTAACCCAATTGGCGGAAGCGTTTCTAAATATGGCCCTTCAAAATATACCAGAGCCGTATATTGGATAGGTACTTGGAACAATGATAAATTTACTCCGGATTTTAATCAGCCTAAAAATTTAGATATTATACACGGACACCTATCTCCAACGGTAACCCGCAAAGCAAATGGCCAGCTTGTAGGAATAGGCATGGTCGATGAAAGAAGATCCTCTCAGGCTCAGCTAAATGCAGGCTGGTGTCATACTTATAGTCTGCCAAGAGTTTATTCTCTAATGCCTGACACTAAGACTTTAGGGCAGTCTCCTGCACCTGAATTACAAAGCTTACGATTAGCAGGAAGCAAAAAGTCTTTTACTGATTTATCCGTTAATGGAACACAGTTATTGAGTGCTGACGGCAGCGGGATTGAAATTGTTGCCACTGTAAATCCCTCTTCATCAGCCACGCAATATGGGATAAATTTTGCGGTTTCGGCCAGTGGTGGGGAGATTACAAAATTGTATTATGATGTTAATGCCAAGCAGATTGTTTTGGATAAAAGTCATTCGAGTTTATCTGCAGATAACGAGGAAAACACTCTTGTAAAAGGAAATTATGATGAGGCAGTATTTGGAAAACCTGTCAAATTTCAAATTTTTATCGACCATTCCATTATTGATGTTTTTATTAATGACGCGGCTGCATTTTCCAGCAGAATATATCCAACAAAAGCGGACAGTAAAGGTATTCAGTTGAGTTCTGTCGGTGGAACTTCAGTTTTTAGCAATGTTGAGGTTTATAGTCTAGACAAAGCTTTTGGCATTGCACAGACAAAAGTCAATTTATCCACAGAAAGCAGTATTGCTGAGCATGCTGAAAATAGTAAAGAAATTTTTGTGTCTGTCAGCAATAATACATTTAAAACTAATTTAAATGCAGCTATTTGGCAGTTTGAGAATCTGCCTCGGGGAGTACAGGCCGGCAGTATCGTGAGAATTTCAGATACTAAAGCTAAAATTGTCCTTCAGGGCAACAGCACGAGTGATTATGATACAGATCGTTCATTAACAGTATCTGTACCAGCTTCTGAATTTGCTGAAGATAAATCACCGTCATTAGTTAGTGGGACAGCGGTTATTTTTAAGGCAGTGCAGGAGCCCATGACAACATTAAGTCTGTCATCTGCAATTGAACTTAAAGAAGGTTTTGAAGCAGGAAAGGAAATTGAGCTTAAGGTCTCCAGTAATAAATGGAAAACAGTCTTAAATGCAGGATCTTGGACTTTACAGAATCTGCCTTCTGGATTACAATATAATGTAAGCCGTATTGATTCAACACGGGTGAAAATTGCCTTATCAGGAACTGCACAGGATTACGATCAGGATATTTCGAATTTCACGGTAACTGTTCCTGTTTCGGAGTTCGTAAACACTGATACTGAAGTGACAGGCACAACCGTTACCGCAAATCAGGGTGTTTTATTTAAGGCCGTTAAAGGAGAATTACTATATGATTTTGAAAGCGGTAATTTAACAAATTGGTCTATAATGAGCGGAAACGCGTTCTCAAATGCTGATGTGACTAACCAAACCGATTGGTCTGGAGGAAAATTTATGCAGCAGGGAAATTTTCATTTATGGGGATTTCTGGATGGGGCGGATGCCCAGATTGGAGAAATCAGAACCGGTACATTTAAATTAGAAGGCGACGGAAAAATTAATTTTTTGATTGCAGGCGGCAGTGACATAAACAATTTATATTTAGCCCTTGTTGATGCTTCTACAGGAACGGAACTAATGAAAGCGACCGGAGATAATTCGGAGACGTATAAGACCGGTTTATTTGATGCAGGTCAATACAAAGGTTTAAATTGTTACTTGAAGGCAGTTGATAAAAGTACTGGCGGATGGGGACATTTAAATTTAGATGCAGTTAGTGTTCCTGTTCCAGATTATTCAGTCATGCCTTTACCTCCCAGTACAGCGGTAACAGGTGTTGTTATTAGTCCTGCAGCTTTTTCATTGGCTTTAGGAGAAACGCGAACAATAGCAGCAACTATATCACCGGAGAATGCAATAAATAAAAGTGTCACTTGGTCATCTTCAAATCCAGCCGTTGCGACAATTGATTCAAACGGAAAAGCAACTGCTCAATCTATTGGTACAGCCATATTAAAAGTTACAACTATTCAAGGCGGTTTTACAGCTCAAACGGAATTGACAGTTACGCAAGCTCAAAATTATCTCAATTATGATTTTGAAAGTGGTGATTTATCAAATTGGATCATTACAGGTGATGCATTTTCAAACGCTGATGTTAGTGAAGATACTTTATTTTGGAGTACTACTCCATTCAATCAGCAGGGAAGATATCATCTCTGGAGCTATAAAAGCGGGGGAGATACCCAGACAGGTAGTATAAAAACTGCTGATTTTAAATTAGGCGGTGATGGTAAAATATCTTTTTTAATTGGCGGCGGACAAAATTTAAATACTTTGTACATTGCTTTGGTTCGTGCTTCAGATGGACAGGTTTTGTATAAAGAAACAGGTAAAAATTCAGAAGCCTACACTTCTTCTTTCTTTGATGCCTCACAATATATCAATGAAATCTGTTATATAAAAGTGGTTGACAATTCAGCTGAAGGATTTGGGCATCTTAACATTGATAATATTAAAATTCCAATTCAAAATAGTACAGCAGTTCCTGTTACAGGTATTACTGTCAGCCAAAATAATGCGGAAATGATTATCGGAACAAATCTGCAGATAACCGCTGTCGTAAGTCCCGCATCAGCAGCTAATAAAGCTGTTATCTGGAGTTCTTCTAATCAGCAGGCTGCTTCAGTGGATCAAAATGGTTTAATAAGAGCTTTGGCAGTAGGGACTTCTGTAATTACAGTTACGACAGCTGATGGCGGATTTAAAGCAGAGGCAGCAGTCACTGTTAAAAACACGCCACAAAATAATTATTTGATATATGATTTCGAATCAGGTAATTTATCAAATTGGACCATTACAGGTGATGCATTTTTCAATGCAGATGTTAGTGAAGATACCCTATTTTGGGGTACTACACCTTTTAATCAGCAGGGAAGATATCATCTCTGGAGTTATAAAAGCGGAGGAGATGCTCAGACAGGCAGTATAAAAACAGCGGATTTTAAATTAGGCGGTGACGGTAAAATATCTTTTTTAATTGGTGGCGGACAAAATTTAAATACATTGTATATTGCTTTAGTCCGTGCGTCTGATGGTCAGGTTTTGTATAAAGAAACTGGTAATAATTCAGAGGCTTACACTTCTTCTTTCTTTGATGCATCCCAATACATCAATGAAATCTGCTATATCAAAGTGGTTGACAATTCAGCTGAAGGATTTGGGCATCTTAACATTGATAATATTAAAATTCCAATTCAAAATAGTACAGCAGTTCCTGTTACAGGTATTACTGTCAGCCAAAACAATGCAGAAATGATCATCGGAACAAATCTGCAGATCACTGCTGTTGTAAGTCCTGCATCAGCCACTAATAATAATAAAGCTGTTATCTGGAGTTCTTCTAATCAGCAGGCAGCTACAGTAGATCAAAATGGACTTATAAGAGCTTTGGCTGCAGGCACAGCTTTAATTACCGCCACAACCGTGGACGGCGGATTTAAATCAGATATTGCAATCACTGTTAAAGAGAATGTACAAAACAGTTATTTGACTTATGATTTCGAATCTGGTGATTTAACAGGCTGGACAGTTACAGGCAGTGCTTTTTCAAATGCTGATGTTACAAATGCTGTAAATTGGTCATGGGGCGGGCCGTTTAATCAGCATGGAGCTTATCATTTGTGGTCCTTTAAGGAAGGGGAGGACAGCCAGACAGGGAGTATCCAGACACAAAATTTCCGACTTGGAGGTGATGGTAAGATTACCTGCCTGCTGGGTGGAGGATTTGATATAAACACTTTGTATTTGGCTTTAGTGCGGGCTTCTGACGGCAGTATTTTAATGAAAGCCACCGGTACTAATAATGACAGCGAAGCCTACATTTCTAAGACACTAGATGCAAAAGATTTTATAGGTACTGATTGTTATATTAAAATTGTAGACAATGCTACAGGAGGCTGGGGACATCTTAATGTTGACAATATCAGGATTCCTGTTCAAAACTCTATAACTGGAAAGAATTTGAGTTTAAAAGAAAATAACTTGGACGAGGCAGATACTAAGTTAATAGTATATCCGAATCCATCCGATGGCGTGTTTAATGTAAGTACAGATCAAATTATTACTGTTTCATTGAGTACTTTGGCAGGTGAAATAATACTCAAAACTAGAGAAAATCGTATCGATTTAACAAATCGCGCATCTGGGATTTACATTTTAAATGTTCAGACTCCTAGCGAGATAAAAACATTTAAGATCGTGAAAAAATAATAGTATGTCAATTTAATCACGTAGGTCTACTTAACAGGGGGTTAATTGATTTGACACTCTGCTAATGTTGAATTTCCCTGAATAATATTTCTGTTTCTGGCCAAAAAGCTTACTGCTCATTATAAATTTTGGTTAAGATCCCCCAATTCTGATGCCAAAGTTTGATGACTGTTCAGATTTCTAGTTCTTTCTTAGGATGGTTTTAGATATTCTTTAAGCCAGAAACAAAGGGAAATTATTTCGGATAGATTAAATAAAAAAATTAACATAAATCAGTAACTATAAATGAGATCAACAAAACATTTAACACTGTTATTTTACAGCAGCTTATTGCTTTCTATAACTGGATGTATTCCTAATTCGATTATGAGCCAGGGATCTGCCGCTTCGATTACTTCTGAAAGAGAGGAACAACTATATAGTCCTAATTTTCATTATACCCCAAAAAAGGGCTGGATGAATGATCCTAACGGTATGTTTTACAGCAACGGAACATATCATTTATTATATCAATATTACCCGTATGATAATGTTTGGGAACCCATGCACTGGGAGTATGCTGTAAGCAAGGACTTAAACCCAAAGAATTAATGCAGTTGCAAACACTATCTTTTTAAGAACAGTGACTTACGAAATAAAAAAAACCGAACAAATAAGTCGTTATCTTATTTGTCCGGTCTTGTAGCGAAGACGGGAGTTGAACCCGTGACCTCAGGGTTATGAATCCTGCGCTCTAACCAACTGAGCTACCTCGCCGTATTGAGGATATTTTCAATCCCTGAATGCGGGTGCAAATATAAAACAATAATTAGAGTTTGCAAGTAAAAAAGAACAAAAAAAATTTTTTTTGAAAAGGTTTTTTTTTTGCAGTAATAATCTATATATTTCGCAAACAAAAAAAACTGTATTTCATGAATTTAAAAGTGCGTTACGAGATTGAGTTCCCCATAAATTCCTCCCCACAATTATTGTATCAATATATTTCAACTCCTTCAGGCTTATCTGAATGGTTTGCAGATAATGTGAATTCACGCGGTGAATTTTTTACATTTATTTGGAATGACTCCCAAGAAAAAGCTAGGCTGGCTTCCAAAAAATCAGGCGAGAAAGTAAAGTTCAGGTGGGTTGATGAGAATAATAAGGATACCGAATATTTTTTTGAATTAAATATTTTGGAGGATGAATTGACAAAGGATGTCTCATTGATGGTTGTTGATTTTGCTCATAAAGAAGAACTTGAAGAGGCAACTCAATTGTGGGAAAACCAGATTTCAGACCTGAAACATGTTATAGGTTCAGTGTAGTGAAATTGTATATTATAACTTATATTTGTCACGCTTTTTAGCGTGACTTTTTTTTAAAAAACTGTATGATAAATTTTAATGGTACAATTGTATCTGAGGATGCAAATGTTTTAGTGCAAAATAGAGGTTTTCTGTATGGAGATGCGGTTTTTGAAACTGTGAAAATAGTGAATGGGAAAATCTTGTTTCTGGAGGATCATTACTTTCGTCTAATGTCTTCTATGCGTGTGATCCGGATGGAAATTCCAATGAATTTTACGATGGAGTATCTGGAAGAGCAAATACAGGTACTGATTAAGAAAAATGATTTAGAAGCTTCGGCAAGAGTCCGAATTACAGTGTATAGAAATGATGGCGGGTATTATCTGCCACAAAATAATACAATCTCATTTTTGATGAAGGCTGCTCCGTTGGAAAACAAGGGATATTTGCTAAATGAGAAGGAGTACGAAGTTGATTTATATAAAGACTTTTATGTTGCCAGACAATTACTGTCTTCAATTAAAACAACAAACCGTTTGATAAACGTGACAGGAAGTATTTATGCAAATGAAAACGGATTGGATAATTGTATTTTATTAAATGACAGCAAAAATGTTGTCGAGGCATTACAGGGTAATATTTTTATGCTTATGGGTAATAAATTAATTACTCCGCCAGTTTCGGAAGGATGTTTGAACGGGGTTATGCGGAAACAGATTCTGTCATTGGCAAAAAAGATTGAAGGCATTGAAACAGCAGAAGAAATTATTTCGCCATTTGATCTTCAAAAAGCGGATGAGTTGTTTATAACGAACGTTATTAAAGGTGTACAGCCAATAACAAAATATAGAAAAAAAGAGTTTTCAATTGAAATTTCCAAAGTTTTGGCAGAAGCACTTAATAAAAGTTTGGGTTTAGTTTAAATAGGGGTTTTCAGGTGCGTTGGACCATATGAGGTATTCGCCGCCAAGTTCCATGATTTGCTCTTTCCAGAAATGGAGAGTTGATTTGCCAATTATTTTGTTTTCATAACTATTCTTTGCGATAATCCATGAATTAGCTTTCATCTCTTTTTCCAGCTGCTCTTCTTCCCAGCCTGTATAGCCCAGAAAGAAACGTATATTTTCTTTTTTGATTTTACCATTATTGATGAGATCTTTAGTAGAATCAAAATCTCCTCCCCAGTAAATTCCGTTGGATATCTCAATACTATTAGGGATTAAGTCTGGAATATTGTGGATGAAATATAGGTTGTCCTGTTCTACAGGTCCACCATTGTATATCTTGAAAGAGGCATTTATTTCAGGAATCAAATCGTTAATTGTATATTTCAGGGGTTTATTCATAATAAACCCTACTGAGCCATCTTGATTATGATCTGCCAGTAAGATTACAGATCTATTAAATGACAAATCTCCTATTATTGATGGTTCAGCAATAAGTAAATACCCTTTTTTTAATTTTTCTGAAATCATAAGGCTATATTTTTAATTAAATTTAAGGAAAATTAAACAGAATAACCAAATTTTTCGAGTTTTATTCGTTTAAAAGCATAAAAAAACCTTCCAATCGGAAGGTTTAATTATATAAAATAAACTATAAATTAGTTTACAGCTCCTTCTAAATCAGCTCCAGCTTTGAATTTTACAACATTCTTTGCAGCTATTTGAATAGTTTTTCCAGTCTGAGGATTTCTTCCGTCTCTTGCAGCTCTTGAAGATACAGACCAAGATCCAAATCCTACTAAAGATACTTTACCACCTTTTTTCAAAGTACCACCTACATTTCCTAAAAATGATTCAAGCGCTAATTTTGCAGCAGCTTTAGTAATTCCTGCATCTGCAGCGATAGCGTCGATTAATTCTGATTTGTTCATAATAATGGATGTTAATTGTTGGTTAAAATAATTGTTAATAGAACAAAATTAGCAGGAAATACGGTCTGTGCAAGTGTTTTATACAAAATCAGCTTATTTTGTTAATAACTTATCTTGTTTGTTCATAAAGTAGACTAAAATTCTGAAAAAAATAATACTTAACCCTTGTTTTTATTGGTGTTAGTGGGCTTTCGCGTTTTCAGAGAAATTAACACCGTTTAATAATTCAGCAGCCGTCATTTTCTTTTTGCCAGGAAATTGGAGACTTATTATTTGGACAAAACCTTCATTGGTGGCAATTTTCATTTCTTTTTTGGTGTATAGCAAGGTGCCGACAGGATGATGGTGTTTTTCTAAAATTGTTTTAGCTTCATAGATTTTTACATTCCATTCCTGATTTTTATCGGCAAAATAACACCAGGCACCAGGGTAAGGACTTAATCCCCTGATAAGGTTATGAATTTCCATTGCTGATTGCGACCAGTCAATTTTGCAATTATCCTTATTAAGCTTATAGGCTGTTTTAATATCCGAAGTATCTTTTTGAACAACAGTAGTTACGTTACCGCTTTCAATCAATTTCAAAGTGTCAATTACGGTATGGCTTCCTAACTCCATTAAACGATCGTGTAATTGTCCGGCATTCTCCTCAGTATCAATTGCTGTTTCACTGCTTAGAATCATTGCGCCAGTATCTATTTTGTCATCAATGAAAAAAGTGGTTACGCCGGTTTTTGTTTCGCCATTGATTATTGCCCAATTAATAGGTGCAGCTCCTCTGTAATCAGGAAGCAGTGATGCATGCAGATTGAATGTTCCTAATGGAGGCATTTCCCAAACTGCTTTTGGCAGCATTCTGAAAGCAACTACAATTTGTAAATTGGCTTTTAATGATTTTAATTCTTCGAGAAAAGCCTCGTCCTTTAAATTAGCTGGCTGTAATAAATGCAGATTGTTTTTTAATGCATATTCTTTTACGGCCGAATATTTAATTTTTTGCCCTCGGCCAGCTGGTTTATCTGCGGCGGTGATTACACCAGCTACTTCATAGTTGTTTTTGATTATGGTGTCTAGAATTCCAACAGCAAATTCTGGAGTTCCCATAAATATAATTCTTAATTTTTCCATTAGGTTTTTAAAGTGTATTTGTTGTTTTTCTGAATTATTAAAAAATCATCTTCTAATAATTGCTGCAGTACAAAGATAACATCGTCAGCAGTATTTTTTGTCTTGTTTTGAATTTCTCTTGAGCTTAAGCCTTCAGTTTTTAATAAATCTAAAATTTTTTCAGAAAGGGCATTAAAGTTTTTTTTGGGTTTTGAAAGTGTAATGCAGTAGGAGCAAATACCACAATTCGCAGTGGTTTTTTCTCCAAAATAATCCAATATCATTTTGCTTTTGCAGCTGTTTTTTTCTGCCACATATTTGATTACCGATTGTAATTGCTCTTTTTTGAGTTCATTCTGCCTTGTCAGATGTTTAGAAACTTTATTAATAGTTCTTTCATCTTCCCGGATTTCATTAAAAATAAGTACAGCATCATTGTTTTTTGAGTGGTACTCTATAATTTCTTTGTCTTTTAATTTATGCAATACCGCTAAAACTTCAGCTTCCGAATGATGTGATTTTTTGGCAATCAGTGACAGGTTAAACGCTGTCTGCATTTCGTAAACGCCAGGATATGTTCTAAGGATTGTTAGAATAATTTCCTCATCATTTGTATTCAGACTGGTATATCGAATAACTTCTTTGGATGAAATGATAAACTGCAAAGTGATTTTTTCTGAAAATTCCTGTGATAAAGTGATAATTCCCTGTCCGTCTAAAAACCGCATGGCGTTAAACGTTTTCAGAGTTGGAAAATCATATTTATGGCAAAAATGATTCAGATTAAACAGAAACTCTTCATTTATTCCTTCACCATAAGCAATCTGGAAATAATTGCAAAGCTTAATATACATCTTGGTCAGAAATTCTTTGTCAGGCAAAACTTTTATGAATTGACTTTCAGCCTGAATAATATCTGTTGGGCTGGATAGTAAAACGGCAAAAGCTTTTTCTCCGTTTCGTCCCGCTCTTCCTGCTTCCTGATAATAGTTTTCTATATTTTCGGGCAGCTGAATATGAATTACGGTTTTAACATTGGGTTTATCAATCCCCATTCCAAAAGCATTTGTAGCAACAATAACCTGCGCTTTTTCCTCCATCCAGAGCTGCATGTTTTTGTCTTTTTCTCTGGAAGTAAGACCTCCGTGATAATAAGTCGCCCGGAATCCTAAAGTTTGCAGTTGAGAGGATATTTCTAAACAGGCTTTTCTGTTTCGGACATAAATAATAGAAGGCTGCGGATTTTTTTTCAGAATCTGTTCAATTCGATACAGTTTGTCTTCTACCTCAAAAACCATATATGCGATGTTTTTTCTGGCAAAAGATTTTTCAAACTGAACGGGATTGTGCATCCCCAATTCGGTAATAATATCTTCTTTTACCCGAGGAGTTGCTGTTGCTGTTAATGCTAAAAAAGGAACTTTGGGGAAATGTTTTTTTAATTCTGAAATCTTCAAATAGGCAGGACGAAAATCGTGTCCCCATTGCGACACACAATGCGCTTCGTCAATAGTAATAAGGTTTACAGGAAGATTTTTTATCCGGTCCAGAATCCAATCCGATTGCAAGCGCTCGGGAGAAACATATAGGAATTTATAATTTCCAAATTGACAATTGTCTAATAAATCAATGATTTCATTCTGTTTTATGCCTCCTGTCAAAGCAATGGCTTTGATTCCCCGGTTTTGCAAATTAGCAACCTGATCTTTCATTAGTGCAACCAAAGGCGAAATAACCAGGCAGATTCCTTCATTCATAAGAGCAGGAACTTGGAAACAAATCGATTTCCCACCACCTGTTGGCATCAGTGCAAAAGTATCATGACTACTCAATACCGAGTCGATAATCTCATTCTGCAACGGCCTGAAGCTGTCGTGCTGCCAATATTTTTGAAGAATTTCTAATGCTGTTGGCATTATTTTCTGTTTAGATTTGTACTAATTTTACAATATTGAACTTCAATAATTGCTAAATTTTATCTAATATAAAAAGAATTCTGTTATCTATGCTGTCTTTTGGCACTTCAATTAAGCTGTAACCATATTTTTTATAGGTATCTGTAAGATGTTCTTGTATTTTTTTAGCCTGTTCAAAGTTTTCATAACGTTCACTGTCACTCTCATAAATTTCCTCCCAAGAAGGCAGAATGAAAATTTTAGTATACACATTTTCATTGCATGCATCAGTAAAATGATTTGGATATTCGTTGCCAATATAGTCTAAATAAGCAACAACATCTGGAATGCCCCGGTCAATAAACACCCATTGATGAGGCTCATTCTGAGCATCATTAAATTGCTTAATGCGTCCGTCAAGCAGCATTTGGCTAAACAATAATGGATCTTCGAGGAACAATTGTTCAATACCTCGTTTTTGAGCTTCCAGTGTCACCTCACGGGAAATTTCAGGATAACAGCAATAGCCTTTGGCTGTCAGACCATTAATAATAGAACTTTTTCCTGTACCAGGACCACCAATGATAACTATAATTTCTTTATGCACGATTTCTGATTAAACGGCAAAAATACTCAAACTTATCGTTTTTTGAAATCTTTATAGGGAAAAGTAAAAGGTGAATAGTTATCAGGTAAAAGTGAAAAGATAAAAAGAATCTTTTAATAAGTATCATTTAAAATTTGTGGTAAAAAACGAGTTCTCATAATTTGGCTTTCCCCACGAATTAAAACAATTTAAATCCATTAACAATAAGTTTTTTTGCCTATCGTCTGAGGTTTAATGTCTATTTAAATCTATAAATATAAGTCTTTTTCCTATTGTCTAATGCCTGATGCCTGTTGCCTGATTTCTATTTAAATTAAAATCACAAATCTAAAATCCAAAATCTAAAATCTAAAACGTATATTTGCCTTTATTTTTATTTAGGAATGAGCGACGACAACGAAAAAAAAACAGCAGAGTTTTACGAAAGATTAAAAACCGAATTAGATAACAGTAATACTTGGCCGGCTGTATATTTGTTTAAATTTATTGTACCCACCAGCGAGGAAAATATCCTAAAAGTGGAAAATGCTTTCAATTGTATGGGAGCGGTAATCAAGACAACAAAATCTAAAACTGGTAAATTTACTAGTGTCTCAGTAGATGTAACCGTCAAAGATTCGCAAGAAATAATAGATAAGTACCAAGAATTATCCACAATAGAAGGTATAGTTTCCTTATAGTTATGATCGAAAAATATACAAAAGAAAACGCTAATGATGTAGTTTTCAATTTAGAATATAATTCTGAAAGAGAACATTTAATCATTCCAGAGTATGGTCGTCATTTGCAAAAATTGATTGAGCAAGCCACTCTTATTGAAGATGATGAAAAGCGCAATAAGACAGCTAAGTACATTATTCAGGTAATGGGAAGCTTAAACCCGCATTTGCGTGATGTGCCTGATTTTCAGCATAAGCTATGGGATCAGCTTTTTATAATGTCTGATTTTAAATTAAAAGCCGATTCTCCTTATCCAATCCCATCCAGAGAAGTACTGCAGCTCAAGCCTGATGTTTTAAAATACCCGCAAAACTACCCGAAATACAGGTATTATGGTAACAATATCACTTATATGATTGATGTTGCTAATAAATGGGAGGAAGGCGAAATGAAAAGTGCATTGGTAAAGGTAATTGCCAATCATATGAAAAAATCCTATTTGAGCTGGAATAAAGATACCGTAAAAGATGATGTAATTTTTGAACATCTTTATGAGTTATCTGGCGGAAGGCTTAATTTACTGCAAAGTTCTGAAGAGTTATTAAATACTACTGATTTGCTAAGAACCAACAAAAGGATTTCTAATAAAATTGGACCTGCAGGACAGCCAAAAATCCAAAGCAATAAGAATAACAAAAACGGTAAACAAAAGCCGTTTCAAAAGAAATAATTAATTTATTTAAAGTGGCTAAGTTACTAAGTTGCTGAGGTATTGTAGAAATTATTCGAAGAAGCCAGGCAAAACTTAGAAACTTAGCGACTTAGAAACTTAAAAAAGAATCATGGAAGTTTTCAAAATTGAAGGAGGAACACGTTTAAAAGGAGAAGTAATACCACAAGGCGCAAAAAATGAAGCATTGCAGATTTTATGTGCTGTACTTTTAACTCCAGAAAAGATTACAATAAACAATATTCCTGATATTATTGATATCAATAAATTGATAACACTTTTAGGGAATTTGGGCGTGAAAATTGAAAAATTAGGACACGGCTCTTATACTTTTCAATGCGATGAGGTAAATGTTGGATATCTGGAAACAGAAGCTTTCAAAAAAGAAGGCGGTTCTCTTCGTGGTTCGATTATGATTGTTGGACCGCTTTTGGCGCGTTTTGGAAAAGGATATATTCCAAAACCAGGAGGAGATAAAATTGGACGCAGACGTTTGGATACCCATTTTGAAGGATTTATCAATCTTGGAGCAAAATTCAGATACAACAGGGAAGACCACTTTTATGGGGTAGAAGCTCCAGACGGACTTACAGGTGCGGACATGCTGCTTGACGAAGCATCTGTAACAGGAACTGCTAATATCGTAATGGCTGCAGTTTTGGCCAAAGGAAAAACAACCGTTTACAATGCAGCATGTGAGCCTTATTTGCAGCAGCTTTGTAAAATGCTGAATTCTATGGGAGCCAAAATTACAGGAGTTGGTTCTAATTTACTGACTATTGAAGGAGTTGAAAAATTAGGTGGCTGTGAGCATAGAATTTTACCTGATATGATCGAGATAGGTTCTTGGATTGGTCTTGCCGCTATGACAAGAAGTGAAATCACTATCAAGAATGTAAGCTGGGAAAATCTGGGAGTTATTCCAAGTGTTTTTAGAAAATTAGGAATTACTCTTGAAAAAAGGGGTGATGATATTTACATTCCAGAACATAAAGATGGATATGAAGTGAAAACAGATATTGATGGGTCGATCCTTACCATTGCAGATGCGCCTTGGCCAGGATTTACGCCTGATTTATTGAGTATTGTTCTGGTAGTAGCTACACAGGCCAAAGGGGATGTTCTGATTCACCAGAAAATGTTTGAAAGCCGTTTGTTTTTTGTTGATAAACTGATTGATATGGGGGCCAAAATCATGCTGTGTGATCCTCATAGAGCAGTTGTTATTGGACACGATTTTAAATCAGTGCTGAAAGCAACAACCATGGCATCGCCAGATATTCGTGCAGGAATTTCATTATTGATTGCGGCGCTTTCTGCAAAAGGGACTAGTACGATTCAGAATATTGAGCAGATTGACCGAGGTTATGAGCGTATAGACGAAAGACTAAGAGCAATTGGAGCCAAAATAGTTCGGGAAAAACAATAAAGAACATACATATACAAATTTTAAAATCGCTTAAATAAATTCCATTTTCTTCTGAAAACAATTTTTTAAGCGATTTTTAGCATAAAAAAAACAAATATGTCTAACGTAGAAAAAGCGGTAAAGGCTACTTATTTTAGTATAATTGGCAACACATTTTTGGCTCTTGTTAAAGGATTGGCTGGATTTTTTGGAAATTCATATGCATTAATTGCTGATGCCATTGAATCAACTGCTGATATTTTTGCATCATTTCTGGTTTTATTTGGCATAAAATATTCCAGCAGGCCTGCTGATGAAAATCATCCGTATGGTCATGGAAGAGCCGAGCCGCTGATTACCTTTTTGGTTGTTGGTTTTTTAATCACTTCGGCTACAATTATTGGTTATGAAAGCATAATGAATATTCAGACACCGCACGAGCTGCCAAAACCGTGGACGCTTTTTGTGCTTGGGGCTATTATTATCTGGAAAGAGTATTCGTTTCAAGTAGTGATGAAGAGAAGCAAAGAGACTAACAGTTCTTCTCTAAAAGCAGATGCATGGCACCATAGAAGCGATGCGCTGACTTCGATTGCTGCTTTTATCGGAATTTCGATTGCATTGTTTATGGGAAAAGGATATGAATCTGCCGATGATTGGGCTGCGCTGTTTGCTTCAGGATTTATACTTTACAATAGCTATTTGATTTTCAGGCCTGCGCTTGGGGAAATCATGGATGAACATTTGTACGATGATCTGGTTGAAGAAATCAGACAGGTTTCTCATGAGGTTGATGGTATTATTGATACCGAAAAATGTTTTATAAGGAAAGCTGGCATGAAATATCATGTTGATCTTCATGCTCGTGTAAGCGGAACTATATCAGTAAAAGAAGGACACGATTTGTCTCATAAATTAAAAGATACTCTGCGGGAAGAAATACCGGAACTCGGACATGTATTAATTCATATTGAACCGGATTAGGAAAAAAAAATCAATTGCTACATTACCGTGTGGCAGTTGATTTTCTGTTTTAATCTAATTCATAAATTTTATACCCACAATAACTCCTTCGTTTTGAAATCCGTTTTGATAGGAACGGACATAATCGATTCGGAACATTTTTAGTTTTCCAAAACCGAGATTGTCCAATCCTGCACTATACTCGGAATACGGACTGATATTTGGTTCTGCAAGTAAATGATAGCCCACAACTAAGTTGGATTTGAGCAGGTTTAATAATGGGATTTTGTTCATTATAAATCCTCGGTCATTATGCTCAGTGTGAAATTCAAAATAACTGTCATTGGTGCTATTGGCATAATAAGGCATTAAATTAAATACGTTTAAATAATTTCCGGATAGTCCAATGTAGGTCTGATTTCCGTTAAAATGCTGGTAATCCATAAAAGCAATATTCTCGGCATTGAAGAATTTTCCAGCTTTTAGGCTTAGTCCAAAATCTCCTTTGTTCCCAAAAGTGTGGTTGTATCTTAATTGTGTAT
The DNA here is from genome assembly GCF_040049115.1 of Flavobacterium aestuarii. Lineage (NCBI taxonomy): Bacteria > Pseudomonadati > Bacteroidota > Flavobacteriia > Flavobacteriales > Flavobacteriaceae > Flavobacterium > Flavobacterium aestuarii. The sequence goes on from NZ_JBDLZZ010000010.1 coordinate 15,564, forward strand.
TCAGATGATTAAATTCATATTTCTTTTCGCTTCCGGCAAATCCTTTTTCGAATCCTGCGTATAAAGTTGGATATTTATAGTTTCGGATATTATATTTCCCATCGGGCCTGGAGGCATATTTATTGCCAAAATTGATTTTTGCAGTCAAATCTAATTTTGCCAAATGATGCTTTTCAAAACCTGAATTAATATTGTCATCTGGGTCTAAAGGGTTATTGGAAAAGTAAATATCATCTGTATTATAAAAAGAAAAATCGGTAGTATTGAAGAGTGGTTTTCGCTGTTCATAATCAATTTTTCCTTTAAGGTAGACACCATTTGCAACATCTTGTCCATACTCAATTTCGGCAAATTCCAAGTTGTATATTTTCATGTAATTGTCTTTGAAAAATAGAGTGCTGATTGAGTTTATAAATGGGCTGATGGGTTCAAATCTGTTGAACTGTTTGACCGTGCTTCCTCCTGAAATTTTTAGGCTAGCATAATTCTGATTATTGAACTGATGCCAATAATTTCCAGTTGCACGAAGGCGGTCATCAGAAAAACCATAATTGAATTTTAAGCCTATATTAGTCCGTTGCCCTTTTTCTTCATTCTGCCAGTTCGAATACGAAAAACCTGTTCCAAAATTCCAGCCCTGAACCGTATTGAAATTTAAGGAGGTAAAATCCAGTAAGCCATCATAACTCCACGAATATTTTTTGGCACTGTTCCGGTAGGAATAGCCCGTAATAGGATCGTGAAATTTAAACTTGTTGTTTTTTTTATCAATTGAATCTAGATATTTGGGAGAGTTACGTACTTTATGAATACTGTCTTTTCTGGTGTAATCGGTGATTTCTTCGGTTGTTAGCGGTATAGGTCTGTTTGCATTCCAGAAAATGGTGTCTTTTTTGTTCGAATTTATATCGACGGTGGTGATTTCGCTGGTGAATGTTTTTTTGTCAAAGGAATCTACAAATTCATAATTATTGTAGACATAGGTGTATTTTCCGTTGAATTTGATTCCAAATAATCCAGCACTAAATTCAAGGCTCTGCGTATTTTTTGCCCAGATTTTATTGGCTTTGTTATAGCTGAAGTTTTGTTTTAGCGTCATAACATCTATAACATCTTCTTTCATTCTATAACCTTTTATGTCTAGATCTAAGGCATAAATGGCCCAAGAATCCTCGATAATATAGATGTAGCCTTCAAAAACAGGTTCTTTGTCTCTCTTGGCGATAACTTTTATTTTATTGATCGTTTGATTGTTTTCATCAGCAAAAGTGCTTTCCAATTTATATTTGTAATAATTGAATGCGTTATCTGCAATTGGCGAGATCATATTAATGCCAAATTTTATAGTGTTGTCATAAAAGTCATAAAAGGAAGATCTAGCAGTGTTGTACGCATATCCTTTGTTGTCACCGCTTACTTTGGACGCTGTAACAACTTCTTTCAGATTATTTGGTTTTTCAAATGTAATTTTAGAAAATGTTTCAGAAAGCGATACGATTCCAGTACCCGTAGAATCAAGGGCGCCATTCATATCGCCAATTTCCTGTCCAAATATTTTTTTGGGAGCATTTTTTAGCCTGAAAATTCCTTTTGAATAAAAATCGGCTTTAAAGTGAGATGTTCTCTTTGTGTTTTCTTTTTTGCTTGCAATTGCTTTTTTTATGATTGCATTTGCGGGATTGTCCTTTGTATGAATAACTACCTCGTTGAGCGAATAGTTTTCTTCAATCATTTTCACATCCAAATCTGATTTATCAGCTGGGATTGCAATTTTTTGTGTTTTATAACCCAGATATTGAAAAACAATTTTATTGCCGGCAGATTTTAAATGAAGCTGATATTTTCCTTGTTCATTGGTTGTAGTTCCGTTATAGGTGTTTTCTTCAAAAACGTTAATAAGGGGTAAAGGTGTCCCTTTTTCATCGGTAACAGTGCCTTTTATTTGTGCAGCTGCTGAAATGGTAAGCAGTAAAAAAAAGAAGAAAAAAGCGTTTTTCATAAAATTAAAATTTTATGTAAGACGCTTCTTTGTAGGGAATGTTACGTAATTATTGTAATGATTCTGTTAAATTTTATATAAAAATATTACAAAAAAGACTGAATGGCTAAATCATAACTTTTTAGGCCAAAACCTAATATCACTCCTTTTGCATTTCCCGAAATATAAGATTGATGCCTGAAACTTTCACGTCCGTAAGTGTTTGATATGTGGACTTCGATAACTGGAGTCGTAATCGCTTTTATAGCATCGCCAATCCCTACAGAAGTATGTGTATAAGCACCAGCATTCAGGATTATTCCGTCATAGCTGAATCCTAGTTCTTGAATCTTGCCAATTAATTCTCCTTCAATATTGCTTTGGTAATAGATTAATTCTAATTGAGGGAATTTGTCTTTCAAAATTTCAAAATAATCTTCGAATGTCTGCGAACCATAAATTTCGGGTTCTCTTTTTCCAAGTAAATTTAAGTTTGGACCATTAAGGATGGCAATTTTCATAATTTTTAGTTTTTGTAAAAATAATAATCCTCAATGAATCTGTATACTATTAGAAGAAAAATATGCTATTCAAAATCTTGTTTTTTAGATGTTTTTTGTTAGGCTATACTTTTTCTTTTCAGCTTTTTATATTCTAAATACTAGAATAAAAACTGTTAAAGTATTTTGTTATTATACAATTATATCGGTTTTTTCGTTCAAAGTATATGTATAACAAACAAAATAAAAAAAAATGAAAAAAAATCTTTTATTATTAGCCACAGTATTTGCCATCAATTTAGCGAATGCTCAAGAATCACAAATGCCTAAAGCCACTTTTTCTAAAGGGGATATGTGGATTGAAGGCGGAATAAGTCTGACAACTGGAGATACTAGTGATGATTATTTTGCTATCACTCCAAAAGTTGGTTATTTCTTAGATGAGAAATGGGCGGTAGGAGCCGATATCAATTATTCATCACGTACTTATTTAGATGGAACCAGCAATAATTTAGACAAAACCAATTCATTTGGAATTGGAGTTTTTGCAAGATATTATTTCTTGAATTTAGGCAATTTCAAAGCTTTTGGTGAAGCTGGATTGGGGTATAATCACTCAAAAACTGACTATTTAGTAGGTGAATCTAATACTTTTAATGGCATTAAAGCTAATATTGATTTAGGAATCAATTATTTTTTCGCTCCAAAATGGGCAGCTACATTTACTCTTGCCGAAATTTTAAGCTATAACAATGCAAGTCCCGAAAACGGCGACAATACAAGTGATCTTGTAATTAATATCAATTTGTTTAACAATATTTTTGCGCAGCCAAAGTTTGGTTTGCTGTATAAATGGTAATTAACGCCACAGATTAATGTTAAAAGCCTCCTTATTTGGAGGTTTTTTTTATATTAAAAATTAGGCTGGTTGTAGTTTGTTAATTATAACTTGTTTATAAGTTTTTATTAATTAAAGTAAGAAAGATATTGTTTTAATTTTGTCTTGATGTAGATTTTTATAATATATTTGTAGAAAATAACTATTAAAAAAAATAAAAAAATGAAAAAAATTGTTTTAGCAGCAGTAGCTGTAATGGCATTTGGATTTGCAAATGCGCAAGATCAAACTAAAGAAGGGAAGTGGTTAATTGAGGCCAACACTGGATTTGGTCAAGGAGTTGGTAACACATCATTTGGATTGTGGTCTGAGGATGGAAATACTGCTTACAATATTGGTGCAGAAGCAGGTTACTTTGTGATTGATAATTTAGCTGTTAAGTTAGGTTTAGGTTACGGAGACGATGGAAGTGATGATTTTGGATCAACTGCCTTTGCTTACAAAGTGGGAGCGAAGTATTATGTAGCTAACAAATTCCCATTAGAGGTTTCTTATAATGGTGTTAGTGTTAAAGATTTTGATGAGAATCCTTCTTATGTTGGACTTCAAGGTGGATATGCTTGGTTTTTGGGAGATAATGTTTCTGTTGAGCCAGGTGTTCGTTACAATGTTTCTTTAAATGATGATTTTTATGAAAGCGCTTTTCAATTCAATATTGGATTTGCATTACACTTCTAGTCTTTGTTAATATAGAAAATTAAACCTCTCAATTTGGGAGGTTTTTTTATGGTTAGGAAAAATCGTTAATTTTATAAATATTGGTTTATTAAAAAAAAAGCATTTTATCTATGAGAATAAAAAATCCCGTTCCATTAAAATGAAACGGGATTTTTAAATTCTTAATTATTTTTTTAAAACTGGAAACCTACTCTGATTCCGCCAAATGCAGCGGTTTCCAAAGCTGAATTTTTTGAACCAGGGGTAGTGGCAGTAGTATAATTATTTCCAAATCTGCCAGAAGTTTCACCATCTTTAGTTTTCTCACTCATGAAGCTTAATCCAGCTTCAACTCCTAAGTACAACTTTTTAGCTATATAATAATCTGCTCCAGTGAATAATCCTAATCCAAAACCAGAACTTTTTTGCTCGTAATTTTGATAATCTCCATTGTCATATGATTCGTCTGAAGTTTCTTTGCCAAAACCAAAAATTAATTCAGCACCTGCATAAGTAGACAATCTATTAGTACCAGCAAAATGTTTTTCAATTCCTAATTTAATATTGGTTTCTGAATTCTTATCAGTTTCAGAACCTCCATCAAAATAATCTACATCCTTATAGCTGCCTAATCCTAAACCTGCTCTTAAAGCAATATCATCTTTTAGGAAATATCTAAATTTTACAACACCATCATTTAAATCAACTTCAGCATTATTTAAGCCTCCATTCAAACCTACTTCTGTAGTTACTGTACCTTTTACTGGCTTGTAAGAAATACTCTCTTGTGCGCTTGCTGTTTGAAAAGCAAAAAAACCTAATGCAATTAAAAATACTTTTTTCATTGTAATCAAATTAATTTTTAAAATTGTTTTTATTTTTTTAAATTTCGGCAAATGTAGTAAAAATTTGTAATTATTAATTATTATTTGTAGGTTTTTTAATTTAAATTCTTTAAAAAACGAAATTGTTATTTTAAAGTTTTGAGTTACAGGCTTATGGAAATAAAAAATATTCATGCAGTAAACGGTCAATAAATAAATACTAATAGTCCTTTAAATGAATCTGTATACTGTTTTATTTCTCAGAATTAATAAATCGCAAATGTGGCTTTGTTTTTTTTGTAATTGATAATAAGCTTTCTTTGTAAAATGAATTGGGAATCCTATCTAAAAAATTATCAATCGTATCTTAAAATCGAACGAGGTTTATCTAAAAACACTATAGATAATTATTCTTTTGATATCGAGCGGCTGTGTTCGTTTTTGTCTCAAAATGGTATTCAAGCTTCACCAATAAACATACAAGAGGAAACACTGCAGCAATTCATTTATGCGGTTTCCAAAGAAGTAAACCCAAGATCGCAGGCAAGAATTATTTCGGGGCTAAAAAGTTTTTTCTCCTATTTAATATTTGAAGATTTCAGGAATGATAATCCATTAGAATTAATAGAATCTCCAAAAACAGGACGAAAATTGCCGGACACATTAGCTGTTGAGGAGATTGATGCGCTTATCTCAGCGATTGATTTAAGTTCAAATGAAGGAGAGCGCAACAGAGCTTTATTGGAAACTTTATATGGCTGCGGGCTTCGCGTTTCAGAATTAGTGTCTTTAAAAATATCAGATCTTTTTTTTGATGAAGGTTTTGTAAAAATTACAGGTAAAGGGAACAAACAGCGTTTTGTACCTGTGGGCGGATTAACTCAAAAATACATTGAGATTTATAAAAACCAGATTAGATCACATCTGAATATTCAAAAAGGTTTTGAAGATATTTTATTTCTTAACAGGAGAGGAAGACAATTGACTAGAGCCATGATATTTACAATAATTAAAGATTTGGCCGTAAAAATTAATCTGCACAAAAAGATAAGCCCGCATACCTTTCGGCATTCCTTTGCAACTCATCTGCTGGAAAATGGAGCCGATCTGCGTTCCATTCAATTAATGCTTGGTCATGAATCTATCACTACAACTGAGATTTATGTTCATTTGGATAGAAAACATTTAGCCGAGGTTATAAACAGCTGTCATCCAAGGAAGTAATTTCATAATAAATGTATTCTTTTGTAATAATATCTGTTTAAGTTTCGATATTTTTGCAATTATATCAAGAAGTTTATAACATATGATCTTTACAGCCAATAAAAACCCGGAAGATTTAAATAAATTATATGAAAGCCTCATAAAGCAGCTTCCTAATATTATTTTTCAAATAAGGGTGAATTCTCAAAAACAGATCGCAATTGATTTTCTGAGCAAACCGATTGAAATCTTGAATGAATTCTCTATTCACGAATTTTTGGAGGATTCCTATAATCTGTCCAATTATAAAATTTATGAGCCTGATTTGAAAATGTTTCTGGATTCTTATGAAAAAGCAATTTCGGGTCATCAAAAATGGGAGATTGATTTTAGGCTGTTGATGCCAGAAAGCGGTTATAAATGGATTCGAATAGATGCAACTCCTAAAAGGAATGATAGTGACGAAATAGTTTTTTATGGACTGATTTCGGATGTAACCGAGGTAAAAGAGCAGGAGATTAGATTGAGAATAGCTGATGAAAGGTATCATTTTGCAGTGCAGGCTTCAGATAGGGGAGTTTGGGACTGGGATTTAATCACTAATAAAGTATATTATTCATCAGAGTCGATGAAAATTCTGGAATTGACAGAATCTGACCTGGTTGCAGCTCCAGAAGAATGGGACGAAAGAGTGCATCCTGAGGATCGTGAAGAATATTATGGGAATATCAATTTGCACTTTGATAACAAAATTCCTTTTTATGAAACCTGCCACCGTGTTTTGTGTTCGGGGAAATACAAATGGATTCTGGACAGGGGAAAAGTTATTGAAAGAGATGAAACTGGAAAGCCTTTGCGAATTGTAGGTACCCACACTGATATATCCGAACAGAAAGAGAAAGAAATTGAATTAGCCAAAATGCTAGAAATTGTAAATATCCAGAATAATAAACTGCTTAATTTCGCGCATATTGTTTCTCATAATTTAAGGACTCACAGCGGTAATATAAAATCTCTGCTGGATTTGCATAAAGAAAATCTTTTGTCTGAATCTGACACTTTGAGCAATATTCAAATTGTATCCGATGAACTGTTCTCGACCATAGAAAGCCTTAATGATTTAGTAAGCGTATATACTGAACGGGAAACTGATATGCAGCCTCTGAAAATAAACAGTTTTATTGATAAAATTTTGGATGTACTGGGTGAGTCTATTAAGCTGAAAGATGTCCAGGTTCTGAATTATGTGCCAAATTCTGCCAAAATACTTTGTGTTCCTGCATATTTAGAGAGTATTATGCTTAATTTAGTTACTAACGCTATTAAATATTCAGATCCAAATAAGGAAGCCAAAATAGTTTTTACTGCTGAAACGAATGATGATTTTGTGGTATTGAATGTAAAGGATAACGGTTTAGGAATTGATCTGGAAAGGCATAAAGATTCGATTTTCGGTTTGTATAAAACATTTCATAAAAATAATGATGCCAGAGGAGTTGGATTGTACCTGACCAAAAATCAAATTGAAAACATGGGAGGTAAAATTGAAGTAGAAAGTACTCTGAATTTGGGCACAACTTTTAAAGTGTATTTTAAAAAGGCTTAATAAGTATATTTTTTTACTTTTTTAAGATGAAAAAATCCAGATTTCAATTTATCGTTAAGATTAAGAAAATTAAGTCTCGATTTCTTAAAAATCTTAATGCCTTAATGGTTTAAAAATTAATGATATAAAAAAATCCAAATTCACAATTAATTGGAATTTGGATTTTAAAAAATTGGATTCTAAAATTTTACTTTGCAATATTTACCGCTCTGGTTTCTCTGATTACAGTAACCTTAACTTGACCTGGATAAGTCATTTCGGTTTGGATTTTCTGAGAGATTTCAAAAGATAAATTAGCGGCATTGTCATCAGAAACTTTTTCGCTTTCTACAATAACACGAAGCTCTCTACCGGCTTGGATTGCATACGCGTTTTTCACTCCGCTGAATCCGTAAGCCACTTCTTCCAGATCTTTCAGACGCTGGATATAAGAATCTAAAACCTGTCTTCTTGCACCTGGTCGAGCACCCGAAATAGCATCACACACCTGAACGATAGGAGATAATAATGATTTCATTTCTATCTCATCGTGGTGAGCTCCGATAGCGTTGCATACTTCTTCTTTCTCTCCATATTTTTCAGCCCACTGCATTCCTAATAATGCGTGCGGTAAATCACTTTCTGCATCCGGCACTTTACCAATATCGTGAAGTAATCCAGCTCTTTTAGCAAGTTTAACGTTTAATCCTAATTCAGCAGCCATGATTCCGCAGAGTTTTGAAACCTCACGGGAGTGCTGTAATAAATTTTGTCCATAAGAAGAACGGTATTTCATTCTTCCTACTACTTTTATAAGTTCAGGGTGTAATCCGTGGATTCCTAAATCGATAACTGTACGTTTACCAACTTCGATAATTTCGTCATCAATCTGTTTAGTTGTTTTGGCAACAACTTCTTCGATACGCGCAGGGTGAATACGTCCGTCTGTAACTAATTTATGTAGAGCCAGACGGGCAATTTCTCTTCTTACTGGGTCAAAACAAGATAGAATAATAGCTTCAGGTGTGTCGTCAACAATAATTTCAACGCCAGTAGCCGCTTCAAGCGCACGGATGTTACGTCCTTCACGTCCAATGATACGGCCTTTTACATCATCTGATTCAATATTGAAAACAGATACGCAGTTTTCGACAGCTTCTTCGGTTCCAACGCGCTGAATGGTATTGATGATAATTTTCTTGGCTTCCTGCTGTGCTGTTAATTTAGCTTCTTCGATAGTGTCTTGAATATGTGACATGGCTTTGCTCTTGGCTTCCGCTTTTAAGCCTTCTACAAGCTGGTCTTTGGCTTCTTCTGCAGATAACCCAGAAATTACTTCAAGCTGTTGTAACTGGCTTTTATGCAGTCTGTCAACCTCTAGCTGTTTCTTTTCTAAATTTTCTATTTTAGAATTGTATTCTATGGTTTTTGCTTCAAAATCATCATTTATTTTTTTGGCTTTTGATAATTCGTTTGAAACCTGCGATTCTTTATCACGAACTCTTTTTTCTACTTCAGCAACTTTCTTGTCTCTAGCCAGAATCACTTGTTCGTGTTCTGCTTTTAATTCAATAAATTTTTCTTTTGCTTGAAGAATTTTATCTTTTTTAATGTTTTCAGCCTCAAGATTGGCATCTTTTAAAATTGAAGCAGCTTCTTTTTTAGCACTTTTAATTAAATTAGAGATATTGCTTTTTTCTATGATTTTGGCAATGCCAAATCCTAATGCAATACCTGTAATTCCTGAAATAATTATTGTTATGATGTCCATGTTTATTAAAAATTTATATATAAAAAAAGCCTACATTAGAAGTTGTATAAACTCGAAAAGACAAGTTTTGAGCTAACTCACTGTTCAAGTTTCCTCGCCTGAGCGTGGCATGCTTTAGTAGTGATGATTTGCTCATTCTAAATTGTTAGTGTTGAGTTTACCAATATGAACTAATGTAGGCAGTATCTTAGTCTATGTAAAGAACGTTAATTTTCGAGATATTCGTCCAAAAGCAAATTGATTTTATTTAATCTTTCAATGGTTTCATCGCCATTTATAGCGTTATCAATCTGTTTTTGTTCCATTTGAGAGGCAAATTGCAAAGCGCACATCGCTAATACGTCTTGTTTGTCTCTAACGGCATAATTTTCTTCAAACTGCTTAATCATTGCATCAATTTTCTTCGAAGCACTTCTAAGTCCTTCTTCTTGAGAGAAGTCTACCGTTAAAGGGTAAACTCTGTCAGCAATTGATATTTTAATTTTAAGCTTTTCGTCCATTATTTTTTATTAATCTGATAGCTGGGCTATGCAGTAATCAATTTCACGAATGATTGAATTTATTTTAAGCTTTGTATCTCTTTTATTGTCGTCGCTGCCGAGTAATGCATTGGCTATCTTGAGTGTTTCTAATTGTGTTTTCAGCTCCTTAATTTCTTTGGATTGATTTTGTATTAACACTGCAGCATTTTTTAACTCTAAACGTAAATCTTGATTGTTTTTCTCTAAACTTTGTATTTTTAGAAAAAGTTTTCCAATCTTATTTTCAAGAGTATCAATTATTTCTGCAATCACACTCATTATAATTCCTATTCATTACTTAATCTTACAAAGTTAGTATTCCTTTTTATTATTACAATATTTTATTGATTTTTTTACGTTAAATTAATTAATTATTTGTTTTTCAGCGCTTTGTGTTTAGGTTTGTTTTGCCTTGCGGGTTTTGCTTGCTTTTTTTATCTTAGCAAAAATGTATTTCATGAAACTTCACTTTTTTTTGCTGCTGTTCTCTGTGTCACTTTTTGGGCAAACTGAGTATCCTAAAGATTATTTCCGATCGCCTCTTGATATTCCTTTAAGATTGTCTGGAAATTTTGGAGAATTGCGTCCTAATCATTTTCATGCTGGTTTTGATATGAAGACCCTTCAGAAAGAAGGATTGAATGTATATGCAGTTGCTGACGGATATGTATCCAGAATTAAGATTTCTACTTTCGGGAACGGTAAAACAATTTACATTGATCACCCAAATGGTTTTACTTCGGTATATGGACATTTGCAAAAAGCAACGGATTCGATTGAAAGTTATATAAAAAAGACACATTATAAAGAACAGTCTTTTGAGATTGAAATGTATTTTAAACCCAATCAGATGCCTGTAAAAAAAGGGCAGATAATCGCACTCTCTGGCAATACGGGCGCATCCGAAGGTCCTCATCTGCATTTTGAGTTTAGAGATACAAAGACCGAAAAAATAATCAATCCTGTTTTCTTTGGATTTGATGCCTTGCTTGAAGATACCAAGAAACCAATTGTTTCGAATTTATATGCTTATCCTCTCGATTCAAAAACAGTTGTAAATCATTCGCAGCGACGAATTCCAATTAATATATCGCTGCAAAAGGATGGAACTTATCTGGCAGATAAAGTGGTGGCAAATGGCAGAATTGGTTTTGGAATTACCACTTTTGATTATGATAATCTTTCTTTTAATAAAAACGGTTCATTCAATGTCGATTTATTTCGCAATGGAAGACCAATTTTTGGTTATCAATTCAATACCTATTCTTTTGATGAAATGCGTTATGTAAATGCGCTGATAGATTACTCATTTTATAAAAAAACGGGTCAAAGGATTCAAAAACTGTTCATGGATCCGCCTTATGGCCTTAGTATTATAAAAACCGATGCGTCAAATGGCATTATTCCAGTATTGCCAAATCTTACTGATTTATGTCAATTGGAAGTTTCTGATTATTTTGGAAATAAAACAACTATTGCTATTCCTGTAGAATATGATTCGCTCTCTGCTATAATCGAAAAAGAAGCTGTTGTGTCTAATTATGTAGTTAAAGCTTCAAAAGATTGTTTTTTTGAAAAAGATAAAAATTCAGTTTTTTTCCCGGCTGGTACATTTTATAATGACTTTAATTTGAATTTCGATTTCAAAAATAATATTTTGACAGTACATGATGATACCGTTCCAGCGCATACTAATTTTACAATTGCAATGGAGAGTAATAATTATGATGCAAGTCAAAAGGATAAAGTTTTTATTGGCAGAATAACAGGCAGCGGAGTGAGCTACAATTCTACCCGAGAGAAAAACAATGTTTATGAAATCCGTACTAAAACACTTGGACAATACAAACTGGCAATAGATACGATTGCTCCTGTTGTGAGAGTTCCAAAATCCATTGAAGGAAAAAACCTGAGTAATCAAAAAGTCCTTCAGGTTCGTATTTCAGATGGCTTGTCTGGCATAAAATCATATAACGGTTACTTTAACGGAAAATGGATTTTAATGGAATATGATAACAAAACGAGCCTTTTGACCTATGATTTTAATGACGGAATAGCCACTGAAGGAGACAATGAATTAAAAATAGTTGTGCTTGATAATGTAGGGAATTCTACTACCTTTGAAACACATTTTCAACGTAATCAAAAATTGTAAAAAACAAAATCAATTGAATATTTTTAAATCCTTATGCTGTTTTGTTTTTTTATTAGTGGGAACAGTTTTGTTTGCTCAAACAGCTTTTATTAAAGGAGTAGTTTTGGATAAAAAAAACAATCCGGTTGAGGGTGTAAATGTATCTTGTGGCAGCAATAATACTCAAACTGATGGAAAGGGTTTTTTTCAAATTCAGATTCCGGCCAATGAAAGTGTGGTAGTCGAGTTTACTCACGTTTCCTTAAAAAAAGCCAGCCTGAAAGTCACTTTGAAATCTAAAGAAGTATACCTGTTTAATATGTATATGAGTGATCAAGAGGAACAAATGGGCGAGGTTGTCATTAATAATAATAAAAAATCGGTTCAAGGGATTCTGACTTTTGAAGCCAAGAACATTCGCTTTATTCCCGGAGCCAACGCTGGAATTGAGAATGTTTTAAAGACATTACCGGGCGTAAATTCTAATAATGAGCTAAGTACCCAGTACAGTGTGCGAGGAGGAAATTATGACGAAAATTTGGTGTATGTCAATGAAATAGAAGTATACCGCCCTTTTTTGATACGCTCGGGACAACAGGAAGGATTGAGTTTTATTAATACGGATTTGGTTCAAAACATAGATTTTTCAGCAGGAGGTTTTCAAGCGAAGTATGGTGATAAAATGTCTTCGGTGTTGGATATTACCTATAGAAATCCGACACAATTTGGAGCTTCATTCGAAATGAGTCTTCTGGGAGGAAGCCTTGCCGTCGATGCAGTTTCTAAGGACAAAAAATGGTCTGCTATTACTGGAATCCGCTATAGAAACAACAGTCTTCTTGTAAATAGCCAGGATACCCAGACAAATTATACTCCTGCTTTTGCAGATATTCAGGCTAATATCAATTATAAGGCTTCTGCCAAATGGAGTTGGAGTTTTCTGGGAAATATATCTCAAAATAAATATTTATACGAGCCGCTTACACGTCAAACTAATTTTGGGACAATAGATCAGCCTATGGTACTTGCTGTTTATTATCAAGGAAAAGAGAAAGATTTGTATAATACTTATTTTGGTGCTTTAAAAACTGCCTATCAAGTCAATGATTCTTTTTCTTTAAAATTTATCAGCTCTGTTTTTCATACTATTGAACAGGAATATTTTGATATTTATGCGCAATATAGGCTAGGTGAAGCAGATACCAATATTGGGTCTGATTCTTATGGGGATATTACGTTTTCACGAGGTGTTGGTTCTCAGCTTAATCATGCCCGAAATGATTTGGATGCCTTGATTGCCAATTTGGAAATCAAGGGATTGAATAACTGGAAGCAAAATCAAATCGAATGGGGAATAAAATATACGAGGGAATCCATTCGTGATCGAATTTCGGAATGGGAGGTAATCGATTCAGCAGGTTTTTCAATAAGACCGCCTATTATATTGCCCAAAAATGACGAGCCTTATCAGCCTTATTCGGGATTATTGGTTCCTTATCAATCCGTAAGAGCTATTAATTTTACTGATATTGACCGATTTTCTGCCTATGCGCAATGGAGCCGAAAAGATAATTTGGGGACTAATGAAATATGGTACAATTTAGGCGCCCGTATGCAAAGCTGGGAAGTTTCCGGTGACAATATAAATGGCAAGATCCAGACTGTTTTTAGTCCAAGAGCCCAATTTGCGATAAAACCGGATTGGGGAAAAGACATGCTTTTCAGGTTTACTGCCGGTATTTATAATCAGCCTCCGTTTTATAGGGAATTAAGGGATTATGATGGGGTTGTGCAACCTTATACCAAAGCTCAAAAATCGTTAAATATTGTTTTGGGTAACGATTATAGTTTCAAAATGTGGGAACGTCCCTTTAAACTGGTTACAGAAGCATATTATAAAAAAATGACTGATGTAAATACTTATACGATTGATAATGTTAGAATACGTTATATGGCGAATAATAATGCTATTGCGTATGCGCAAGGTGTAGATGTCCGACTTAACGGTGAGTTTGTTCCGGGGACAGATTCATGGATTAGTTTTGGTTATTTAAAAACTGAAGAGAATATAGACGATAAGGGTTATATTGCCAGACCAACAGATCAACGATTGAAGTTTGGTCTTTTGTTTCAGGATTATATGCCAAAGATTCCAAGTTTGAAATTGTATCTTAATTTGGTTTACAATACGGGATTGCCAGGAGGTTCACCATCATATTCGGATCCGTATTTGTATCAAAACCGTTTGAATGATTATCGCAGGGTAGATGTTGGTTTCTCCAAGGTTTTTATCGATCAAAAGGTAGGAATGTCCAACAGGAAATTTTTCAAGAATTTTAAGGAATTGTCTTTGGGATTTGAAATTTTCAATCTATTTAACAATCAAAATGCAATAACAAATACTTGGGTTCGGGATGTGTATTCCAAAACACAATATGCTATTCCTAATTATATGACCTCACGTGTTTTTAATTTGAAGTTAACCGCAAGATTATAGTTTTTAAGATATAAATAGAAATGAGGTAGAATCAATAATTGTACAGTGTATTTCTTTTCATTTTTAAAAATGATTACATTTGAATTTATTATTTAATATTAAAATTATTATGAGAACATCATATCTTGTCTGTATTGGAATCTCGCTTATTTTTTTGGCTAGCTGTAAAGAGGAGACAGAAAAGCCAAAAGTGATTTATGATGCTTCAAAAATTGGAAAGGAGCTTCCGAAGGTTGATTCCACCCAGATAGAAATTGCCGATTTGCCAATCCAAATGCAGGGAACCGATTATTTGATTCATCCTGTAGGCGATTTGAGTATTTATGATAAAGGATCCAAAAACAAATACGGCTCTTCGAGTGTGAATGATTTGAGTTTTACTGTATCCAATACATCCGAGTATCAGATTACAGGTTATTTGCAAAATATTAAATTCCAAAAAATAGGTTCAGATTCCATAAAAGCGTTAACGGATAAACCTGTTTTGATTCAGACTGCAACCTATCTAAAAAGGGTTTCGGATAAGATCAATAAACAAATCATGGTTTATGCGCTTATGGATAAAGATACCAATAAGGATGGTAAACTTGATGTAAGTGATATCACGACATTGTATTTGAGTAAAATTAGCGGTGAACAGTTCACGAAAGTTTCAGTTGATTTTCAGGAATTGATAGATTGGAATTTAATTGAATCCCAGAATCGTTTATACTTTAGAACCGTCGAAGACACCAATAAAAATGGAAAATTTGATAGCAAGGATGTAGTACATTATAGTTACATTAATTTAGCGGATAAGGAATGGAAGGTGGAGACTTATGATCCAATTTGATGTTTAAATCAAAATATCGCTTTCCAAATCTGATTTTTCTATTTCAAAATCAAATCCCAGTTGCGTTACCAGTTGAATAACTAAATTTTTATACCAGTTCTCGGATTTCGGATGAATGTAAATTTTATCAATCAATTGATTAATATCTACATTTATTTTCAAGCCATCGTTTAATTTGATGTTACTGTCCGCTACATCAGTAATGATACGAACTTCACGTTCATACTGAAAGCTTTTTCTCTTAAATAAAAATGGAAAAAACATATCGTCAAATGGAATGTATTCCTTTTTGTAATCGATATAATTCACTTCGCCAATGTATTGCGTATAATTTTTTTCGGGAATTAAAGCTTCCTGAAGCCTTCTTATTGTGGATTGTATGGCTAATCCTTCGCTATTTTGGGTAAAAATCTGCCACATGGCAAACGATTCATATTCATTGATGTGCCAGCTGCTAATGGCAACCTTTTCCCTGTGTGTTTTGTAGAAGTTTAGAAAATCAGGATTGTCGATGGATAGTTTTTTGATTTCCTCGTATGTGGGTTCGCTAAAAGTGCCTTCGTATTGATCTTCAAATTTATCGGAACGCGACATGAATAATTTTCGCGAAAGCAATAAGTCCAAAAACTTTGACAAGTCCAGATATTTCCATACAATGGTATCTGGATCTTGTGGCAGTTTTATGTTTTTATTATCGAGATACATTATTTTTTGATTTAAAGATTTAAAATTCGGCAAGTCAAAAAAATAAATCTAAAATGGTTTGTCAGCTCGTTTTTACTTTTGTCAAAATTCAGTAATCTTGATTAAGATTCAAAGGATTGCATTGTTACTAATTTGTTATATGTTCCTTTTAATTCAATTAGTTCTTCGTGAGTTCCTTGTTCTGCAATTTTCCCTTTTTTCATTACCACAATCTTGTCCGCTTTTTGGATGGTCGAAAGACGGTGTGCAATCACGATTGAAGTTCTGTTCTGCATCATGTTTTCGAGGGCAACCTGAACAAATTTTTCACTTTCGGTATCCAATGCCGATGTTGCTTCGTCCAGAATCATTATCGGCGGGTTTTTCAAAACGGCACGTGCAATGGATAAACGCTGTTTTTGACCACCGGAAAGTTTGTTCCCGCTGTCGCCAATATTCGTGTCGAATCCAAGAGGTAAATCTTTTACAAATTCGTAGGCATTGGCAACTTTTAAAGCCTCTATAATTTCATCATCAGTAGCATCTGGCTTTCCAATAAGGATATTATTTTTGATGGTATCGTTAAAAAGAATAGAATCTTGAGTTACTAAACCTAGTAAATCTCTTAATGAATTCAAGGTCATATCTTTGATGTCAATACCGTCAATTTTTATAGTACCTTCTTGCACATCATAAAAACGTGTCAATAAGTTGGCAATGGTACTTTTTCCGCTGCCAGACTGACCAACAAGAGCTACTGTTTTGCCTTTAGGAACTTCTAACGAAAAATTATGCAATACATTTTCCTCTTCATATTTGAAATTGATATTTTCAACAGTAAGGATATTGTTAAATGATTTTTTAATTATGGCATCCGGCTTGTCGGTAATTGTGTTTTCTACTTCCAGAACTTCAAATACACGCTGTGCTGCTGCCATACCGCTTTTTACGGAATAGGTCGCTTTTGAAATGGCTTTGGCGGGAGTCAAAATATTATAAGCTAGTCCCATATAAGCAAGGAATTTGGCTCCTTCCAGTAATGGTTCACCGTTTGCTAATTTTTCAACCAATACCATATTTCCTCCATACCAAAGTAAAATCGCAATAACAACAATCCCCATAAATTCGCTCATTGGCGATGCAAGATTATTTTTTTTGCCAATACTGTTTGAGAGTTTTAATAACGTCGTAACTGAAATATTAAATTTGTTTTTGAAACTGTTTTCAGCATTATAGCTTTTTACTACTTTCATTCCCGAAAGTGATTCTTCTACAATTGAAATTAAGTGACCAGCTTCGGATTGAATCCGTTGTGATTTTGATTTAAGTGATTTTCCTATAATTGAAATTAAATACCCTGAAACAGGTATGAAAATAAAGACAAAAATTGTTAATTTAACACTAATCGCAAACATAGCAATTATGGTAAACACTATTGTCATTGGCTCTTTTATAACTAATTCTAAAATAGCAAAGAAAGAGTTCTGAACTTCGCCGACATCACCCAGCATTCGGGCCATGATGTCGCCTTTTCTTTTTTCGGAATAATAGGAAACAGGAAGCTCAATAATTTTATTATACATCGTATTTCTTAAATCTTTTAAGACACCATTTTTCAAGTGCATTAAATGATTTGAAGCCAGATAATTAAAAAGGTTTTTAAGAAGAAAAGTTGATATTACTAGCGAAACAACTAAAACCAAAGCATATTGAGGCCCGCTTTTTTCAGATAATTGGGTGATGTAAAAATACAAATAATCATTTGCAAATTTTGTAATATCAAAAATGCCTTTGTAAACAGGTTCTGCAGTTATTTTTTGAGTTTTATCAAACAGCACCTGCATCATTGGTATTAATGATATAAATGACAGCGTGCTGAAAAGTGCATACAAAACATTATAAATCACATTCATAATGACATGTGATTTATAAGGTTTTATAAAAGGAAATATTTTTCTTAAATTTTCGTCCATTAGTTTAACTGCATGGCAGTAATTATATTTTTAATTTTTTCGTCCAGCACCTGCTCAACTTTTACAAAATTTTCAACCGAATCCAGCTCAGTTTTTACACTGATGTAGAATTTAATCTTAGGCTCAGTTCCGCTTGGTCTGGCACAAATTTTAGATCCATCTTCAGTATAGTAAATCAGCACATCAGCTTTTGGCATGTCAATAGCTTCTTCTTCGCCTGTAAAAAGATTTTTAGCAATAGATGATTTGTAATCTTCAACCATTACCACTCTTTGACCATTAATTTCTTTCAAAGGATTTTCGCGTAAAGAAATCATCATTTTATTGATTTCTGCCAATCCTTCCATTCCTTTTTTAGTAAGCGAAATTAAATGTTCTTTGTAAAAACCGTGTTCTACATACAATTCTAGTAATTTTTTGTAAACAGTACTTCCGCTGGCTTTTGCCTGAGCGGCTAATTCGCAGATTAATAAAGTGGCCGCAACAGCATCTTTATCGCGCACAGCATCGCCTACCATATATCCAAAACTTTCTTCTCCGCCGCCAATGAATTCCAATTCTGGGAAATCTTTAATCATTTTGGCAATCCATTTGAATCCAGTTAAACCAACTTTGAATCCAACTTCATAAGCCGACGCCAATTCCATTATCATTGGAGTAGAAACAATAGTTGAACCAACGAATTGTTTTCCGTTGATTTTACCCGCTTTTTTCCATTCTTCCAATAAAAAAGCAGTCATCAGAATCATCGTCTGATTTCCGTTTAATAAAATCATTTTGCCTTCATTATTTCGAACAGCAACACCCAGACGATCACAGTCAGGATCAGTACCAATAACAATATCAGAGTTGGTTTTGTCTGCCAATGCCAATGCTAGTGTCAAAGCTTCCGGTTCTTCAGGATTTGGAGATTTTACAGTTGGGAAATCACCATTTGGAACTCTTTGCTCTTCAACAATGTTTACGTTTTTATATCCCGCCTGCGCAAAAGTATCAGGAACGGCAGTAATAGAAGTTCCGTGAAGAGAAGTAAAAACGATATTCAAATTGTCTTTGGCTTCCTGTGATGTTCCAAAACTTGCGTTTTCGATAGTCGATTTTATGAAAGCCTGATCAACTTCGGTATCTATATATTGAATCAGATCTTCGTTTGCATCAAATTTGATTTGGCTGTAGTTTAATTTTTCAATTGTATTGATAATGTCACCGTCCTGTGGAGGAACAATCTGTCCGCCGTCTTCCCAATAAACTTTGTAACCGTTATATTCAGGAGGATTGTGAGATGCTGTTAGTACAATTCCGCATTGACAGCCTAAATATTTAAGGGCAAAAGATAATTCAGGTGTAGGTCTTAAATCCGAAAATAAATAAACCTGAATACCATTTGCAGAGAAAACATCGGCAACCACTTTTGCTAATGATTTACTATTATGACGGCAGTCAAAAGCGATAACCGTTTTTAATGGCTGGTTTGGGAAAACTTTATGAAGATAATCAGATAATCCCTGAGTACTTTTTCCAAGCGTATATTTATTGATGCGATTGTTTCCAACTCCCATCACGCCACGCATTCCGCCTGTTCCAAATTCCAGGTTTTTATAAAAGCTCTCTTCTAAATCTTTTGGCGAAGTTGTCATTAATTCCTTTACGGCAACTTGAGTTTCGTTATCAAACGTAGGTGTTAACCATTCGTTTACTGCGTCTAAAATGTTTTGTGCTATGTGCATTATATATTTAGTTTAAATTGTTAATCTGTTTTATTTTTTTCCTTCTCATTCAAAGAGTAGGCTAGGAGGTGGGGTTTTAAAAATTCACCTCAGTCGACACTTTATAACGTTCTTCATTGTTTTTGGTTCTCAAAATAATTTCGCCCAGAAATCCTGCCAAAAATAATTGTGTTCCAAGAACCATTGTTGTTAATGCGATGTAAAACCAAGGATTGTTAGTCACCAGACTGTAGCGCATTCCCATGTACATGTGATACAGTTTTGAAATACCAATATATCCAGCTGAGAAAAAGCCAATAATAAACATAAATGAACCAGCCGCACCAAATAGATGCATTGGTCTTTTTCCAAATCGGGAAAGAAACCAGATTGTAATTAAATCCAGAAAACCATTAATGAAACGCTCCATTCCAAATTTGGTTTCACCATATTTTCTTGCCTGATGCTGTACCACTTTTTCACCGATTTTTCCAAAACCGGCATTTTTGGCCAGAACAGGAATATATCGGTGCATTTCGCCCGATACTTCAATGTTTTTTACTACTACATTTTTGTAGGCTTTTAGTCCGCAGTTAAAATCATTCAGTTCAACTCCAGATGTTTTTCTTGCAGCCCAGTTAAAAAGTTTCGAAGGAATATTTTTGGCAACAACTGAATCGTATCGTTTCTTTTTCCAGCCCGAAACCAAGTCGTATTTTTCTTTGGTAATCATTTCGTATAACTCAGGAATCTCGTCCGGGCTGTCCTGCAGATCGGCATCCATAGTGATAATTACATCACCTTTTGCTTTAGCAAAACCGGCATGAAGAGCCTGTGATTTTCCAAAATTTTTCATGAATTGAATCCCTTTTACATTAGGATTCTCAGTGGCAAATCCCGAAATGATATTCCAGGATTCATCTGTACTTCCGTCATCCAGAAAAATGATTTCATAACTATAATTGTTAGATTTCATTACCGAAATAATCCAAGTGTACAATTCTTGCAATGATTCCTCTTCGTTAAGAAGCGGTATGAGTATGGATAAATTCATTAATTTAGAAACTTTGTGGTTTTTCGTTTTTTATTACTGCACCAACAATTAGAGAATAAAGCAAACCAAAGAAAGAATACATGACTAATGTTACTGGTAAAACAATTAGGGGATTCATGAATTTTTTAACCATAGAAAGTCCCATTTCAAGCTGTTCACTTGACATGTTTGGGTCTTTTGCAAGCATACCTTCTTTTGTGATAGCTATCATTTCATCAATAAATTCAGGGAAAATGTAATTAAAAATAATATTAAAAACGGCGTACACAAATGCAGCAATAAAAGTTATAGATACTCCTGTTTTAAGACTTTCACTAAGTGTTATAAAACCGTTGTTGATGTTTTTTTTATAATTTGTACAACCTAGGTATATGAACAAAAGAGGCAGTAAAATGTAATTAGAAATATTTACAATTGTTCCAACACTAGTGTTAACTAATGATTTCATCCCAACTAAGTACATAATTACGAATTCTAAAACCATTATGACGCCGAATAAAACACCATACAAAACACCAGATTTGGCTGGCGATACATTATTTTCCATAGAGACTGTTTTAATTAATCCACAAATATAACAATTCCCGATATAATGGGCGTGTATAAAATGATTTTTACATCTATATAAAAAAAGCAGTGCAAAGGTTTGTATATTAAAAAATAAGTGTAAATTTGCAGACTCAAAATAATATTATAAAAACAAAAAGTTATAATATGTTTATACCTTTTCTGTCAGCGGAAAAGCTTCAAAGCAGGTTATAGCCAAACAAATAAAAAAGATTCAAGATGAAAAAAGGTGTACACCCAGAAAATTACAGATTAGTTGCTTTTAAAGACATGTCAAATGATGATGTTTTTATCACTAAATCTACTGCTGAGACAAGAGAAACTATTATTCACGAAGGTGTTGAATATCCAGTTGTAAAAATGGAGATTTCTAGAACTTCTCACCCTTTTTACACAGGTAAATCTAAACTTATCGATACTGCAGGACGTATTGATAAATTTAAAACTAAATACGCTAAACACGCTAAATAATTTCAGCTGTTTTCAAATAAATCAGAAGCCTCGCAATTTGCGGGGCTTTTTTTATAAAATTTCGATTCCCTTTTGCAGTTATGATTCCGAAATATGAATCGGTAATCATTTAAAAATAGTTGTAACTTTGCGGGGATAACCAAAATCACTCTTTAATAATTATAAATTAATTTATGAACTATATACTTTTTGACGGTCCCGCTCGAAATGCTTTGCTGCCCTTTACTTTTACACGTCCTGTCGCCGATATTTTGGTTGGTATTATGACTATTCGCCAAAAATGGGAATCATATTTGAGAACTACAACGACAACTGTAACCGAGGAATATTTGTCAGTAAAGTTTCCGATGGTGGAAATGCGGGAAAATGTAATGATTAATGCCTCTTTTTTACCCAATACTATTTTAGCAGAAATGGTTAGTAATCTTGAACCTAATCAGGCTATTTTTAAAGGCGATAATGTTATTGCTTTCTATGCAGATGATCAGCAGGAAGTAGATTTTGATACTTATGAGATTTTTGAATACAATGAAGACTGCATAACTATTGAGAATACTTGGGATATTTTTTCAAAAAATGATTTGGCAATCCGCGAAGATTTTGAGTTTTTGACAGAAGATAGAAAATCACAGCCTATTCCTGCAAGCGTAAATGTCATCGCACCTGAAAATGTTTTTATAGAGGAAGGCGCCAAATTAGAATTTGTTACTCTTAATGCTTCAGCGGGGCCTATATATATAGGTAAGGATTCTGAAATTATGGAAGGATCTATTATTCGCGGGCCATTTGCTTTATGCGAAAATGCACAGGTGAAAATGGGAGCTAAAGTCTATGGGGCTACTACAGTTGGTCCTCATTCCCGAATTGGCGGTGAGGTAAAAAATGCTGTTCTCTTTGCTTATTCTAATAAAGGGCATGATGGTTTTCTTGGGGATTCTGTACTTGGGGAATGGTGTAATATCGGGGCAGACAGCAATAATTCTAATTTGAAGAATAATTACGAAGAAGTGAAATTGTGGAGTTATGAAACCGAAAGTTTTGCCAAAACAGGTCTTCAGTTCTGCGGACTGATGATGGGAGATCACAGTAAGTGCGGTATCAACACCATGTTTAATACAGGAACCGTGGTAGGAGTGAGTGCTAATATTTTCGGAAGCGGTTTCCCGCGAAATTTTGTTCCAAGTTTTTCATGGGGCGGTGCAGCGGGATTTACGACTTATGTTACCAAAAAAGCTTTTGAGACTGCAAGATTAGTAATGAGCCGCAGAAATGTGGAGTTTGATGAAAAAGAAGCGGCTATTTTGGAACATATTTTTGAAGAATCAAAAAAATGGAGGAAAGAGTGAGAAAGAATTAGATAATTAGAAAATTTGATAATGCTCCGTAATGCTGAATGCTTTGCGGAGTTTTTTGTTTTTAAAATTATCTCATTTTCTAATTGATACATTTTCTAAATTATCTAATTGGCTAATTATCTAATTAATCTATCTTTGCAGCTTCAAAAAATAATGGCTGAGGGATTTATTCATCTAAGCAGTCTAAAAATCTAAAAATCTAAATGATTACAATTAACGATATTTCGGTTCAATTTGGGGGAACTACACTTTTTAGTGATGTTTCTTTTGCGATAAATGAAAATGATAAAATTGCCCTTATGGGTAAAAATGGTGCTGGTAAATCAACACTTTTAAAAATTATTGCTGGAGAAGGAAAGCCTTCAACGGGAAGTATTTCTGTTCCAAAAGAAGCTGTTGTTGCTTATCTGCCTCAGCATTTATTGACCAAAGACGGTGCTACGGTAATGGAAGAAGCGTCAAAAGCTTTTGGTGAAATCTTTAAAATGAAAGCTGAAATCGATGAAATAAATGAGCAGCTGACTGTCCGAACTGATTATGAAAGTGACGCTTATATGAAATTAATCGAAAGGGTTTCAGACTTAAGCGAGAAATATTATGCGATTGAAGAGGTAAATTATGAAGCTGAAGTCGAAAAAATTCTAATCGGACTTGGTTTTGTACGTGAAGATTTAACGCGTCAGACGTCTGAATTTTCCGGAGGCTGGAGAATGAGAATCGAATTGGCTAAAATTCTTTTGCAAAAACCAGATTTGATTTTGCTGGATGAGCCTACGAACCACATGGATATTGAAAGTATTCAGTGGCTGGAGGATTTCCTGATCAATTCGGCCAAAGCGGTTGTGGTTATTTCTCACGACAGGGCTTTTGTTGATAATATTACCAATCGTACTATTGAGGTAACAATGGGGCGTATTTATGATTATAAAGCGAAATATTCTCATTATTTAGAATTGAGAAAAGACCGTCGTATTCATCAGCAGAAAGCGTATGATGAACAGCAGAAAATGATTGCTGACAACAGAGCTTTTATTGATCGTTTCAAAGGAACTTTTTCTAAAACTGATGCAGTTCAGTCAAGGGTCAGAATGCTGGAGAAGCTTGAAATTGTTCAGGTGGACGAAGTTGATACTTCGGCATTGAGGCTGAAATTTCCGCCAGCTGTCCGTTCTGGGCAATATCCTGTGATTGTAAAGGAAATGTCAAAATCCTACGGGGATCATGTAGTTTTCAAGGATGCTAATATCGTGATCGAAAGAGGTCAGAAGGTGGCTTTTGTCGGGAAAAATGGAGAAGGAAAATCTACTATGATCAAGGCTATAATGAAGGAATTTGCTCCTGATAGCGGTTCTGTCGAAATTGGGCATAATTCTCAAATTGGTTATTTTGCTCAAAATCAGGCAGCTTTGCTGGATGAGAATGCTACTATTTTTGAAACTATAGATGACATTGCTGTTGGTGATGTAAGAACACAGATAAAAAATATCCTTGGTGCTTTCATGTTTCATGGAGATGATATTACCAAGAAAGTTAAGGTGCTTTCCGGAGGAGAAAAAACACGTTTAGCAATGATTAAATTATTGCTTGAGCCAGTGAATCTGCTGATTCTCGATGAGCCTTCGAATCATTTGGATATGAAAACTAAAGATATTATTAAGGATGCTTTGCGTGATTTTGATGGAACTTTGATTTTAGTTTCTCATGATCGTGATTTCCTTGATGGACTCGCTACCAAAGTTTTTGAATTTGGAAACAAACGTGTTGTTGAGCATTTCGAAGATATTACTGGTTTCTTAGCTCACAAGAAAATGGACAGTATGAAAGAAATTGAAAAGTAAAAGTCATATTATTAATTGAAAAAGGCTGTTTCAAAAACAGCCTTTTTTATATTCTTATTCCTGGTGGCAGTAATTCTTTGTAAACTGGATTTTTCTTGAAGAAAGCTACTGTTTTCGGCAGAATGGGAACAACTTTTAGTTTTCTCTCCATTGCAATTTCCATAATGTTTTTTAGAAAATTAGAAATAAATTCTTCGTCATTAAAATTTTCAGGAACATTGATCTTAGTCAGAAAAATTTTTTTCTCTTGAAAGGAATATTCTAGCGAGACTATTCCTGTTTCAGCTTTTGTTTCAAATTGTCTGGCAAAAGCATTGTCTTTAATTTCTAATTTTATTATCGTTTCCATTTTTATTGCAGTTGATATATAATGATGGGCAAATGCTGTAAGAGTGTCTGGAATACACTCTTTTTTATGTTTTTCTAATCTGGAAAAAGTTTTATAATTCTAATTTAGAATGTATAGCAAAGTTAATTATTTGATTTCCAATAGCAAAAGTTTTTTGTAATTAACTTAAGAAACTGAAATTATTGAGTGTATTGTTTGGCTGGTATTGTCTTTTTGCTTCTTGTATTTGTTTTTTGAAAAGTATAATGAGATGCTTAGATATTTGAAAATAAAATTTTTAATTTTAGTGAATAAAAAATTGAAAAACTTTATTTGTGATTTATCTATATAAAATTAATACACATTTCGATGAATAAAATTCCAGTTTATTTTATGCCTGGCCTGGCCGCCAGCATTGCAATTTTTGAAAGAATTAAACTTCCTGAATCTGAATTCGAAATGTTTTTTTTGGAATGGCAAATCCCAAATGAAAGAGAGACATTGAGGGAATATGCAAAACGGATGACAGAGAATGTTAAACATCAAAATCCAGTTTTGATAGGTGTTTCTTTTGGAGGTATTCTGGTTCAGGAAATGGCTCGTTTTATATCGGTGCGGAAAGTTGTAATTATTTCAAGCGTGAAAAGCAATCTGGAGTTTCCTAAAAGAATGGTTCTGGCCAAAAGTACCAGAGCATATAAATTGCTTCCTGTCAGTTTGGTTCAGAATATTGAAAGTCTTGCTAAGTTTTCTTTTGGCAAAAAAGTGAATGAGAGACTTAAGCTATATGAAAAATTTCTTTCAGTAAGGGATAAACGCTATTTGGATTGGGCTATTGAGCAGGTTGTTTTATGGGATAGAACAGATGCAGATCCGGATGTAATTCATGTTCATGGAGATTCAGATGATGTTTTTCCAATTAAATATATTGCAAACAGCATTGTAGTCTCAGGTGGGACGCATATTATGATTCTCAATAAATACAGATGGCTGAATGCCAATCTGCCTAAGATTATACTTGGGAGAGAGGAGAGTCTAAATGACAGCTTTAAATCTTAAAATTAATTAATCGTAAAGCTTTTGCTTGCAGTCCCGGCATTAACAAGGTTTTCGTTAATGTCTTTGCTGAAGTAGTTGTAACTGCTGATAATAGCCTCCTTAATAGGTGTTTTTAATTTAATTTTATTCTCAAAATGTTTAACGTTAACAACATTTTTATTTTCATCTATGAATATGGAAGTAGGGAAACCTAATGTGTGTTTTATTGTAGCAATTATGTGCGAGTCTTTTGCGTAATATTCATTGGCATAACATACTTTGATGTAATCATTAAATTTATTAGCAATATTTTTTAAATCATTTTTTTTGTCCCAAAAAACTACAATGAATTGTAGGTCATTGCGGTGTTCTTTGGCTAGTATGTTTAATGCTGGAATTTCGCCTTTTGGAATTACACACCATGAAGCATACGTAATAATGAATATAGGTTTGTTAATTCGATTGATTTTTACGTTTTTTTCTTTGTAAACTTTAATGCTGAAATCATCAAATTTTGTCCCGATAAGTTTTGTTTTAACTAAAGAATCGAAAAGTTTTTTTCCTTCTTGTATGTTATTGCTTTCATAAGCTTTGTTTGAGGCTCTCTTGTAAGGGTTGATATTTTCTTTTATAGCATCACTAAAATACACAATCGTATCTTGACTGTATATTGAATACAAATTGAAAAGAAACAGTAGAGTGAGTAAATTTTTTCGCATAAAAGGTTAAAATTAAGCAGGTTGGCAAAAATAATAATGTTAATAACAATTTAATAACTTTACCGATTAAAGGCGTAAAAATCCGTTTAAACGAGTCTAAGGTATAAAAAAAAGCGTTCTAAAGTTAATTAGAACGCTTTTTTGTAAATAAAATTGTAAATTATATTTTTTTCATCTGCTCTTTCATCATTGCAATCTGTTCTTTAAGCATATTCTGCTTATCCAGTTTTTTTGCTTCATTTAATAAAGCGGTAGCTTCCAGTTTTCTTCTGCGGGACATTGCTACTCCAGCCAGATTTAATTTGGCAACTGCCAAATCCATATCCATCGATAAGCCAAGTTCGATTGCTTTCTTGAAATATTTTTCAGCTTGGTTAATATTGGTTTGTGAAACCATAATTCCATGCAGATAATTAAAATAACCCTGTTGCTTTCTTACTAAGGCAGTTTCTGGGTTTTTGATGTATGCTAACCATTTTTTTGCTCCTTCAAAGTCTTGTTTTCTTAATTTTAAGAACGCAAGCAGGATAAATTCGTTTTTGAAATAAAGAAAAATTGGAATTGCAGTCAATAATATAAGAAAGATTCCGTTTCCTACAGAGTCATCGATAATTTCGTAAATACCAGCAGCGACAAGAAGTCCGGCTAGTATAATTTTTATAATTTTATTAAACATAATTGATGTATATTTGTGTCTGCAAATATAGTAAAAGGATTTAAAAATATTTTTTAAAAACTACTTGCCAGTGAAAAAAGTCTTTGTATATTTGCACTCGGTTTTGAAATAAGCAAAACTCAAAAATAAACTGATACTATAATTAAGATTTAAATATACAAAGCAATGAGCAAAAGAACGTTTCAACCATCGAAAAGAAAAAGAAGAAATAAACACGGATTTATGGATAGAATGGCTTCAGCTAATGGAAGAAAAGTTCTAGCGCGCAGAAGAGCTAAAGGAAGACATAAATTGACTGTTTCTAGCGAACCTAGACACAAAAAATAATGTTTGAATAAACATCTATAAGGCGTTACTTTTTTTAGTATCGCCTTTTTTTATACCCAAGCGGTACTGCTGTTTAAAAGTTTGATTTTTGATTTTTCCTAACAAATTTCAAATTCTAAGTGATAAAAATATAACTCCAATAATAAAAAAAATGCCAAAAGACACATCCATTAAGTCCGTTTTAATAATAGGTTCAGGCCCGATAGTTATTGGTCAAGCATGCGAATTTGATTATGCTGGATCACAATCTGCCCGCTCGATCCGTGAAGAAGGAATTGAAGTAATCTTGATTAACTCAAATCCTGCTACAATTATGACAGATCCATCGATGGCGGATCATATTTATTTGAAACCATTAACAACCAAATCCATTATTGAAATCTTAAAGGCACATCCGCAGATTGATGCTGTTTTACCGACAATGGGAGGACAGACGGCTTTGAACTTGTGTCTGGAAGCTGATGAAAAAGGAATTTGGCAGGATTTCGGAGTAAGAATGATAGGTGTTGATGTTAATGCGATCAACATTACCGAAGACAGAGAGCAGTTTAAACAGCTTTTGGAAAAAATCAATGTTCCTACTGCTCCGGCAAAAACAGCTACTTCATATTTAGAAGGTAAAGAGATAGCACAGGAATTTGGTTTTCCATTAGTAATCCGTCCTTCATTTACTCTTGGAGGAACTGGAGCAGCGGTTGTTTATAAAAAAGAAGATTTTGATGAGCTTTTAACAAGAGGACTTGAAGCTTCTCCAATACATGAAGTTTTGATTGATAAAGCTTTAATGGGATGGAAAGAATATGAGTTAGAGCTTTTGAGAGATAAAAATGATAATGTAGTAATTATCTGTTCTATAGAAAATATGGATCCAATGGGAATCCATACAGGAGATTCGATTACGGTTGCGCCAGCAATGACTTTATCGGATACAACATTCCAGAAATTACGAGACTATGCTATCCTGATGATGCGCAGTATAGGGAATTTTGCTGGAGGCTGTAACGTACAGTTTGCGGTTTCGCCAGATGAAAAAGAAGATATCGTGGCAATTGAAATCAATCCGCGTGTATCTCGTTCATCAGCTTTGGCTTCAAAAGCAACAGGTTACCCAATTGCAAAAATCGCTTCTAAATTAGCTTTAGGATATAACTTAGATGAACTGCAAAACCAGATTACAAAATCTACTTCGGCTCTTTTTGAACCAACTCTTGATTATGTAATTGTAAAAATTCCACGCTGGAACTTTGATAAATTTGAAGGAGCCGACAGAACTTTGGGACTTCAGATGAAATCAGTAGGTGAGGTAATGGGAATTGGACGTTCGTTCCAGGAAGCACTTCATAAAGCAACTCAATCTTTAGAAATTAAAAGAAATGGGATTGGTGCTGATGGAAAAGGATATAAAAACTACGAACAGATCATCGAGAAACTGACATTTGCAAGCTGGGATCGTGTTTTTGTAATTTATGATGCGATTGCAATGGGAATTCCATTGAGCCGTATTCACGAAATCACAAAAATCGATATGTGGTTCCTGAAACAATATGAAGAACTTTTTACTTTAGAAAAAGAAATTTCGAACTTTAAGGTTTCAAATCTGCCAAAAGAACTCTTGCTTGAAGCAAAACAAAAAGGTTTTGCAGATAGACAGATTGCTCACATGATGAATTGTCTGGAAAGTGAAGTGCACAACTTGCGTTCAGAAATGAATATCAACCGTGTGTTTAAATTGGTTGATACTTGTGCGGCAGAGTTTAAAGCAAAAACACCTTATTATTACTCTACTTTCGAAGCTGAAATTGAAAAAGCTGACGGAACACGCTATGTTGATAACGAAAGTATTGTAACGGATAAGAAAAAAATAATAGTATTAGGTTCAGGGCCAAACAGAATTGGGCAGGGAATTGAGTTTGACTATTCATGTGTACACGGAGTTCTAGCGGCGAAAGAATGCGGTTACGAAACCATCATGATTAACTGTAATCCTGAAACGGTTTCTACAGATTTTGATACAGCTGATAAGTTATACTTCGAGCCAGTATTCTGGGAACATATTTATGATATCATCCAGCACGAAAAACCAGAAGGGGTAATTGTACAGCTTGGCGGTCAGACGGCTTTGAAGCTGGCTGAAAAATTGTCTAAATACGGAGTGAAGATTATAGGAACAAGTTTTGATGCTTTGGATTTGGCCGAGGACAGAGGGCGTTTCTCTGATTTATTGACAGAATTGCACATTCCTTTCCCTAAATTCGGAATTGCTGAAACAGCTGACGAAGCTTCTGCATTGGCAGATACATTAGACTTCCCGTTATTGATCCGTCCTTCTTATGTACTAGGTGGTCAGGGAATGAAAATCGTAATCAACAAAAAAGAACTGGAAGAACACGTTATCAATTTATTGAAGCAGATTCCAGGCAATAAACTGCTGTTAGACCATTATCTGGCAGGAGCAATCGAAGCTGAGGCTGATGCAATCTGTGATGCTGACGGTAATGTGTATATCATCGGAATTATGGAGCATATCGAACCTTGCGGTGTCCATTCGGGAGACAGTAATGCAACATTGCCTCCTTTCAACTTGGGTGAATTTGTGATGCAGCAGATAAAAGATCATACTCATAAAATTGCCAAAGCTTTGAAAACAGTTGGTTTAATCAATATTCAGTTTGCTATAAAAGACGATACGGTGTATATTATTGAGGCAAATCCTAGAGCTTCGAGAACAGTTCCATTTATCGCAAAAGCATACGGAGAGCCATATGTAAACTACGCTACAAAAGTAATGTTAGGTCACAATAAAGTAACTGATTTTGATTTTAACCCACAGTTAAAAGGGTATGCCATCAAACAGCCGGTTTTCTCTTTCAGCAAATTCCATAATGTGAATAAGGCATTAGGACCAGAGATGAAATCAACAGGTGAAAGTATTTTGTTTATTGATGACTTAAAAGATGACCAATTCTACGAATTGTACTCTAGAAGAAAAATGTATTTGAGTAAATAAGACTCAGATTCTGATAGTAAAAAAGCCTCGGTTTGTTCGAGGCTTTTTTTGTTGGAATAAAGTGCTTTTTATTCAGGCTTAATTTTTACAATTTTATTATCGCGTAAAACAACAAGATCACTATTTTTAATTTTCTTAAATTCTAATAATTTTTCATATGCTTTTTCAAGCCCTTTTATAATTTTATCTTTTTCGTCTCTTTGAATTTCAATTGTTGTCATAATAGTTTTTTAAAAGATTAAACTTTTCTTGGTTTGTAATATTAAGAAATCCATCAATTTGTTTATCGACTACAAGTTCGTGTTTTCCTTCAGAATTGTCAAATAATAAAGCTCCATCAACTATTGGAAGATATATTTCAAATAGATTTTTAATTCCCTTGATGTACCTTCTTTCAATAACATCAGGTTCAATATTATGACCGCCTTCTGAAACTCTTGATTTAACGCGTTCCTTAGCTAAAGCAATACTTTGAAGCCAAAAGAATAATAATGTTACTCGATATCCTTTTTCTTTCGCTTCGATAATTTTGTTTTTGTAGCTTCTTGTAGCTAATGTTGTTTCAAATGCAAAATTTTCATTTTCAGAGAGTAATTCTTTTATTCTGTTTAACATTATTCTTCCTGATTCAAACGAAACTTTTTCAGGTTGAAAAGGGGATAAACCTTTTGCTATTTCGTCTGCATTTACAAATTCTTTACAATTTAAAATTTCTGGTAAAATAGTAAATGAGGCAGTTGTTTTTCCTGCTCCATTGCAACCCGCAATAATGTAAAGGTTCTTACTCATTTTTACAAAGGTAAATAATTTTAAGTTTGCAAATTATTACTTTTTTCAATCATTTAATTCAGTGATGAAATCAACAGGTGAAAGTATTTTGTTTATTGATGACTTAAAAGATGACCAATTCTACGAATTGTACTCTAGAAGAAAAATGTATTTGAGTAAATAAGACTCAAATTCCTATATAAAAAGCCTAGTTAGAGATGTCCCAAAAAGTTAGATACTATTTGGGGCATTTTTTATGAAAGAAAAGTAAAATACTTTTCAAATTTTCTGACGCAGCTTTAGTGACTACAGCAAAAGAGAAAATGGCTTTTAGGCGCAGGGGATGTTATGCGTTTACGTTTTTTGGCATTACAGCAACGCTACTTGCAGTTTAAAATACTTTTTTTGTGCCTCATCAAACCCAAGATTTATCAGCGCAATAAAGTGCGTGATTGTGGTGGTTTTACTGTGCAACATATTAAAAACTAAGCTTTTGTTTTATAAAAAATCTTTATATTTGGTAAAAATCTATTAGAACTATGCCAAAAACTTTTACTTTAAAATTCACTCTTTTTTTTCAGTCCTTTTTTGCGATAGTATTGTTATCGTCTACCGCAATCCGATCTCAAACCTTTACCGATAGTAATCTGCCAATTGTTGTAATTACAACAGATCTGGATCCTGTTACAAATCAGCCCTTAGAAATATTGGATGATCCAAAAATTCTGGCCAGTATGAAAATTATCAAAAGACCCGATGGAAGCAGGAATTTCCTAACGGATGCCAATACGTCTGAATATTTAAATTATAATGGCAGGATTGGAATTGAGCTTAGAGGTTCTACATCGCAGCTTTTGCCAAAAAAACCATATGGGTTAACAACTTTGAAAGCTGATAACAAAAGCAATAATAATGTGAGTCTGTTGGGTATGCCAGCAGAAAATGATTGGGTGTTGAACTCCTTTGCTTATGATCCTTCGTTTATGAGGGATTTCCTTTCCTATAATTTAGCCAGGCAAATTGGTGATTATGCTTCCAGATTAGTGTATTGCGAAGTAGTTGTCAATGGCGAATATGCAGGTTTGTATGCTCTTCAGGAAAAATTAAAGACCAATTCAGAACGTATTAATATCCTAAAAATAGGCTCTTCAGATGTAAGCTCTCCTAATGTTACTGGAGGCTATATTACTAAGGCTGATAAAACTACTGGTGGTGATCCAGTGGCCTGGACTATGTTTGGCAATGTAGGAGCGGTAGATTTTATTCATGAATTGCCTAAACCAGCTTCTGTTACGCCAGAACAGAATACATATATACATAATGAGTTTTTAAAATTGGAATCAAATGCTAGTAATCCTGATATTATAACGGGTTATCCATCAGTTATTGATGTTCCTTCTTTTGTAGATTTTATGCTGCTCAATGAATTAGCTTCAAATGTTGACTCCTATCAATTCAGTACTTATTTTCATAAAGACAGAAATGGTAAATTAAGAGCTGGGCCTATTTGGGATTTTAATCTGACTTATGGAAATGATCTTTTTCAATGGGGGTATGATAGAAGCAAGACAAATGTCTGGCAATTTGCCAATGGAGATAATGAAGGTGCGAGGTTTTGGGGTAATTTATTTACCGAATCTGCTTTCAAGTGTTATATGTCAAAACGCTGGAATGAACTTATTCAAACAGATAAGCCATTTAATTATGCCAGTTTGGAACAAAATATCGACAATACAGCAGGTTATATTGCCGAAGCAAAAAACCGTGATAATGTCAAATGGGGAGTTCTAAGGGATTTTACCAGTGAAGTTGCTGGTATTAAAACTTATTTAACTGCTAGAATAAATTGGATTACAGCAAATCTGGGATCGTTTTCATCTTGTAATGCTGTACAAACTCCATCATTAGTTATTAATAAAATAAATTACAATCCCGCAGTTTCGGATGGTTTTTCAGTAAGCGATGATTTGGAGTTTATCGAAATTGTAAATACAGGTGCGGTCACAGCTGATTTGACTGGGGTTTATCTGAAAGAATTAGGAATTACCTATCAGTTTCCTGCAAATTCATCTGTTTTGGCGGGAGCCAGTATTTATTTGGCAAGCAATGCAGCAGTTTTTCAAAATAAGTATGGAATTACTGCATTTGGGCAGTTTACCCGAAATTTATCCAATGCATCTCAGAAAATAGTTTTGGCTGATGGATTTGGAAATACAATAGACAGTGTCGAATATCTTGATGCAGCTCCATGGGCAGCCGAGGCTGATGGCAATGGAAGCTATCTGCAGTTAATAAGTACAGATTTAGATAATAGTATTGCTTCAAATTGGATTGCTAAAAGCGATACGTCACTTTCTTCGGCATCATTTCAAGCAGCTGCTGGTATTGAGGTTTATCCAAATCCAGTTACAAATATGCTGACAGTTCATAGTGACAAGCCAGTAATAGGAATTAAAATTTATTCCGTTTTAGGGATTCTGCTGGATGAAATAAAGCAGCAATCCGAAACCATTCAGGCTGATTTAAGCCAATATGCCAATGGAATTTATTTTGTTGCTGTTTATGATGAGAGTGGATCTGTTATTCAAAAAATAATAAAGCAATAATTTAAAGTAAATTGAATACTCCAGTAAAAAACCTCTTGAATGAGGTTTTTTTATTGGGATAAGATTATAAAGCATCTGAATTTTGAAGAAATACCAGAATCTATTGGAGTCCAAAAAAAAAATCTGTCCATTATGGAGCTTAGATAACACAACAATTTGTTTCTATGAATATTGTCAAAAACAAACCGAAACAAGCCACAGAGTGGCAAAATATTTATAGAAATCAACAAGTAATGCTCCTAATGCTCTATAGGAGAGAAATATTTTTAATGACAATATAAATCGAGTTCAGGTTATTAAACCTTTTCTGGATTAATTTTTAATTACTTTGAATGTCTTTTCTGTTGTTTCAAAAGTAACAATAACAGTGTATATTCCAGGAGCTAAATGTTTGTCAATCGAAATGTTTTGATTAGTATAAAAATCACTTCCAGAAAAACATACACTGCCTTTCATGTCAATTATTCTAATTTTTATTGGTTCGGAATCTGGAGATTTTATTTGAATTTTTGTTTCAGATGTAAAAGGATTTGGATAAAAGCAGATCGATTTTTCCTCTAACACAGCTTTAGGAACGCTTAGTGTGCTTTCATCGACAGTATCTATATAATTAAAATTAAGTTTTGATTTATAATGAATCCTGATATAATTTTCTCCTTTAGAAAGGTTAATTCCTCCAACAACTTTATCGGTATACATCTGCATGGCTCCCGTTGCGTCAAAAGTTTCGTCTGTTTTTACAATTATTCCATTAACACTAATGTCAAAAATACCTGGATCTAACGAGGCTACCCGAAAAGTCATTTGGTAAGATCCGCTTTTTGCAGCGTTAATCATGTATTCTCCCCAATCGCCAGGATCAATAAAGCACACATTTTGAGAAGTGCCGCCATCTATGGTGTTTTGCAGGCCAGTTCCCTTGCGGCGGTAATGTTTGTTGGCTATAATCCGTCCAGGGACATTCATTTTTTTTGAAGTATAAGAAACATTAAGATATTCTGTCCCGATAGGCCGTATTGTTCCGCTAGCCGCACCCAGTAATTGGCCTTCCAGCATATCTGTCCAATTTGAAGGTACTCTGCAGGTAAACCATGAATAGCGGTAAATATCAGGATCGTTTTCAAAAGAAGTAACCACTTGTTTCATGAAATTTGTTTTATCAGCAGCAGATTGTACTACACGATTAGCAAATTCTGTAACCCATATTGGGATGTTGTATTTTTTTAATAGCGATGTGACTCCAACAATATCTCCAGCAGTTGCATCATAAGTGTGAAAAGCAATGTAATCTACTTTGCATGTAGGGCAAAGCCGAAAGAACTCATCATGCCAGGCAACTGGACTTTGATATCCTCCATAATTCGATGGCCCGTTGAAAGCAGGGGATGCACTAACGATTTCCAGTCCTTTTGCAGCAGCTATCTTTTCAATATTTGGCCATGCATCTACCGCTTCCTGAGGAGTTAGTCTTGCTCCGTCATTAAAGTTAGGTTCGTTAAAAGCTAATAAATATTTGGCGCCCGGTTTTATTGTGGCTATAAATGTGTCTGGATTGTTTACTTTTCCCCATGCCATTGGTACAAATTCTACGCCTAAATTTTCGTAGCTGGCATTAACAGCTTGCTCTGGCTCCGGCGACCAATTGTACCACCAGGAAACACCCGGTTTCAAAGCATTTATGTCGGCAATACTATGTTTGCCGTATGCAATTCCTCTTTTTGGGCTTACTTGTGCTTGGCAATGATTGTATAATATAGAGCAGATTGATAATAGAACGGAGATAATTATTTTGAGCATAAAAGCGTTTAGTTTTTATTAAAATGAATTTCTCAAATGTACTATAATGATATTTTATTTGATATTCCAAAAATCACATCAAAATCACATCATTACCACGGCAGTTTAAAATAAAATGGATTTTACATCGTAATCCAATTTAGATTGTTTGTTAATAAAATAGCCGTGAATTCTTTAATTTTTCTATTTAGAAATGTGATAAAGAACGGCTTTAAGTCTATTTCTATACTAAAAACTAAAAACAATTCTTTATTTTTGTGCCAATCAATTTTTCAGCTATGTACAAGATTTTTATACGCCCTATCCTTTTTTGTTTTGATCCCGAAGAAGTGCATTATTTTACCTTTTCATTGATTAGGATAGTTTCAAAAATTCCTGGATTTTCCGCTCTTTTCAGATTTTTATATCAAGTGGATGATAAAAGATTGGAGACCGAAGTTTTTGGATTAAAGTTTAAAAATCCAGTAGGCCTGGCAGCAGGATTCGATAAAGATGCCAGTTTATATAATGAGCTTTCTAATTTAGGTTTTGGTTCTATAGAGATTGGGACTCTAACTCCAAAAGCCCAGCCAGGTAACGATAAAAAGCGTTTATTCCGCTTAAAGGAAGATTCGGCAATTATAAACCGGATGGGATTTAATAATGGAGGTGTTCTTGATGCAGTACAGCGTTTAAAGAAAAATAAAGGAGTTTTAATAGGGGGAAATATTGGTAAAAATAAATTGACTCCAAACGAGGAAGCAACTTCGGATTATGAAATCTGCTTTGATGCATTGTATGATTATGTAGATTATTTTGTAGTTAATGTAAGTTCTCCAAATACCCCAAATTTAAGGGCTTTGCAGGAGAAAGAGCCATTAACCCAATTACTGCAGACCTTGCAG
This sequence comes from Flavobacterium aestuarii, assembly GCF_040049115.1. Lineage (NCBI taxonomy): Bacteria > Pseudomonadati > Bacteroidota > Flavobacteriia > Flavobacteriales > Flavobacteriaceae > Flavobacterium > Flavobacterium aestuarii. Next base: position 52,762 of record NZ_JBDLZZ010000010.1, read on the forward strand.
GACAAAAACCTGGCAAAGCCAAAACAGAAGCCAATATTGCTTAAGATTGCTCCAGATCTTACAGATGAGCAGCTGCTGGATATAATTGATATTGTAAAAGATACTAAAATTGCAGGTGTAATTGCTACCAATACAACCATTTCTCGTTCCGGATTGCGTTCCTGTAATCAAACCGAAGTGGGTGGATTATCAGGAAAACCTTTGACATCAAGATCTACGGAAGTTATTCGTTTTCTATCTGAAAAGAGCAACAAGGCATTTCCAATTATTGGAGTAGGAGGAATTCACTCTGCCAAAGACGCTTTGGAAAAACTGGAAGCAGGAGCAAGCCTTCTTCAGTTATATACGGGTTTTATCTATGAAGGACCAGCATTGGTTAAAGAAATTAATAAAGCCATTTTATCCAAAAAATAATAGAATAGCGATTTTCTTTCATTATTACTCAAAACCTTTTTATATATTTGAAATTCACATCAAAAAGGTTCTTCTTTCGATGAAATGAAAAAGCGTCCCGGTAATTATCGGGATGATAACTAAAATTTAATCCTTTTTCGGAAGAAAGTTATGGAAGCTATAAAAATTATTGAATGCCCGCGAGACGCTATGCAAGGCATAAAAGCTTTTATTCCTACTGAAAGGAAAGCCGCTTATATACAATCGCTGCTTAGGGTAGGATTTGATTCAATAGATTTTGGCAGTTTTGTTTCGGCAAAAGCCATACCGCAAATGCAAGATACCGCCGAAGTCCTTGAACAGCTTGACTTATCACGGACAACAAGCAAATTATTGGCCATTATTGCCAACGTGCAAGGAGCAGCTTTAGCTTCTCAACATGCTGCCATTCAATATTTAGGATTTCCTTTCTCTATTTCAGAAAATTTTCAAATGCGTAATACTCATAAGACTATTGCGGAATCTCTGGTCACGCTGGACGAAATTTTAAACATTGCAGACAAAACTAATAAGGAAACAGTAGCTTACCTTTCGATGGGATTTGGAAATCCTTATGGAGATCCGTGGAATGTTGAAATTGTAGCACAATGGACCGAAAAGCTTGCTGGAATGGGAGTGAAAATTTTATCACTCTCTGATACAGTAGGGAGTTCGACTCCAGAGACTATTGAATATTTATTTTCACATTTAATTCCGCAATACCCCAAAATTGAATTTGGGGCTCATCTTCATACAACACCCAATAAATGGCTGGAAAAAATAGAAGCAGCTTACAAAGGAGGATGCCGTCGGTATGATGGTGCCATTCAAGGATTTGGAGGTTGTCCAATGGCGTCTGATAATTTGACAGGCAATATGCCAACTGAGAAATTATTGTCCTATTTTACGGTTCAAAAAGAAAATACCAGCTGCAGTCCAATGAGTTTTGAAAGCGCTTATAATGAAGCTTCAAAACTATTTGGCGAATTTCATTGATGCCTATTATTTTTTGCATTTAAGTTGTTTAATTGTAAAATGTTCTTAAGTTTTTGTGTTACTTTAGTATAGTCCAAAAATCTTTGCAAATGCCTTACAATTAAAATAGCAAGATATGAGATTTACTTTTTTCAAAAAGATTATTTTAATAGCTGCGCTGGGATGCTTCCTTTTTTCCTGCAGCAGTGATCTGGACTTTGAACAGGCCAAAGAGTTTAATGTACAGCCGGTGGTTACAACTAATCTTGCTTATATTAAAGCAGATGCCTCTAAATTTATTTTGAGCGGGGCAGAGTCGCCACTGCTTTCCTACACCTCCAATGTCGATTTTTTAAACAGCTCTTTTGTCGAAGAAGATTTAGTAAAAACTGAATTGTATTTTAGAATTAAAAATACAATTAGCAGGCCTTTTATGTTTAATGTCAGTTTTTTAGATGTTGATGGCAAGCCTATATATAATTTGCGAATGGACATTCCTGCTGCAGCTGTGACAGAAGTAATTGTAGAAAAAACCGAAACATTTTCTGCCACTAATGTGGAAATACTAAAGAACACTGCCCAAATGAGTTTCTCTATTTTGATGCTTAACGGTGATCCAATAACAGATGCAACACCTGGCAGAATTGAGTTGAGCTCAAGTATAACTGCTTATTTCGATATACAATGAGAAAAATAATTATTCTCTGGACACTGTTTTTTTTCTGTAATTGTTTTTCCCAGAACAAAGAGATTTTATATAATTTTACCCCGCAGCCACAGAGTATGCTGCTTAATCCTGGTGCAGACGTAAAGTATAAATGGTTTTTTGGAGTACCTTTATTATCTGGTATTTCGGGAAATATTGGATCCACTGGATTTGATGCTTATAGTTTATTTGCTAATGATGGAGTAGATTTTTCGGACAAAGTCAAGAGTGCAGTTGCTTCAACCAATAGTAATGATTATATTACTGCTAACCAGCAGCTCGAGATTTTTACTGCCGGATTTCGTGTTGGTGGCGAGGAGAGCAAGTCGTATGTGTCTTTTGGAATGTATCAAGAGCTGGATTCTTTTATTTATATTCCTACCGATCTGGCAATATTGTCCCTGTATGGCAATAAGGATTACATTGGAAAATCATTTGACTTGGGCGATTTGAGTGTAAAAGCAGAGTTATTGACAGTTTTTCATATTGGATTTAACAAACAGATTAATGAAAAGCTGATCCTAGGGGCAAGAGGGAAAATCTATTCTAGTATTTTTAATGGGACATCAACGCACAACTCAGGTTATTTTGTTACGAGCCCAGGAGAAAACCTTCTATATGACCAATCAATCCGATCTGATTTAATGCTTAATACCTCGGGGATTTCCAAATATCTGGACGAAAACTATGATGGCGACATTGCCAGCGATATGACTGATGATATAACCCAAAGGGCTTTTTTTGGAGGCAATCTGGGGCTTGGGATCGATTTAGGGCTTACTTATTATCCTAAACGAAATATCCAGTTAACTGCCAGTTTAATAGATATTGGATATATCAATCATTCTAAAAATGTAGAAAGTTATACACTAAAAGGAAATTATGATTTTAAGGGAGTAATTACCAATTTCAATTCGGCTGGAACGGTAGGCGATGCTTATGATGAATTTAGAGAGGCAATTCCGCTGGATACTTTATATCATAATTATACAACACTTCGGCCTTTAAAATTTTATTCTTCATTTCAATATTCATTTGAAGAAGACAGATCAGCAGAATGCAATTGTACATCCAATGACGATTCCTGGTATCGGAGTGCTCTGGGAATTCAGCTTTTTGCGATGAGCACGCCAAAGCAGCCCATGCTGGCTCTGACCGGATATTACCGAAGAAGAATCCTTGAGGGATTGCAGATGAAAGCTGCTTACACTGTCGATTCGTACTCAGCGTCGAACATCGGTTTAGGACTGACTGCAAAAATTGGAGTTGTCAATTTTTATGCAATGGCCAGTAATCTTTTGGCTTATAAAGACGTTTCCAAAGCCAACGCACTCGCTTTTCAAATCGGATTCAATATTATTTCGGGCGGAAGTACCAAATAGAATATGAATATTATATGCTGGTATTTCGTCTTCTTAAAAATTTAAAAATTTCAATCCAAAACACTGAAACAAAACCGATCAGAACACTAAGCCCTATTTGTGGGAAACTTATCATTTCAAATTGAAAAAAAGTTCTAAAGAGAGGAATAATTAATAATGAAGCAGTCACAAATAACGTTAATCCAATAATAAGCGGAACCAAATTATTTTTGTATTTTAAAGTGGTAAATATTGAATAATAGAATGAACGATTGGCAAGTGTCAGAAAGATATTAGCCGATAATAGTGTCAGGAAAATAATAGTCCGGGTATGATCCTCAGAGAATCCATCTGTTATGCTGTACTGGTAAATAAATAAAAGACCAATCGTAATCATAAGTCCTTGAATTATACTGATTGTAATTTCATTTAGATTAAAAAAAGTAGTGGTAAATGGCCGTGGTTTCTGTTTCATTAAATTAGGTTCCATAGGCTCATTTTCATAAATAATGGAACATGTTGGGCCCATAATAATTTCTAGAAAAATAATATGGACAGGCGAAAATATATTAGGATAAATCCATCCTGAAACTAACGGAATAAACACAATCAAAATAATAGGAATGTGGATGGATATAATGTATTGAATCGCTTTTTTCAGATTAATATAAATTTTCCGTCCCATGGCTATGGCCTCTGTCATTTTGGAGAAATCATCATCTATCAAGATTAAGTTCGCTGCCTGTTTGGCAATTTCAGTGCCTTTTTTTCCCATCGCAATACCAATATGAGCCGATTTTAATGCTGGGCCGTCATTTACTCCATCACCAGTCATTGCTACAATCTGGCTGTTTTCTTTTAAAGCTTTTATTATTTTTAATTTGGCTTCGGGAAACATTCTTGTAAAAATATTTGTCTCCATAACTTTTTCTTTCAAGGCTACGTCATTCATTGTCATGAGTTCGTCTCCATTTAGAATTTCCCCAGCGTTTTTAAAACCAATTTGATTGGCAATGGTTGCAGTTGTCAGTGCGTTATCGCCAGTAACAATTTTTACCTGGATTCCAGCTTGATAGAAAGTCTCGAAAACTTCTTTGATATTGGCTTTTGGAGGATCATAAAAAGCGACTAGCCCTTTAAAATCAAATAAAAATTCCTGTTGTGTTTTGGGATAATCATTACCTGAAAAATCAGCAGATCCAACTCCCAAGACACGGTAGCCTTTTTCGGCCATCAACTGCATGGCTTTCAGGATTTGATTAGTCTGTTTTTCGGAAAGAGAGGAACAGGCAATCAAAGCTTCGGGAGCACCTTTGGCAGCAATTATTCTGTCACCTTTCTGGTTCTCAAAAATGTGGGTCATCATCGGTGGTTTTCCGCTTAACGGATATTCATGTACCATCTTATAATTGGAACGTTCATCTTTAATACCTGTTTTTGCATAAGCATCGTGCAAAGCAATTTCCATAGCATCAAAAGGAATAGGTTCACTGGACCACATCGAAAGGCTGATTAATTCTTTTTCGTTTGCAGACAAAGAGCTGCTTATATTTTTATTGAAATTGTCATTATTATCATTGAGTACATCTTCTTCTAATAAATACCATTGTGCCAAACTCATTTTGTTTTCGGTAATAGTTCCTGTTTTATCAGTGCAGATTACTGTTGCACTTCCCAGAGTTTCAACCGTTTTTGTCTGTTTGACAATAATCCCCATTTTCATTAACCGCCAGGCACCCAAAGCCATGAATGTGGCAAAAGCTACCGGGATTTCTTCGGGAATGATGCTCATTGCCAAGGTTAATGCTTTTAATAGGCTGTCCAAGACAATTTTTGAATTATAAAAATTAATTGCCCAGACTAGAAGGAAAACAGCCAAGCCAATGAGAGACATTTTGGTGACAAAATTTACAATCTGAATCTGCAGAGGTGTTTTCTCTTCGGCTATTTCGTCCAGGCTTTTTCCGATTGTTCCCAATTGGGTTAAGCTTCCGATTGCAGTTACTCTGCAGATAGCCAATCCTGAGGCAACAATTGTTCCTTGAAAGACTTGATTGTTTTTGTCTTTTTCATTTTTAAAAACCGCCAATGATTCCCCTGTTATTATCGATTCGTTTACCGAAAAATCATTCGATTGAATAATGAGGCCGTCAGCAGGAATAAAAGTGCCTTCTTCGCATTGAATACAATCTCCCAAAACAATTTCTTCAGAAGGTATTTCTGTAACTTCACCATCACGAATGACTTTGCTTTTCGGCTGTGTTAATTTATGCAGCGCTTCAATGGCATTACGGCTTTTTGATTCCTGATAAAGTGATATAGCTGATACCATTAAAATAGCGGCAATCATAAAGATCCCGTTGCCATAATCGGCAGTTATAAAATAAATACTTGCTGCGGTGAGCAATAATAAGAACATGGGTTCTTTTATCATTTCAATAATCGAAGAAATCAGGCTGTTTTTCTTTTGGTGTTCTATGGAATTTAAGCCGTTTTTGATTCTCGATTGTTCTGCTTCAATTTTGCTAAGTCCTGATAAGGAGTTGTTTAGTGTTGTCATGAAATGTGAAGAATAGTTTTTCTTTGAGATATAAAAAATCAAAGAAAAAATTAAAAGATAGAATTGTTTATTCTGCAATTTAAAAATAAAACACGCGCATTAAGTGTATTTTAGCTTAAGATTGTCTATATTTGCACGCAATTCAACTAGAAATTGCAACATGAAAGCACACGACTCCAAGATTATCGGCGAAGGTTTAACTTACGATGATGTATTATTAGTCCCTAATTACTCCAGTGTACTTCCTCGCGAAGTGAGTATCAAATCAAAATTTTCAAGAAATATTACACTTAATGTCCCTATTGTATCTGCTGCTATGGATACAGTAACCGAAAGCGCTATGGCAATTGCTATGGCTCAGGAGGGAGGAATTGGTGTTTTGCATAAAAACATGACAATCGAGCAGCAGGCAGCAAAAGTACGCAAGGTAAAACGTGCTGAGTCTGGTATGATTATCGATCCTGTCACTTTATTATTGAGTTCTTCGGTTTCGGATGCTAAGGCAGCCATGAGAGAATATGGTATCGGCGGTATTCCAATTGTAGATGAGAATAAAATATTAAAAGGTATTGTTACCAATAGAGATCTGCGTTTCGAAAAAAACGGATCAAGACCTATTATTGAGGTAATGACCAGCCAGAATCTTGTAACAGTTGCCGAGGGGACTTCATTAGAAGAAGCTGAGGTAGTACTGCAAGGTCACAAAATCGAAAAACTGCCAGTAGTAAATGATAAAAATGAACTGGTTGGGCTGATTACTTTTAGAGATATTACCAAATTGACCCAAAAGCCAAATGCCAATAAAGATACATTTGGACGTTTAAGGGTAGCTGCCGCTCTAGGAGTTACCGCCGATGCTGTTGAAAGAGCAACTGCTCTGGTAAACGCTGGAGTTGATGCAGTAATTATTGATACCGCTCACGGACACACGCAAGGTGTAGTTGATGTATTAAAAGCTGTAAAGGCAAAATTCCCAAAACTCGATGTAATTGTAGGTAATATAGCTACTCCAGAAGCTGCTAAATTTTTAGTAGAAAATGGTGCCGATGGTGTAAAAGTAGGAATAGGACCTGGTTCTATCTGTACAACAAGAGTTGTTGCAGGGGTTGGATTTCCTCAATTCTCTGCAGTTCTTGAAGTTGCTGCAGCTATAAAAGGTACCGGTGTTCCCGTAATTGCCGATGGAGGTATCCGTTACACAGGAGATATTCCTAAAGCAATTGCTGCAGGAGCTGATAGTGTAATGCTTGGCTCGTTATTGGCTGGAACAATGGAATCTCCAGGTGAGACGATTATTTTTGAAGGAAGAAAATTCAAATCCTACAGAGGAATGGGTTCTGTTGAAGCGATGCAGGAAGGATCGAAAGACCGTTATTTCCAAGATGTGGAAGACGATGTTAAAAAATTAGTTCCAGAAGGAATCGTTGGGCGTGTACCATATAAAGGGGAACTGAATGAAAGCATGCAGCAATTTGTAGGCGGGCTTCGTGCCGGAATGGGCTATTGCGGTTCTAAGGATATTGCCACTTTACAGGATTCTGGACGATTTGTACGTATTACTGCCAGCGGTATCAACGAAAGCCATCCGCATGACGTTACGATTACAAAAGAAGCTCCGAATTATTCGAGATAAAAATAGTTTTAATGACGAAAGCCTAAAGACAAAAAGGTGCAGGATTTAGTTTCTGCACCTTTTTTTATAAACAGTTGTTTGAATGTAGTTTTATTCTTAATTTTAAATATAGTAAATACTTTAATCAGGTAATTTAGTTTTCAAATTGAAAACTTTTAATTAAATTTGGCCAATGAAAATCCTTGTAAAGAAAACCATTTTGTTTTACACTGAAACTTATCCACTTGCAAAAACATCATTGTTAATATGGTATAATGAATTTTCAAAACAGGATTTTCATAATTTCAATGAACTCAAGCGGATTTATGGAAATGCAAGTATTGTCAATAATGAAAGAGTGGTTTTCAATATTAAAGGAAACGATTTCCGATTAGTTGTTTCGATTAATTTTTTGCAGACTGCCTGTTATGTGATTTGGTTTGGAACTCATAAAGAATACGATAAGATAAATGTTGAAACAGTTGCCTTTGATACAACAATCTTACACTATAAAAAAGGATAATTATGAACTGGAAAGTATTAAAAACCGAAGAAGATTACAATAAAGCTTCCTTGCGATTAATGGAAATATTTCATGCTGAACCTAATACTCCTCTTAGTGATGAATTAGATTTATTACTGGTTCTGGTTAAAGACTATGATGAGAAGCATTATCAGCTGCCTGAATTGGATGCTCTGGAAGTAATCAAATACAAAATGAAGGAAATGGGTTTGAAATCCAAAGATCTGGAACCCATAATTGGGAGCAAAGGTCATGTTTCTGCAATTCTTTCCGGCAAACGTGAAATTACTTTGAAAATGGCGCAAAAACTAAAGAATTATTTTAGTATTCCAGCTGAAGTTTTTCTGCATAGAGTTTAATCTCATAGTACTAAAAGCCTAATAAAATAAGCGGTTTTTAAGGCTTATGAAACTCCGTTCGAATTAGCAGGATTACCTTTCTATGTTTTTATCTGAGCCTAATTTTTTCAATGTTTTCTACTATGCCGTTCTCATATTTCACAATAGTCAGCTCCGAAATTGTACCAGCAATTGAAAAATCATTCTTATTCCACTCGTCAACCATAGCTTTGCATAGATGTTTGTCGAGTGAGTTTCCTATCCCAATGTGAGGCACAAAGTCTATGTCAAGTCGTAAATTGTCTTTTAGTTTGTCAGAATATAATTTGTCGTGGAGTCTGATTATTCGGCTAAATCCTTCATCTGGCACTAAGAAAGAGTGGTAATAGTCGCTAAATGCGTCTTTGTTTATTGTCGAACATTTGATGTTGAATGTAATTTTTTCAATAGAGTTCGCCTGCAATTTAATTTCGTCTATAAACTCGGATTCTGTGATATCAAAAACTGGAAAAACAATTGTAAAATGCGGTTTAACGACATTAAAAAATAATTTGTCATTTAACTCACGATACTTTTGAATTTTGTCAAAGTCGTTTATTGTCAATTCAGGATATGCGACTACTAAATATGCCATTGTTTTTTTGCTAATATGATTTTTTAAAGTTTAGTGCAGGTAGGAAATTAAAGCCCTACTTTCGGATTTGCCAAAACTTCCCAAATACAAGACCATTTTTAAATTTAGCCTAATGCCCAAATCTCGTGTAACGGCTGTTAGTAGCTGTTTTTGTTTATTAGAAATTCGTTAAACTCATCTATGCAATAATTACTTATTGAGTACAAGTTTAATTTTATTTCTGAATTGTTTGATATTTCATTGGTAATTATAACACCAAAATCTTCAATGTTTTTAAGCGTTGTTTTTATTATTTTATTTAGATATTTTTCTACATTATAATCAATTTCATTTGTATTTAAAATATTAGGAAGAAGATTGTCATTACTGTTAGTTGTCTTAATTGGAACTCGCATAAATAAAACACCTTCTTTTCGAGTTAATAGAAAATCTTTCCCTTTGTGAATGATATTGTCTCTTATTTGCTTTATATCGTTTAAATCATTTTCAATATTATTGAGTACCCAAATTATACTTTTCGGTAGTTTATCTTGATTATTCTTATTTTTAGAAAAGGTTAATAAATTATTTATAGAATCTTTTTGTGGATATAGTTTTAATTCTTTTTCAGACAAAGTTATTTTAACAAAATGATAAAGAAAATCATATATACTTCTCAAATTAGTAAATAGATTTTCTAAAATTACTGATATATAAAGATTTGATTTGTGACCGTTGATATGAACTGTTTCGTTAATTTCTTTGAATAAACAATAATTAATTGAAAGGTTATGTAAATCTTCAGTAAATCCATTTATTGCAGATTTAATTTTCCCATACTCTCTTGCAGTTTCGTTTGAGATATTAGCTTTTAATTCTCCATTATTTTCGTAATGACTATAAAACCAAGAATTTACAACAGAAAATAAAATAGATGAAAATATTTCTTCACCAACATAAAAACTACCTTGATGAGTTAGAATTGTACCTTTTATAACGAGTCTGTTTTTCATATTCTGCGGTAAAATAGTTACTAACTAATAGATATGACTGATAAAAATCTGATTTATCATCCTCAAATAGGTATGTTATGTATGATAACTATGCGTGCTTACTTATTCTCAAATATATAAAAAAAGCATTACTAATTTTTACGGTTTTTCAATTTGAAATGGTTCTAAGGATGATAAAGGTCTCTTTAGCCCCGATCGAAGTGAAAATCCTTGAGGGCTGGGGTTCAGCCCTTCAAGATTACAGCGGAGAGCGGGAGTGAAGCAGTTATGAATAACTATTGTTCTGCTCCTAAAAAAAAACACCAGTCTCTCAACCAGTGTTTTTTGTATAATAAAGCGAAGACTTTTAATCATGAGCCAAATCCCACAATAGTTTTCTATCGCCCACAATCCATAGGATATCATCTTTTTCCAGAATAACATAGGACTCGGGATTCAGGATTCGGTTTCCTCTTTTTTCGATGCCAACAATCAGCCCTTTTGTTTTTTCGCGCAGATTGGATTCCTTGATGCTTTTTCCGTGAAAAACGTGGTTCTTTAATTCTATCTGGCGCAGCACAATATCGGGTTCTTTAACTATTGGAGAAACTTCCATTTCGTGCTGATCCAGATATTTTTTGAACTCCTGCACTTGCTCATCGGTACCAATAACGCATACTTCGTCTCCTGGAAATAGGCGCTCATTGGCCTGCGGGATATGGATGGTGATTTCGCCTCTTTTGATAAATACGATGTTGACTCCCAATAGTTCTCTTAGCTGCAGATTTTTTAGTGTCTTTCCTGCTATATTGGATTCGTCGGCAATATCAAAAACAGCCATGTGTCCGTCCCATGGTGTCAAGTCGCTTCGGCTTCTGCGGGCTTTGTCAATTTCCCTGCCGTGCAAATTGGATAAAAAATGATTTTCAATTTTATGGTATTGAATGTGCAGTCTCTTTTGGAAGATCAAATAGAGAATCACGGCAATAATTAAAGCAATTAAGGCTACTTGTGGCGAGAAAAATATATTGAGCAGCAGCCCAATGAAGAAAATAGACAGTAGTATGCGAATGAAAAAAAGCATTGTCAATGGTCCTCGGGATTTGCGGTCCTGCATTAATTGCTCTACCTCGGCAGTGGCTACTCTGCGAAAAGCAAGTGCCCATAAAAACGGTGCGATGATGCTCAGCGTTATCAAGGCTCCCATGGAATTTCCCAAGTGATAATCTTCGACCAGGGGTAATATATATCGGGACGAAATGAGGATGATACCAAGAATTATTACAATCAGTGCCACAACCTGAATAAGGAAGGCATTGATTACCGTCTGCCATAAGCTCACTGTTTTTATTGCTTGAGTACTGGCAGAATAGCGTTCGATTCGCTTGGTCCATTTGCGTGGCAGTTTATGAGCCACATATTCTGAAAATGGCAGCGAATACTTAATCATAAACGGAGTGGTAAACACTGTTACTGCCGAAACTGCCACTACTATCGGGTACAGGAAAGTATTTGTAACCTTTAAAGTAACACCTAATGTGGCTATAATAAACGAAAATTCCCCAATCTGCGACAAGCTCATTCCTGTCCTGATGGATTCTTTGAGGGGCTGTCCTGATAATAACGTGCCAAAGGTAGAACTGATTGATTGTCCAAAAATAGTCACTGCCGATAGGATAATTACTGGTACAGCGTGTTCATACAGTACATCTGGATTGATAAGCATTCCTACCGATACGAAGAAAACGGCACCAAAAAAATCTTTTACAGGTTTTATCAGATGTTCAATGTGTTCGGCCTGAGTCGTTTCGGCAATTATTGATCCCATGATAAATGCGCCAAGGGCAGGCGAAAAACCAACATTGGCAGCAAAGATCACCATTGTCAGGCATAATGCCAATGATATAATCAGGAGCATTTCGTCAGTGAGCAGATGTTTGGTTTTTTTGAGTACTGTGGGAATAATAAAAATCCCGCCCAAAAACCAAAGTACAAGGAAAAAAACAAGTTTTAGTACCGACATCAAAAGATCGGTGCCCGAAAATTGATTGCTCACGGCAATTGTCGACAATAAAACCATCATTAATATGGCAAGAATATCCTGGACAATAAGTGATCCGATAACGATTCCGGCAAATTTTTGTGTCTTGACGCCCAATTCATCAAATGATTTTAAGATAATTGTAGTCGATGATATGGATAGAATTACTCCAAGAAAAATGCTGTCCATAGTAGGCCAATCCAGCCATTGTCCAACGAAATAGCCTACAATACACATGCTCAAAATCTGGACTCCCGCAGTGATAGAAGCGGTTCCGCCAACTTTCATCAGTTTTTTAAAACTAAACTCTAATCCCAAACTGAACAATAAGAAGATAATCCCGATTTCGGCCCAGACTTCGACACTTTTGATATCTTTTATCGAAGGGAAAAATTCAAAATGATTTCCAGCCAAAAAACCAGCAATCAAATAGCCAAGAACCAAGGGCTGTTTGAGTTTTCTAAATATTAAAACAGCAATTCCTGCCGTCATTAAGATTAATCCTAAATCGGTTATTAAAGGTTCCAGATGGTGTGTCGTTTCTGCTGCTGCACTCATTTTTTTATGTTTTTTTAGGAGCTGATCCAGCTATTAGTTTCAAGTTATCGGCCATAAAACTTTTTTTCAGGCATAGGCGTGAGCTTCTTTCTGCCACGCTTCCATTGCAGGAAAAAAACAGTTTTATCAGCCTCAAGGCTTTCCACTTCTGTCTGGGCTAAACTGCCAGCGGTAATAATTGGGCTGGAGATAAAAATAACACATTTTTAGCAGGAAATGGGCATAAAAAGGTTCGTTAGTTAAAATTTTACAATTACTTTAACAGCTGAAGTTCATAATTTGCATGTCAGGAATGATGGTGCAATAATTAAAAAACCGTTCAATTTTGGAAGAAGAATTTCCTATGGCATAAGACAAAAAAAGTACAAAGCAATATGAAGCGAGTATTCCTCTTTCATTATTGACTTTGTACTTTTTTAAAAAGATTTTTTAAAATCTATATTCCTATAAAACTGCTTGGAGTAATCTGCAGCAATTCATTTTTAATTTCATCCGAAACATCCAGTGTTGCAATAAAACTATGAATAGCATTTTTATCAATCGCTTCATTGGTTCTAGTTAAACCTTTCAATGCTTCGTATGGATTTGGATATGCTTCTCTGCGTAAAATCGTTTGAATCGCTTCGGCAACTACCGCCCAGTTTTTCTCCAGATCTTCGTGGAATTTAGATTCGTTCAGTAATAATTTGTTCAAACCTTTAAGTGTAGCTTCAAATGAAATGATAGTATGCCCCATTGGCACACCAATATTTCTCAAAACCGTACTGTCTGTCAAATCGCGCTGCAGTCTTGAAATTGGCAGTTTGGCCGATAAATGTTCGAAAATAGCATTAGCAATTCCTAAGTTTCCTTCAGAATTTTCAAAATCAATCGGGTTTACTTTATGAGGCATCGCTGAAGAACCAATTTCTCCTGCTTTAATTTTCTGCTTGAAATATTCCATCGAAACATACGTCCAGATATCTCGGTCCAAATCGATAATGATGGTGTTGATTCTTTTTAAAGCATCAAAAAAAGCTGCAAAGTGGTCATAATGCTCAATTTGTGTTGTTGGAAAAGAATGGTGCAAACCTAAATTTTCCTGTACAAATTTAGTTCCGAACTGTTTCCAGTCAATCTGCGGATATGCCACATGGTGTGCATTGTAATTTCCGGTAGCACCTCCAAATTTAGCCGCAAACGGAATGTTAAACAACAAACGCATCTGCTCTTCTAAACGCTCAACAAAAACAGCAATTTCCTTGCCCAAACGAGTAGGCGAAGCAGGCTGTCCGTGTGTGCGGGCAAGCATTGGAACTGCAGCCCATTCTTGTGCCAACTCTTTTAATTTGGAAATCAAAGTTATTAATGACGGCATATAAACCTGCTCAAAAGCATCTTTAGTCGAAAGCGGAATCGCAGTGTTATTGATGTCCTGTGAAGTCAGTCCAAAGTGGATAAACTCTTTATATTCGGACAAGCCCAGTTTTTCGAAAGCGTCTTTGATGAAATATTCAACGGCTTTCACGTCATGGTTTGTAACTTTTTCGGTTTCTTTAATCCAAAGAGCATCTTCGGCAGAAAAGTTTTTATATATGCTACGTAAACTCTCAAAAAGATCAGTGTTTACATTTTTTAATTGTGGTAAGGGAACTTCGCATAAAGCAATGAAATATTCAATTTCTATAAGTACACGGTATTTAATTAATGCTTCTTCAGAGAAAAAAGGAGCCAGAGATGCGGTTTTATTTCTATAACGGCCATCGATTGGTGATATAGCATTCAATTCGTTTAAAGTAGTCATTTTTTTGTGTTTTTTTCGAAAGGCACAAATATAGATAGAATTTAAAGATTAGAAGGTACTCAGCTTTAACTTTTGAATGTAAATTACTCAAATTAATTTAAAAAATCGTGTAATTTGTAACTTTAAAAAAAGAGAAGAGTCAGCGGACAATTTTTCAATAGAAATAATCTGGGCATGACCACCGGAAAAAGGCGGTTGGGCTATCCGTTCCCGCTTTTTTTATCCCGTAAAAAAACGGGATAAAAAAGAGCTCCATTATTATCCCTCATGCAAAAGACACTGGTTGTCTAAAAAGGCAAATTAAGGTTTGAAATCCTAACAGGTTTTTAAAACCTGTTAGGTATCTTTATGGCTCTAAATTTTTCAATTCAAAATAATGACAAAACAAGAAGTTTCTATTTTTTGGTTCAGACGCGATTTGCGTCTGGAAGACAATACGGCTTTGTATCACGCCCTGCAGTCGGAACAGTCTGTAATTCCGTTATTTATTTTCGATACCGATATTCTGGATAGATTGCCAAAAAATGACGCACGTGTTGGTTTTATACATGAATCACTCCAAAAAATAAATGAAAAGTTAAATGCACTTGGAAGCTCGCTTTTAATAAAAAAGGGAACAACGGCAGAGGTTTGGAAAGCCCTTTTTGAGGAGTTTACCGTTTCGGCTGTTTATTTGAATAAAGATTATGAACCTTATGCTATAAAGAGAGATCTGGCAATTGAAACTTTGGCAAAAAATCACAATGCTTCTTTTTTTGCTTTCAAAGATCAGGTGATTTTTGAGGAAAAGGAAATTGTCAAAGCGGATGGATTGCCTTATACTGTTTATACTCCATATAAAAACAAATGGCTGGAAAAATACAAAGCAATTGCACCTGTTGCAGAATATGCTGCTGAAAACTATTTCTCTAATTTTCACAGAAATCTTTTTGATTTTCCAGCTTTAGAAGCAATAGGTTTTGAAGAAAGCGATATAAAAGTCAAACCTCATAATTTAACACAAATTGCAAATTACCATGAAACCCGCGATTTCCCTGCCGTTGATGGCACATCGTATCTTTCGCCTCATCTGCGTTTTGGAACAGTAAGTATCCGAAAGTTAGTCAATTGGGCGGTTCGGAAAAATGATGTTTTCCTGAGTGAATTGATTTGGAGAGAATTCTTTATGCAGATTCTATTCAGTTTTCCAAAAGTAGTAAGCGATAATTTCAAATCGGCTTATGATGGAATTCAGTGGCGTAATGATAAAAAGGATTTCGAGCGGTGGTGTTCAGGAACTACAGGCTATCCTATGGTAGATGCAGGGATGCGCCAGCTTAATGAAACTGGCTACATGCATAACCGGGTGCGTATGGTAGTGGCGAGTTTTTTGTGCAAGCATCTGCTGATCAGCTGGCAATGGGGCGAAGCTTATTTTGCCGAAAAACTGCTGGATTATGATCTGTCTGCCAATGTAGGCAACTGGCAGTGGGCTTCGGGAACAGGTTGTGATGCAGCTCCTTATTTTAGAGTTTTTAACCCCGATATTCAGCTTAAAAAATTTGACGAAAAAGGTATTTACATCCGCCAGTGGATTCCTGAATTTGATCTGGGGTACGGAGAACCAATGATTGATCATGCATTTGCCAGAGACCGTGCAATAGCAGCTTATAAAGCCGGAATTTTAAAATGATAAATGGACACATATTTTAAGTATAATTTGTGTATATAACCCTCACGTTTAACTTCTTATTAATACTGTTAAAAAAAGCATTGCCTTATATTTGTAAGTGTTATAATTGATTTCCTCAAATTTTAAAAAAATTATGCAAAAAAATGTTTTAATAACAGGCGGTACAGGTTTCATTGGCCGGTATCTTACTGAAAAATTATTGGAAAAAGGTTATACAGTTTCAATACTTACCAGAAGCAGCAAACCAGATAAGGATAGGATTTCTTATTATATCTGGGACGTAGATGCACAAAGCATTGATGAATCTGCGGTAGTCAATGCTGATTATATTATTCATCTGGCTGGCGAAAATATTGCCGAAGAGCGATGGACTTCCAAAAGAAAAGCCGCAATCCGGAATAGCAGGATACAATCTGCGCAATTAATTTATGATACTTTAAAAAAACTGAATAAACGAATTGATGCTTTTGTATCAGCTTCGGGTATCGGCTATTATGGGTCAGTCAATGGCGAAGGTATTTGTACCGAAAGCACATTGCCTGCCAATGATTTTGTTGGAACTGTTTGCCAGGATTGGGAAAAAGCTGCCGATTTGATGGCGGGTTTAGGTATACGTACCGTAAAAATCCGTACTGGCTTAGTTTTAGGCAGAAATGAGGGAATATTGAAAAAATTAAGTCCAATCTTTAAAAGAGGCTTGGGCAGTGCATTGGGTTCTGGAAAGCAGTATATGCCTTGGGTTCATGTGCATGATTTGTGCATGATGTATATTGAAGCTATAGAAAACGGAAAAATGACAGGTGCCTACAATGCTACAATTAATGACAGTACTACTAATTTAATTTTCTCTAAAGAATTTGCAAATTCCTTTGGTTTCTCTATCTGGCTGCCCAATGTTCCAGCTTTTCTAATCCGGCTGGTGCTAGGCGAAAGAGCCGTATTGCTTTTAACCGGAAGAAGGGTTTCTTCGGATAAAGTAAAAAAACTAGGGTTTAGGTTTCAATTTAAAAATCTCCGAAAGGCATTGAAAAACTGTGTAAAATAAAATTAGTTTAACACACAGACAAGTTGCGTATTCACTTTTTTAGAAATCTTGGCAATTACAATTGTAGGGATTTCAATATTGAAATCATCCGTATTAAGCGTGAAATTGGAGTTAATCAGGATTCCGTTTCCCGCCTTTTTAATTTTTGCCAGAACGGTAATCATGCGGGATTGTCCGTGAATCGTGATTTTTCCTTTTATGTAAAAATCTTTCTCTTCGTCGGTGATTAAGCTTAAGTCAAATTTTTCGATTATTCCTTTAAAAGTAGCTTTAGAATAGCGGTCACTTTCCATATAATTGCTGTTGAAATGCTCTTTCATCAAGTCTCTCTTAAATTGAAATTTTTTTATGATTGCTGTAAAAGCTATTTCGCTTTTATTTGGGATCAAAGTACAGTCTACATCAGTGTTTTTGGCCTCTACGGCTTCAAACAATGGCACCGATGCTTCAAAATAAATTACACATTTGGATGAACTGAATTTGTTTTGCGCATTGATGGGATATAGGACAAGAAACAGGGCTAATAGAGTAATTCTTTTCATAATCTTTTCTATTAAAGGTTGTACTTAAAGTTACGATATCTTTATGACAACACTCTTAAAATTGCGCCAAAAAAAAATGCCGATATTAAAAGATTTATTCTTTTATATCAGCATTAAAGCTGCTTTGTATGTCACGTTTTCAAACTTTGTCATTCAACTGTTAAATGACTCCGAATCTCAAAAAAAAGTATTAATCCAAAGCGATCTGCACATTATATTTTTTTAGTCCTTCCAGAGTTTCTTTGGAAGTATAATTGAATACTTCTTCATGAAGATCACGTTCTTTTTTCAATGCAATCTGTTTTAATGAATTGCAAAAACGCTTCACATCTTCAAAATTAGATAAGATTAATCCTGGAACAGGTACGCTGTTGCCTTCGTTATCTTTGGCAACCATTGTAAAATAAGAAGAATTACAATGTTTTTTGTTTCCTGTCTGAATGTTTTCAGCTTCGACTCTGATTCCCACAACCATGGAACTTTTTCCAACATAATTTACCGAAGCTTTCATAGTTACAAGTTCGCCTACTTCAATTGGTTTTAGGAAATTTACCGTATCGACAGAAGCCGTAACACAATAATTCCCAGAAAATTTGGAACCGCAGGCAAAGGCAATCTGGTCTAATAATGATAATATATAGCCTCCGTGAATTTTGCCGCTAAAGTTGGTATGCGATGGCAGCATCAATACTGAAATACTGACATGGGATGAAGAAACTGTTTTGTAAATTTTGTCCATAGGGTTATTTTTGGTTAAATGGGGATTTTTCTTTCTGTATGGTTTTAATAAAAAATCTGGTTTCTCCCCACCAGAAAAAAGTTCTGTATTTTTCTTCGTAAGTTAGTTTGACATATTGTCCTTGATAGGCTTTTAATTTCTCAATTACTTCTTTATCATCATCTAAAACTGAAAATTTAAAGATTTGTGCACCCGAAATTCCCTGGCTCAATTCTCCCTCCCATGTTTTTATGATAACGCCTTTATGGCTTAATCGGATTAGTTCGCCAGATCGAATGCCTTCACTGACGGATATGTAATAGATAAAAGCAAAATAACTTAGGAGACCAAGACAGATTACTGCAATAAAAAGAGCTATAATTTTTTTCATTTCTCTTAGTTTAGAAGTGTATTTTCATCTGTTTCGGCTCTTTTCAGAATGTTTTCCGGAAGTGCTTTTTTGGCTTTGGCTCCCATTTTTTTGAGCTTTTCAACACTAGTAATCAAGTTCCCTTTTCCTTCCACGAGTTTATTCATAGCTCCTTGATATTCCGTTTTGCTTTCTTCAATTTTTTTGCCAATCTTTATTAAATCGGCAACAAAACCTTCAAACTTGTCATATAATGCTCCGGCTTGCCTAGCTATTTCATAAGCGTTTTCCTGCTGCTTCTGGTTTGCCCACATACTATCAATAGTACGCAGTGTAGCCAATAGGGTAGAAGGTGTAACGATTACAATATTCTTCTCGAAAGCTCTGTTGTACAAAGTAGTGTCTTCGTTTAGCGCAATTGCAAATGCGGGCTCCATAGGAATAAACAGCAAGACAAAATCCGGGCTTTCCATTTGATATAAATCATGATAATTTTTATTGCCTAATTGCTCTACGTGAAGTTTAATAGAATGGACATGTTCTTTTAGATAACGCATTTTTGCAGTTTCGTCATCATCTTCATTGATGTATTTTTCATAGGCAACCAATGAAACCTTAGAATCGACAATCATCTTTTTGCCATCTGGCAAATTGATTACAACATCAGGAAATACGCGATTACCTTCTTCGGTAGTATAACTTTGCTGTACTTCATATTCACGGCCTTTTTCTAAGCCTGATTTTTCCAGTACGCGTTCCAGTACTAATTCGCCCCAGTTACCCTGCATTTTGCTGTCACCTTTTAAGGCTTTGGTCAAGTTCAGGGTTTCTTTGCTCATCTGGATATTCATTTCGCTAAGGCCTATTATCTGCTGGCGCAAAGCAGCGTGATAGTCTATGCTTTCTTTATGCGTATCCTCAACCTTCTTTTCGAATAACTGAATTTTATCCTGCAGCGGAGTCAGGATATTTTTAATATTTTCTTTGTTCTGCTCAGTAAATTTATTTGATTTTTCTTCTAATATTTTATTGGCAAGATTCTCAAATTCTTTGGTAAATTTTTCCTGCAGTTTTTCGACTTCTTCTTTTTGTTCTTTATTGCGCTCCCAAAGATTCTCGAAATCAACTTCTTTTTTCGAAAGCTGAATGGCTAAGCTGTCTTTTTCATTACGGATGCTTTCCTTTTCAGAATTGGATAATTCCAGCTGTTTTTCGAAAGCAGTTTTGTCAGCCGAAAACTGTTCTTTCTGCTGGTTTAACTGTGAATTCTGCGCAATTAATTTCTCTTCAAGACTTATTTTTTCTGCTTGAAATCGTGCAGAAAATATGAGCTTTCCAATGAAAACCCCAATGGCAAGTGCGATAATAAAAACAAGTAGTAAAGGAAGAATTGTTAACATAGATATTTCTTTTAAAAATGTAAAAGTACGCATTAATACGTAGTACTTAATTTTAAAAAATGAAATTTCACGAATTATTAGAATTGCAATGCTAAAAAAAACATTTTTACTTTTTTTTATTGGCCAACGCAACCTTTTCCATAACGGATCATCTTACTGATATAAATTAATAAAAAATCTAAATATGAAACGTTTTATTTTAATGGCGCTTGCTGCCTTTGGCTTTTATTCCTGTACAGATTCCATAGACACTGGCGATGTTCAAAATTGTGGCAATGCCAGAAATGTTGCCTACGAAAGTTTTAATTATTGTGGACAGCTGAAAGAAAATCCAACAAAGCCAATTTATATGGTTATAAATACGGCTGAGGAATTACAGCAGAAGTTTAACACTTGTACAACGGTTCAGCTGCCTGATTTTACGCAAAAGAGAATATTTGGAATTCTGGCGGGACCAAAACCTTCGACTGGATATGACATAAAAATTGTATCTATAATTGAAGACGATTGCCAGATTCTGGTGCAATACTCCGAAAAAATGCCCAACGCAACTGGTGAAACTCCAACTACTACATATCCAGCAGATTATGTAGTGCTTCCAAAATCAACTAAGCCAATTTTATTCTCTAAAGTAAATAAGGTTGTTGATTATGCTATTGTTGGAACATATTTCAATGAATGTACTGGAGCTGACTGTTTTAAATTTTATAGAATCGAAAATTACAAAGTACTTCAGTACCCAAAAGTAACCAATTTTCCTGTTCAGTTCAATCAGACTGATTATAAAGCACTGATTTTTAAAGATGATTATGCTGGTTTTCTATCTAAAGTTCCAGTGGAAATAAAAAATATAAAAGGCCAGACTAAAACATATGGCGCGCCAGATAATCACGATCAGGGAGGTGTTTATTTTGAATGGAGTGTTGGGGGCGTTGTCACAAAAATATATCTGGACAATGACAATACTACAGATCAGACTGCAGAAGTGATTGCTTTCAAAAAAGTGATTAAAGACAAAATTGCTGAATTGAAAACAAAATCATAAGCATAATGAGCCAATAGGTTAACTCAGATTCAGAAAAAATCTGGGTTAACCTGTTTTATATTTTTGAAAAAAGTAAAAGATGAACGTCAATTACTTCCTCATGTTATTAAGAAACTAATAATGATTAATTTTATGAAGAAAATAATAGGTATTCTTTGTGTAGTTTTTATCGTTTCTTGCACCTATGAGGACTCAGGTTTCAGAAGACTTTCCAAGCAGGAAGCTATGCAAAGCTGGGCTTGGAAAATTTTTATTTTTACAGGCGAAGGCGAATATCAACCTATTGATTCAGAAGTGAATAAATTTTACATTTACAATAATATTCAAGACAAGCCTATTTTTGCCAATGATATTTGGAAAACGGATTTACAGGATGAATTGTTTTTAAATACCCATGAAATTGCTTTTGAAACAGCAGCAGATAATACCAATTTCTCAATAACCAAGAGAAAAAAATAATAAACCAACACCAGCAATTCTTGAAAGAGAACTTAGATCAGTATATTAGGAAGTGTGTCGATAATGACCGGGAGGCTCAGCTGAAATTATATCAGCTGTTTTCTCCATTGCTTTATGGGCTTTGCTTAAAATATATGCGAAATGAACATGATGCCAAAGATGTTTTTCAGGAAGCTTTTGTAATAGCCTTTCAAAAAATTGGGCAATATAAATTTGAAGGAAGTTTTGAAGGCTGGATCAAACGGATTTTTATCAATAAATTACTGGAAACATTAAAGAAAAGGAAAAAAGATATCTTATTCTTAGATGTCTTTGATACAGATGTTGTCGAAGAAGAAGAATTAGAGTTGGTACCCATCGAACAAGAAAAACTATTAGAATATATTCAAGAACTGCCAGATCAATACCGGATGGTTTTTAATCTGTATGTTTTCGAAAAAATGAAACATAAAGAAATTGCTCTGCTGCTAGGAATCAGCGAAGGTACATCCAAATCTAATTTAAATAGAGCCAAGAGCATTTTGAAAAAAAAAATTTTGATGGTTATAAATTCTAAAACAGCATAAAATTGAAAGAGTTTTAGGTAAAATACAAAGACCTGATTGATTTCAAAAAAACAAATAAATACGCATGAAAAATAAGCAAGCGAAATCTATTTTTTCTTCACTGGAGAACTTTTCAAGTACTCCGCCACCCGAGTTGTGGGCTAATATTGAAGCTGAACTGGATAAACCCAAAAAGAAAAAACGCCCTGTTATCTGGTGGTGGACAGCTGCTTGTCTAGTGGCTGGTCTTTCTCTTCCAGCTATTTGGTATAGTAATTCAAATCAAGGCAATGAATTGAATGTTGGAAATAGCAGCAATGGAATTGTTTTGCAGAACGAGCCAAAAGTTAAAACAGATGTCAGCAAAAATGTAAATGAAGATGTAAAATCCGTTGAGAAAAAAACTTTTGAAACTAAAGGGAATACTGTAAATAACACTATAAATGAGAATTTGAAAGCCAATGAAAATGGTATTTCGTTGGCTGCAAGTAATTCGGCAACAGCCAAAACAATTCTTTCAAATTCATCTAAAACGAATACCTATCGTAATCTTAAGAATACCAACGCAGAAAAAAACAATCATTTAATTGCCCAGGAGAATAGCAAATCACAATCGAATACTGTGTCTGAAAATAAAAATGCAACGGTGGCTATTTTTAATCAGTCCTCTGTTATTGGAATAAATAATTTTTCTTCCAAAAGCTATTCCATTGAAAATACCAAAGCAGCAGCAAACTCGCAAAACAGCACTGCAGCTGTATCGAAGCAAAGCAATGAAAGTGCAAAAAATGCCGTCTTAAAATCAGAAACAGCTTATCAAAATGCTGAGGTTTCAGGATTAACCAATAGTAATAAAGCAATTGCCGAAAAAGATAATTCCAAAGATTCACTTGGTGTAATAAAAAAAGAAGTAGCACAGTTAGAAAACGCATTAGCAGATATAGGCAAGGATAAAACTAAGAAAAAAACAGATCCCAAAGTTATTGATAAATGGTCGCTTCAGGTTTTTGCAGGGGTTTCGGGATCCGAAAATTATAATAATGAAAAGGCATTAGGAAATACAGTAGCTTCTAAGCAGTCTAGCGGTTATGGCGTCAAGACAAACTATAAACTTAACAAAAAATGGGCAGTGAGTTCTGGCTTCAAGATTAATGAACTTGGACAGAAAATAGATGGAGTTGCATACTATGAACGAGGCAGCATGTCCAGCTTTACTTCGGGAATTTTGCCAAACACTATATTAAATGAAAGTTCTTCTAAAAATAATATAGTTTTTGTTTCCAATAATGAAAATTATTTATTTGCCGATAATTCTAAGTCCAGCGCAGGTTTTGAAACAGGAAATGTAACTCAGAATTTAAAATATTTTGAAATGCCGGTAGAAGTTTCATATGCGCTTTTGAGCAAAAAGAGAACTACCATTAATATGAATACTGGTGGATTCGTAGGAAAGTTAATTTCTAATGAAGTCCTGTTGAATGGTAATTCTATCGGTGAAAATAAAAATGTAAATGAATTTGTTTACGGGACATTATTGAGCAGTACGCTGCAATATGAATTCTATAAAAAAACCAGATTTTTTATAGAACCTGGAATGAATTATTACATTAATCCTCTGGAGAATCAATCGTTTAATCAGTTTCAGTGGATGTTTAATGTAGGGCTGAATATTTCGTTTTAAAAAAAATAAAATGCTAGAGATTCTTTAAGAATTTCTAGCATTTTTAATATGATTTATTAACGAATATTTATTCTTCATCCAATTTTTGATTTCCTCGATCTATATGATTATCGGGATGTGAGTTTGGATAACGGTTAGGTGTTATGTCCGAATTTTTATCTCTGTTTTCTACCGTTTTTTTTATATCTTCTTCACTGGAGACACCACGGTTTGAGTTCTCGTTTTCATTTGCGGAATCTATGAAAGTTCCGTCGGCATTTCGTGCTCTTTGTACTATTTTTTTATTTCCATGTGCATCGGTTTCTATTTCTTCATTAAGTTTTGATGAATGGGAATCAGTATCTCCAAACTTGTTTTTTCCACTGAAACCTTCATTTACTTCCTGCTTGTTATTTATTTTTTTTGAACCTAAATCTTTATTTTCCATAACATTAGTTTTTAAAATAATTTGTTTCATATATCAATACTACGATTTTTAGGCGTTAAAATTCAATCATTTAACATTGCTTTTGGTTTACAGATTTTGGGAATATCGATAGATTTTGTTTAAAATTCTGCTTAAACAAATCTATCTTTGCCCCACAAAATAACTTATAATGTGCCATCATCATTTTATTCTTCATAAGCCTTACGGTTATCTGAGCCAATTTATTTACGAATTGAAGCGTAAGAAAAAGCTTTTGGGAGAATTATACGATTTCCCCGAAGGAACGATGGCTATTGGCCGGCTAGACGAAGATTCAGAAGGCTTGCTTTTATTGACCACCGACGGAAAAATGAGCGAAATCATCCGCAGCAAAAAAGTCGATAAAGAATATTATGTGCAAGTTGATGGCATTATTACTCAGGAAGCCATAGATATATTGAAAGAAGGTGTCGAAATAGGCTTTAATGGTACAAAATACAAAACCAAAAAATGTAAAGCACGGCTCATTACTGAAATTCCTAATTTTGGCACAAGAGGAAAAAAGATTCGGGACGAACGCCACGGCCCGACTTCCTGGGCATCCATCACAGTCAATGAAGGAAAGTTTCGACAAGTACGAAAAATGACGGCTGCAGTTGGTTTTCCAACTTTGAGATTGGTAAGAGTCCGAATAGGAAATGTGCATTTAAATGACATACGGGCAGGAGAAGTGAAAGAAGTTGATAACTTCAATATCAATGACAATATCAATGTTGAAAGTCAAACAATCTAAATAGTACTGATTTCCATCTGCAATCAAAAATCGTTAATCAAAAATCTGAAATCATAATGCTAAACATCGTTCTCGTAGAACCCGAAATACCAAATAATACCGGAAACATAGGCCGTTTATGCGTAGGTACCGAAAGCCGTCTGCATTTAATCCACCCGTTTGGATTTGTGATCAATGATAAAAATCTGAAACGTTCCGGACTCGATTATTGGGTGCATTTGGATGTTACCGAATATCAAAATGTAGAAGAATGGATGCAGCAAATTCCAGATAAATCAAGAGTTTTCCTGATGAGTTCCCATGCTGCACAGTCCATTTATGATGCCAAATTTCAAGATGGTGACTGGCTGGTTTTTGGTAAGGAAAGCGTAGGTTTGAGTGCCGAAGTTATGGCACTGTTCGAAAATCACCTCACTATTCCGATGTCTTCATTAATCCGAAGTTTTAATATCGCCAATTCGGTTGCTTTTGTGGTTGGCGAGGCAAAGAGACAGATTTCAGTTGGCAGTTAAAACTTAGCATTGTCTGCTGTCCAACTCTTTATTTCTTTCAGTTCTTTGCGCCTCAGCGTCTTAGCGTGGAATTAATTTATTATAACGTTTTTTAACACTCCAAAGATTCTACAATCTTGTCATTCCGTAGGAATCTTCTCTTTGCGATTGCATATCGATGGAATTCAGTTTGTCGAGCTGCTTGCGGAGATTCCTACGGAATGACAATATTGCGTGATATATTGATACTTAAACGTCATTTCGTATTGCTTTTTTATTATAAAAAAGATTCTTTGCAAAGACTCAGGTGGCGTAAAGTTTCTATTTTGTAATCCTTTGTAATAGTGAAGAATAGTTGAGTTTTTTCAAATGAAATTTCATATATTTGAGATAAGCATTATATCTTAAAATCTCTTTTTATGATAGACAACGTTACCCTTCGAAGTACCATTTTCAAACACCTTGATGGCTTAGTTACGGCACCAGTTGCTTATGCTCTTTACAAAAAAGAAGTTCTGGCTTATATCTTAGAAAGAAAAGAAATATGTCTCTCCGAACTTTCAGCAAAGTTCAAAGCCAATGAAGGTTATCTCAATGTAGCGTTACGTGTTTTGGCTTCACAAGGTTTTCTCGATTATTATATTAATACAAAGACTGATCTGATTGCTTTTCGCATTAATGAAAAAAGTGAAATTGCTTTTTCGTTGTTTCCACTCTATAAAGATGTGGTTGATTTATTGCAGTCTACAACCGATTTGCGTCCAAAATTATTTGAAGGAGACGTTTTCAATCGGATGAAATTGATATTTGAAAAATGTCAAAATAATTGCGGAATTTCATTTTCCGAAGATAATTTAACCAACGAAATTCAGCATCAGATTCTCACTCATATTGAAGGTTTTCTTGTCGGGCAAATAGCCGTTCATTTGGGGATGAGCGGAATGTTTCATAAATATTTTATGGAAATATCCTTTAGTCCAGAAGAGTTTCATAAATCCCCCGAAAATTTCAAAACCGTACTCGACTTTTTGTCACATTTGGGATGGTTTTCCCGAAAAAACGGAAATTATCAGTTTACCGAAATCGGTTTGTTTTTTGCCAAAAGAGCTTCGGCTTATGGTGTTACGGTTTCGTATTTGCCTACTTTCAGAAAAATGGACGAATTGATTTTTGGTAATCCGGCTGTTTTAAGAGTTGGAGAAGGAGAAGATGAAATTCACGTGGACCGCGAAATGAATGTTTGGGGAAGTGGTGGCGCGCATGATACTTATTTTAAAGTGGTCGATGAAATTATCATCAAGCTGTTTAATTTGCCGATAGAAGAACAGCCTAAAGGAATTTTGGATATGGGCTGTGGCAACGGTGCTTTTTTGGAGCATGTTTTTGATGTGATTGATCGTCAGACTTTGAGAGGAAAAATGCTTGATAAATACCCTCTGTTTCTAGTCGGAGCCGATTATAATCAGACGGCGCTCAAAGTAACTCGAGCCAATTTAATTAAAGCCGATATTTGGGCAAAAGTGATTTGGGGAGATATAGGCCGGCCTGATTTGTTGGCTGATGATTTAAGGGAGAATTACAATATTGATCTGAAAGATTTATTGAACGTGCGGACTTTTCTGGATCACAACCGGATTTGGGAAATGCCGAAACAAATTTCAGCAGGCAGGATAAGCAGTTCGACAGGAGCATTTGCGGATAGGGGCGTTCGGATAAGTAATAATTTGGTCGAGGATAATTTATTGGAACATTTCAAAAAATGGTCGCCTTATGTACATAAATTTGGCTTGCTGATGATTGAACTGCATACGATAGCTCCCCATTTAACAGCTTCGAACTTAGGGAAAACTGCTGGAACTGCTTATGATGCCACACACGGTTTTTCGGATCAGTATATTGTCGAAATTGATGTACTGCATAAAATTGCAGGAGAAGCGGGATTATTTCCTGATCTCAATTATTTTAAAAAATTCCCCGATTCGGAATTGGCTACAGTAAGTATTAATTTATTGAAAGGATTATAGTTAATTGTTAATGA
The DNA here is from genome assembly GCF_040049115.1 of Flavobacterium aestuarii. Classification (NCBI taxonomy): domain Bacteria; kingdom Pseudomonadati; phylum Bacteroidota; class Flavobacteriia; order Flavobacteriales; family Flavobacteriaceae; genus Flavobacterium; species Flavobacterium aestuarii. The sequence continues at coordinate 80,461 of NZ_JBDLZZ010000010.1, forward strand.
TTAATTAATTATAGTTTTCATTCCTTCACCGACAACAAACAACCATCAACCATCAACTATTTAAGTGATAACAAACTTCCCTTTTTCATTGTCAAAAATAATATGTTCGTCTTTGAATAAAGTGTTGAAACTTCCTTTACTGATTAAATTGCAGGGTTCGTCCTGAACTACAGTTTCTGGCGTCATGATAATCATTTCGTCGCTCAACTGAATAGCCATTTCTATGTCGTGTGTCGAAAATAAAATGCATTTTCCGGTTTCGTGGGTTAGTTTTTTTAGGAGTTTTAGCAATGAAACTTTGTGGAGTAAATCTAAATGAGTCGTGGGTTCGTCCAGAATAATCAATGGAGTGTCTTGTGCCAATGCTCTTGCAATCAAAACCTTCTGCAATTGCCCATCACTTATTTCAAAATGTTTTTTTTGTGACAAATGCTCGATTTGCGTTAGTTCAATTGACTTTTGAACTATCTCAATATCGGTATCTGATAAAGTGCCAATCCAATTGGTATAAGGCTGGCGTCCCAAAGCGACCAATTCAAAAACAGTTAAATTACTTGGAGGCAATTTTTCGGTCAAAACCACACTTAAATTTTGGGCCAATGCCAAAGGTTCATAGTTGGTGATTTTTTTATCATTCAATAAAACAGTTCCGTGCAAAGGTTTTTGGATTCCGGTAATCGTGCGCAACAAAGTCGATTTCCCAATACCATTTGCCCCAATCAAAGCAATCAGTTTCCCAACCTGTAAGTTCAGGTTGAGGTTTTCGGCTATGGTCACGGTTTCCTTTTTGGAAGTGTAACCAATGCTTAAATTTTGAGTGGTGAGGATATTGGTCGGCATATTTTATTTGGATTGACCTGTTAAGGGTGTTTTAACCACATAGATACATAGAATTTTTATTGTGTAAAAAGAGGTTGATAGACGTTTCACTTTTCAGATAGTAAATCTGTAATCATAATTTTGATTAAAATTTTGCTAGTTGATTAAAGTGTTCATTTACCATTGTCAATTGCCCTTCTTTAAAAAGATTAAAACAATTAAAATTAATTAAAATGCCTTTAGGTGATTTTAAAAGTTTCATATAAGTTAAAAGTTGTGCTTTATGTACAGGATTAATTTCAGTAACAGATTTTAATTCAACCACTATGCAGTTTTCAATAAATAAATCACATTTAAAATCAATTTTAAGTTCTTTTTCTTTGTAAAATACAGGAATTCTCATTTCTGTGGATAAATTTATTTTCCGTGATGTTAATTCCTCAATCATGCAGTGGTGATATATATTTTCTAATAATCCTCTACCCATTGTTTTATGAACTTCTATTGCTGATCCGATAATTTCATATGTCAATTCATCTAAGTATTTCTGAGTAATCATTTGATTTTATTTACTATTAATAAGCGTTGATTGAATTCAAAATTATTAATTTTTACCCATTGGGTGAAATTGTTTTAACGACATAGAAATATAGAATTTTTATCGTGAAAAAAAGAATTTGATAGACGTTTCACTTTTCATAGAGTCATCTATGTGAAAAATAGTGCTATTTTTATCTGTTTTTTAGCGATTAACCATAAAATCTATGTTTCTATGTGTTTAAATTATCTAAAATTCCGCTTTCGTACCAATAACCAAATAACAACCGGCGCTCCCAAAATAGAAGTAATAGCATTAATTGGTAACGTAATTTCCATTCCTGGCATCTGGGAAACCACATCACAAATCAGCATAATTCCCGCCCCAAAAAGCAAAGTGCTCCAAAACAAAACCGTATGATTACTAGTCTGGAAAACCAACTTCGCAATATGAGGAACAGCCAACCCAACAAACGCAATTGGTCCCGCATAAGCCGTAATGCTTCCCGCCAAAATTCCCGTTGCAATTATGATAGTAAGTCGGGCTTTTTTGAAATTTAATCCCATACTTTTAGCGTAATTTTCGCCCAATAGTAATGCATTCAATGGTTTGATGCTAAGTAAACTCAGAAATAAACCAAATAAGACACAAATACTTAAAATCAGAATCGATGTCCAAGATAAATTACCGAGATTTCCCAAAGACCAAAAAGTAAATTTCTGCAATTGTTCAGCTGAACTGAAATAGGTGAGAACCCCAACAACTGCGCTGGTAAAACTCCCAAACATAAGTCCGACAATCAATATTGCCATAGTATCCCGCAAACGTTGCGAAACCAACAAAACCAACAATAAGACTGAAGTACTACCTAGAGTTGAAGCTAAAACAATTCCGTAAGGAGACAAGACAACGCCACTCAAAAACGAAGGCAAAATACTCGCACCCAAAATCACAAAAGCAACACCCAAACTCGCACCCGAACTAAGCCCCAAAACATAAGGCCCCGCGAGCGGATTCCGAAACAATGTCTGCATTAACAATCCACTTATGGAAAGTCCCATTCCGACCAAAACCGCCGTAATCGCTTTGGGCAAACGATAATTGATAATGATGTATTCCCAAGTCGATTTACTGACTTGACCACCTGTCAAACTAGTGTAAACCTCCTTGAAAGGTATCGTAATCGACCCCAAACTGATGTTTACAAAAAACAGTACGATCAGCCCCAAAAAGAGCAATGAGAATAAGATTGTATTTCGTTTTTGATTGTTCAATTGTGATTAATTCAGTTTTGTCGCAAAAGTAAATGTATAATCGGGAAGCAAATCAGGGTGAAAAATTTTGATATAATCTTTCAAAACCAAATCCGGTCGGGCAGGGGATAATTCATAAAAAACCGTACCGCCGGTAGCTCCCAATTTTTCTTCAAAAGTATAAATAGTTTTATTTGCGAAAGCATCAAACTGACTATAATGCGGGTTGGCTTTTCCTAGTTCCGACAACGATTTGAACGAACCTGTAGTAATCCAAAAGTTAGCCGATTTTGCTTTGTCCAATATATTTTCAAAAGACAATCCAAGACTTCCCGTACCTTCAAGATTTTTCCAAATATAATCTGCTTTGGCATCTTTCATAAACTGGGCAACCCAACTGCTTCCTCTGGCTACAAACCATTGGTCTTGGTACATCGAACCATACAAAACTGTCGAAGTTGGTTTTTTATCGGCAACCAAAGCCAAAGCATTATTGTATTCTTTTACAATGTTTTCAAATAAAGCATCGGCTTCTTTTTCTTTCCCAAATAAAGCTCCGTAAAGTTTCAGCCATTCTGCTTTTCCAAGGGGGGATTGCTCCATCCAATCGGCCTGAATAAGAACTTTTAAACCGCTTTTTTGTAAATTTTCAATGCTTGGATTGTTGTTGTCAATACCAAAAGTGACAATAAGTTCCGGTGACAATTCAATCAGCTGTTCTATATTGAGTTTTTCGTTTTGCCCCACATTTTTAACGGAACCGGCATCGATTAAGGCTCTTGTTTTTTCGGACGAAATATAATCGGTATGTGGGAATCCAACCAATGATTTTTCGACACCCAACATTTCCAAAAACGGAATATTTGTGGTCGAAGTCACTACAATAGATTTCAACGGAACGGAAATTTCAGGGTATTTTTTTAGGCTATCCGGAACAATTCCATCTTTTTCTTTTAGAATATAAGTAAAATCTTTAACCGCATCCGGCCAAGGATTCGAGACAGTTACCACAGTATAACCGTTGTGTTTGTGGATGGCTAAACTTTTGGCATATTGAATGCTATTTGCGGTATTGACATCATTTTGAATCTCAGTTTTATCATTTTTTTTGCATCCGATAAATGAAAAAAGAATGACCAATAAAATAACTTTGTAGAACGAAAATCGCATATTGTTTTTTTTACAGGATTATTCTGTTAATAATAATTTTGACACGAATTGCACTAATTTACACTAATTCAAAAACGAAAATTTAGGGTAATTTTATAAAAAAATAATTAAACATATAATTTGTGCAAATTGGTGAAATTCGTGTTTAATTTAGACAATGTTAGGGCAAAGGTATATTTAATTTATAAATTTCCTGCTTGGTTTTTGAAGTAAAAATTAAGACAAACGCTATCTTTACAAAATGAATGTTATAAAAGAGAAGCATTGTTCGGCCTGTCAAAAGCCCTTTAATTGTGGAGATACTCCTCAAGGTGAAACGTGTTGGTGCAATGATTTTCCACCCATTTTCAATCCTTTTGATATTGATGATTGTCTTTGTCCGACTTGTTTCAAAAAAGCCTGTTCCGATAAAATAGACGAGTTCGTAGCGACTATAACTCCCGAAACGGCTGTAGGAAACAAAGCTTCAAAATTGCCGGAATCGATTCATATAATTGAGGGAATTGATTATTATTTTGAAGACGGAAACTATGTTTTTAAGCCTTGGTTTCATCTCAAACGAGGATATTGCTGTAAAAGCGATTGTACGCATTGTCCTTATTGATTGTAACCATTAACCACAAACGATTAACAATAAACATTACATGATTTACTTAATAACAGGCGGTGAGCGTTCAGGAAAAAGCAGTTATGCCGAGAATTTGGCCAAAGAATTATCTGAAAAACCAATGTATGTGGCAACTGCTAGAAAGTGGGACGAGGATTTCCAAAAGCGCATTGACCGCCATCAAAAAGACCGTGACGGACGTTGGGAGAATATAGAAAAGGAAAAACATTTGAGCGAAATTGATTTCTCGGGAAAAGTTGCGATTGTGGATTGCGTCACACTTTGGCTGACGAATTTTTTTGTCGATACCAAAAATGACGTTGCTTTAAGTTTGGAACAAGCCAAAGCCGAATTGGACGCTATTGCCAAACAGGAAGATGCAACTATCATCATCGTGACCAACGAAATAGGAATGGGAGTTCATGCCGATACACACATAGGGAGGAAATTCACGGAACTTCAGGGTTGGATGAACCAATACATCGCCCAAAAAGCCGAAACCGTTGTATTGATGATTTCCGGAATTCCGGTAAAAATAAAAGGATAGATTTTATAAATTTGGGCGTTCCCCAATCCCGATAGCCATCGGGACGCCACAATAGGATGTCGCTTCCATCCCTAACGCAAATACTGCACATAATGACATTAGATGAAATCATAAAATCCCGTAGAGACACTCGTCATTTTACACAAGATGAAGTGCCGGATGAAGTAATCCAAAGAGCACTTCAAGCGGGACATCATGCTCCTTCAGTAGGTTTGACTGATGCCACAAGATATTATTTAATCAAATCGGAGGACATCAAAAAAGCGGTAAAAGAACTTTTTTTGGATTACGATCACAAGGCATCAAACTTAACCGATGATGAATTACAAAAAAAACAATACCAAGCTTTAAAACTCGAAGCCATCGAAGAAGCTCCTCTTGGATTGGTGATTTGTTACGATCGTTCGGTGTTGAATCAGTTTACGATTGGGACTGTAGGAAGCAATGAAGCAATAAAGTTTAGTGCCGTTAGTGCGTCCCAAAATATTTGGCTGTCATTAACGGAACAAGGCTATTCGATGGGTTGGGTTTCGATTCTGAATTATTACCAATTCAAACAACTTTTGGGATTGCCCGAACATATTGAGCCTTTGGGCTATTTCTGTGTTGGCAAACCCGCCACCGATTATGGTAATCAGCCGATGTTACAGCAACTCAATTGGAAACAAAAAGCTGAAAAGCCAATTGTTGAGGAGATTTTGGTTTCAACGCCCGAGCCATTGCGAGGAGTTGCGAGGAACGAAGCAAAGCAATCGCACTACAATTTAGAACCAATTACTTCTGAAATAAGTAAAGCACTACAGCAAAAAATAGACAATAAAACCAAACCCACAGGCTCGCTCGGCGTTTTGGAAACTTTGGCAAAGCAAATCGGAACTGTTTTCCAAACATTGGAACCTCAAATTACAAAACCGCACATAGCAGTTTTTGCCGGTGATCACGGAATTGCAAATCATGGAGTAAGTGCCTACCCGCAAGATGTTACCCGACAAATGGTGACTAATTTTTTAGAAGGTGGAGCAGGAATAAATGTGTTTTGCAGACAAAATAATATCGAGTTAACAATAGTTGATGCGGGAGTTAATTATGATTTTCCACCAAATGCAAAGTTGGTCTCTGCCAAAGTTGGGAAAGGAACACAATCGTTTTTACATGGTTCCGCTATGAGTGAAACCGAATTGGATTTGTGTTTTGCTAAAGGAAAGCAAATTGTGAATTCGGTTTTTGAAACGGGTTGTAACTGTATCGGTTTTGGCGAAATGGGAATTGGGAATACTTCCACGGCTTCCGTTTTGATGAGTATTCTTTTGGATTTACCAATAGAAGATTGTGTTGGGACAGGAACAGGCGTTGTTGATGAAAAGCTGATTCAGAAACAAAATATTCTAAAAAAAGCCATCCAAAATTATAACGGGGCAAATGATCTGCAAAGCAAATTGGCCTATTTCGGAGGATTTGAAATTATGCAAATGGCTGGTGGAATGCTTCAGGCAAAGGAAAATAATATGCTTATTCTTGTGGATGGTTTTATTTGTACGGTCGCTTTTTTAATAGCCTATCAAATGAATCCATCAGTTAAAGATAATGCGATATTCTGTCATTCATCAGCAGAGAAAGGACATCAAAAAATATTGGATTATTTGGGTGTAAAGGCATTGTTGCAATTGGATTTGCGTTTGGGAGAGGGGACAGGTTGTGCTATAGCATTTCCAATTATTCAATCTGCGGTTTGTTTTTTGAATGAAATGGCGAGTTTTGAATCGGCAGGTGTTAGTAAAAAATAATTACAGTTATTTTGGCTAAAGCCAATTTGAGCAAATGCTAATCTAGTTCCTCCAGATGAATCTGGAGGCAATTCAAAATAGAATTTCTAATTGAGGGAAATGTTTTAAAGTGATTAGTTTTTGGATAAATCTGGAGGCAATTGAAATTTGTTTTTCATTAGGATGAATTTTGAAGAGAAGATAATTTTAGAGAATCTGGGGAGAATTGAGAGCATCAAAATATTGAATTGCCAATAGCTTTAGCTATTGGATACAAAATTTTGATTTCTAATTGGCTTTAGCCAAAATTTATAAAGAATTTTAAAAACATATATATGCCATTTGTAAAAGTTTATATTCATTGTGTTTGGAGTACTAAAAACAGAATTCCCTATTTAAATTCAATTGAATTACGCCAAAAAGTTTGGAACCATATAAGAGAAAATGCGATTCAAAAAGGAATTTTCATTGATTTTATAAACGGATATTCGGATCATTGTCATTGTTTGATTTCTTTGGGAGTGGATCAAAATATTCAGAAAGTTATGCAACTTATAAAAGGGGAATCTTCTTTTTGGATTAACAAAAATGAATTGATTAAAGAAAAATTTCAGTGGCAGGATGAATATTTTGCAGTTTCGGTTTCGGAATCGGTTATTGATAAAGTTAGAACTTATATCAAAAACCAAGAGGAGCATCATAAAAGGAAAACATTTCAAGAGGAATACGATGAATTTATTCTAAAATTTGGGTTTAAAAAGATTGATGATAAATGAATTTGAATAATTAAATCGTTTTATTGAATAAAGTATGAAAAAACAATTACACATATTTTTCACGGCATTAATGTTTTACACCCGAATTCCGTGTCCAAAAAACATCGATCATAATCCCGAATATTTAAACAAAGCTTCCCGATATTTTCCGCTGATTGGCTGGATTGTTGGTGGAATTTCATTCGTGGTTCATTATTTATCGGCTATTTTATTTTCTGATGAAATTGCTGTAATACTTTCGATTATTGCAGGAATTTTAACAACAGGTGCTTTTCACGAAGATGGTTTTGCCGATGTCTGCGATGGTTTTGGAGGAGGCTGGACAAAGGAAAAAATCCTTTTGATAATGAAGGACAGTGCCATTGGAGCGTATGGAGCGATTGGTGTAGTTTTGTTGTTCTTGCTGAAATTTCAAGCGATTTTAAGTGTTGTTTCAAAATCTGAAATCGTTAATCTGCAGTCTGTAATCTGCAATCTTTTGCTCTTTGTTTCCGCTCATTCGGTAAGCCGTCTTTCCGCTATTTCAATTGTTTTTACTCACGAATATTCGAGGGAAGATACATCGAGCAAAAGCAAACCCATTGCTCAGAATTTTTCTTGGAAAGAAGTAGTTGGAGCTTTCTTTTTTGGGTTGTTGCCACTTATGATTTTGTCATTTTTTCAATGGCAAATGTTGTTGGCTTTACTACCTGTTTTTATAGCTCGATTTTTTCTTGCACGTTATTTTCAAAAATGGATTGACGGTTATACCGGAGATTGTTTGGGCGCGACACAACAAGTGTGTGAAGTGGTTTTTTATCTGTCAATTATTGCGATATGGAAGTTTATTTAGTCCGCCACACCGAAACGGTTTGCGAAAAAGGAATCTGCTATGGTCAGAGCGATGTTGGAATTCGTGAGCCTTATGATGTGATTTTTGAAACCATTTTGAGCCAATTGCCACAGGAAGCGGTTTTGTATTGCAGTCCATTGCAACGTTGTGTGGTTTTGGCGAAACATATTCAGGAGAATATTTTGGCTGATTCAATTACTGAGGATTCACGATTGATGGAAATGCATTTTGGGGATTGGGAATTGCAAAGTTGGAATGCTATTCCGCAGGAAATTTTAAATCCGTGGATGGAAGATTTCGTAAATGTTCGGGTTCCCAATGGGGAATCTTTTGTTGATTTGAATGAAAGAGTTTTAGATTTTCTAGAAAATGAATTGGCAAAAAAATGGGATAAACCGTTAATTATTGTGGCACATGCCGGAGTTATCCGAAGTGTTTTATGTAAAGTAAATAATCTTCCTTTGCAGGAAGCTTTTAAATCAAAATTGGATTTTGGAGCTGTTGTAAAAATTGAAATTTAAACATTTGACTTTTTAGTAATGACCTTTCAAAGAGTGAATTAAAATAACGCTGTCCTTTTCAAGTACTTCATATACTAACCTATGTTCGAGATTAATTTTCATAAGGAGTTTCCTGAATGGACTCTAAAATCTGTTTGATTTTCTTTAAAATGATTTGATTATTTGTCTTTTTAAAATAATCCAAATCGGATTTAGATTTTGGAACGAAGATTATTTCCATATATCATCTAGATCAATCTTGATACCTTTTCCAGCTTTGTAATCTTCTCTATTTTCTTCAACCATCGCCACAAAATCAGGATCATAAGGGCTTTCAGATGAATCATTCGGTTGATTTTCAAACTTTATTTTCAATGCTTCAAGAAAAGCTTTGACTACTTTTTTTTCCTCATTGTTTTTAGGATGTACGATTAAAGTTTCCATAATGAAATTGTTTATAACAAATATAAAAAATAAAACTCTAGGATTTGTAAATTCATTTCTGCTATATTTGCACCCGAATTAAGGTTGTGCTTTTACTTTTTGTGAAAGCACATTAAAAGGGAATTAGGTTCAAAACCTAAGCTGTTCCCGCAACTGTAAGCTACAAAGCTTGTTGTTATCTACTACGCCACTGTTTGAAAGTGGAATTTTAGAAGTTAGATTTTAGAAGTGTATTACTTCTTATTTCGAACCTCTAATTTCAAACTTCAGATGGGAAGGCAAACAACAAGACGCAAGCCAGGAGACCTGCCTTCTTTCTTAACAAATATCGAACCTTCGGGAAAAAAGGTTCAGAGATTATGACAGTAAGAAAACTACTTTTTAGCCTTTTTGTATTAATGTGCCAATTCGTTTCGGCACAGAATGACTCTATAAATAATTTAAAGGAAGTTATAGTTTCTGACGCAAATCTTAAAAAATACTCCAATTCACAGTCGGTTTTAAAGCTTAATGATTCCATTATCAATAAAAATGAAGCTTTACTAACTGATTTATTAAACTTCAATTCTACGCTTTATTTCAAGGAATACGGGCGCGGAATGCTTTCGACGGTTTCCTTTAGGGGAACAACTTCGTCCCAAACTGCCGTAATCTGGAACGGAATCAACATTAATTCCCAAATGAATGGAAGCACTGATTTTAATACCATTTCAGGTTCTGACTATAATTCAATCAGCGTAAAAGCTGGTGGAGGAAGTATCATTTACGGCAGTGGCGCAATAGGTGGGACAGTTCATTTGAACAATGATTTGGCTTTTTATAAGCGATTTGATACTAATTTAAAACTGGATTATGGCAGTTTTAACACGATTGGAATTAATTATAAAACCAATATATCCAATGAAAAATGGAGTGCCCAAATTGGATTTTCAAAAAACAGCTCGACCAATGATTATAAATATTTAGATCGATATACCTGGCAAGGTGAACAGCGATGGAACCAGAACGGGCAATACGATATAATTACTGTGAGCGCCAATTTGGGGTATAAACTTAATGACAGAAACATTTTCAAATTATACAGCCAAACCTCTAACACCGACAGAAATACTTCCTTGGTGACGGAGTCTGAAATGAAAAGCAAATACGTTAATGGTTTTAACCGTAATTTATTGGAATATGACGGGAATTTTGGAAGATTTACCACGAATTTAAAAACAGCTTATATTTTTGAAAATTATCAGTATTTCGCCGATAATTCAACCAATGATTATACCTACGGGAAAACGGAAAGTCTGATTGCCAAAGCCGATTTTGGATATGCATTATTTAAATCGACCCAAATAAACGGAATTTTAGATTATAATAGAACCAATGGTTACGGAACTGGTTTTGGCAATCACGTACGCGAAATTAGTTCGGCTTCATTATTGGTAAAACAGGACTTTTCGACTCATTGGAAAAATGAGTTTGGTATTCGAAAAGAATTTACAAACAATTACGAATCACCTGTTTTGTTTTCTTTGGGGTCTTCGTATCAATTTAGCAAACTGTACAATTTGAAATTAAATGTGTCTCGAAATTTCAGAATTCCAACCTTTAATGATTTGTATTGGGAACCAGGAGGAAATCGTGATTTAAAGCCCGAGAGTTCTTATCAGGCGGAGATTGGGAACGTATTTACTTTCAAAAATATTTCGCTGACACAGACTTTTTATTATATCAAAATTAAAGATTTACTGCAGTGGGTTCCGGGAAAAAATGGTATTTGGACTCCAAAAAATCAAGATAAAGTCAACAGTTATGGTGCTGAAACATTACTGGCTTGGACAAAACAATTCGGAAAGAATAATTTTGGAGCCAATGCTTCCTATGCTCACACGGTTTCTGAAGATGCGGCAACCGGAAACCAGCTTTTCTTTGTCCCTTTTAATAAAGTCACCGCTTCGGTTTCGTACTCCCGAAATAAAATAACCGCATATTATCAGTTTTTGTACAATGGTTTTGTTTATACCAGAGCTGATAATAATCCGGATGAAATCATAAACGACTATACAGTTTCCAATCTCGGAATCGACTATGATTTTAAATTCTTGGATTCTTTTAAGCTAGGCTTTCAGGTTTTGAATGTTTTCAATGCAAATTATGAGAGTCTGGAAAACAGACCTATGCCAGGTCGAAATTTCAACATGTATTTAACTTTAAAATTTTAATATTATGAAAATTAGTAAATTACTTTTAATAGCGTTTGGTATTTCGTTATTTGTTTCTTGTTCAAATGACGATGATAACAACGACAACACTCCAAAAGGAGATTATGCCAATGGTTTTTTTATTCTAAATGAAGGAAGTGCTGGTCAGGGAACAGTATCATTTTCCAATGATGATTTCAGTGTTTTTACAAAAGATGCATATACTGCAGTAAATGGAGGTGACCTGCTTGGGAAGTATGCTCAAAATATATTCTTTGGCGGTGACAATGCTTACATTATTGCTGGCGGTTCCAATGTTATAAATGTTGTTAACAGATATACATTTAAGTTAGTAGCTAAAATTGACACAGGACTTAAAAATCCAAGATACGGTGTAATAAAAGATGGTAAAGCGTATGTGACCAATGCGAATACTTATGCACCATATGGAAAACCTGCTGATGATCCAGCGGTAATTACAGGTAATACTGATGATTATGTTGCCGTTATTGATTTGGCAACTAATAAATATGAATCTAAAATTAATGTAAATACAACAGCCAACAGAATTATAGAAAAGAACGGTAAATTATACATTACCGAGCCTTATAGCACTGATAAATTATCGGTTGTAAATATTGCTACAAAAGCGGTTGAAACACCAATAACAATCGGATCAAGTGCAGATACAATGGAAGAAAAAGATGGGATTTTGTATATTTTGAGAGGTCCTTTTGGCAGCAGAAGCGAGATAGTGAAAGTGAAATTATCAGACAAAACAACTTCTACAATTACATTTCCTGAAGCTTTAGATGGAGCAGGATATATGGATATTTACAATGATAAAATTTATTACACAGTGTATAATTCGGTTTACGGAATAAGTACAACTGCTACTGAGGCTTCAACTACACCAATTGTAACAGCTTCTTCGGTTGCTAATTTATATGGATTTGCGGTTAACAATAATCGTATTTACTTGGCAGACAGCGGAGATTATAAAGCAGATAGTAAAGCTTATATTTATAATCTAGCAGGGGTTTTGCAAAAAGAATTAACTGTTGGAATAGGGCCAAACGGATTCTATTTTAATAATTAATACAATGACATATTTGCTTAATAGTTTTAGTACAATACGGTTTTTAAATTAATAGTTGTGGTATTCTATTTTTAATTAACCGTATTAGGATGTTGTTTTTGGAAAAAAAAGAGGCTTTCAGTGATGAAAGCCTTTTTTGATGGTTTGATTTTTAGTTCAATTTTAAATCTAAAAAAAATTAATATTTATTTTATTTTGGATTCATTTTTTCAAATGAATTCGTTGCTGATATTATTATTTTCACCATCATGTTCTGTTGCAACTCTGTTATAAAGATTTTAAGAGACCTTGTGGCGCTTTATCAATATACATCTGATTTTGTCTATTAACTGATTTTGAATCATTAAAATAAAGAAATGGTTTGCCTTTGGTTGTTTTCAGCATTTTAGCATTTCCTGTGATTTTGCCAATGGCTGTACTCAATAAAGGTTCTGAAGCTGTTCCTAGTATACCTAAATTGGCTAAATTTTCTTTTAGAGTATAAGTTGGTAATAGACCATTAAAATAGTCACCATAGTCATTTGCATTTACGATTTTTAAAACAATGGGCTGCATCGCATACCGATGACTTGGATTTCTGTTTTCTTTTCCAAATGTTGGGGAGTCATATATAGTTATTGAACCTACGTTTTTTCCAGTTGTAATGTCACCAATTTGTACTACTTCGGCATAGGGTTTTAATCCATTTATAATCAGTTCGCTAGCCGAAGCTGTGCTTTTTGTGGTTAAAATATACACTTTGCTCAGATTCAATCTATTCAATGGTATTTCAGAGCTGCCAATTGTCATTTTATCAACAAATAAATTTTTTAATGCATCTGGATCTTCCGACTCGAAATAATCATTGATTTTATCATTCCATCTTTCTTTGGAAAATACTTTGCCAGTAGTAGATTCGCCTGTAATCATACTTGCTAATCGAGTAGCAGACTGAATAGAGCCTCCAGAATTGTATCTTAAATCTAAAACTAAATCGGTAACTCCTTTTAGCGAAGCAAAAGCTTCATTTAGCTGTTTGTCATAATTTGGATAAAAGCCATTATACATCAAATAGCCTATTTTATGGCCACCAGTTTCTATGATTTTATTAATTAAAATCGGATTTTCATTCAGAACTGTTTTTGTAAGGTTTACTGATTTTCCGTTAGGAGTAATAGCTCCATTATTAAAATCGGCCAAATTTAGAGTGTAATTTTCAGAGTTCAATAATAAATCCTGATAATTTTTATCTGTAAGCTGTACTCCATTTACTCCGTAAAAAATAGTACCGCGTTGAATATCTTTATCAGAAGCATCAGAATTGGATATTATATAACGAACCCAGCCATAAATTTCATTAGAGCTTGAAGTTTTATAGTAAAGACCAAAATCCACACCATCATTTTTTGTAGTCCCTTGAAGCTCACCTTCTAATTCCAGATAATCACTCACAATCCAGCTGAATCTATCTATTTTTGGATCTACTCTAAGGGCATCAAATAAGTTTTCGGGGTTAGGATATTTTTGCAAAAAAATATTTAAAGCATTTTGGTTTGCAAAACGGTTATCAGCTAAATTCGGTACATCAGCTTGCCATAAATAATATAAATTAAGTCCTTTCCATATAAAGTCATTGACTTCGAGATTGGCTGGTGGCGGAACATCATCCATGTCTTTTTCATCACAACTCTGCAAAATAAAAAAAGCCAGGAATAATAATAAGATAACTTTGAAAGATGTCTTCATATATTGTATGTTGTAGATCTACAACGTAAAAGTACTAACTTTAGTTTAATTTATTTTTTTTTGTAACAAAAATTATTGTGTCTCGTCTTGACTATATAACCAGATTAATATAACCCTATTTATGAACCAAAATGACTTTGTGCTTTTAATCAATCCGTTCAAGGATAAGCTTTTCCGATTGGCAAAGAGATTGCTTGTAAGCACCGAGGAAGCAGAAGATGCAACCCAGGAAGTTTTGGTGAAATTATGGACTAAGAATGAAAATTTAGAAACGTTTAATAGTGTTGAGGCAATGGCAATGACGATGACCAAAAATTATTGTCTGGATCAGCTGAAATCAAAAAGAGCCGGGAATCTAAAAATTGTACATACTAATTTTACAGATGCAGCCCCAGGCTTAGATAAACAAGTTGAAGATACTGATAGTTTAAAATGGATCGAAAAAATTATCAATCAATTGCCAGAACAGCAGCGGTTAATTATTCAGTTAAGAGATATAGAACAATGCGAATTTACTGAAATCGCAAAAATAACAGAGATGAATGAAACTGCCGTTAGAGTGGCACTTTCGAGAGCAAGGAAAACAATTAGGGAATACATGTTAAAAACACACAGTTATGGAGTTCAATAAAATGGAAGCACTTTTAGAAAAATACTTTGAAGGAGAAACAAGTATTGCCGAAGAGAATGAGTTGAAAAACTATTTTTTATCAGCAGATGCTGCGCCACATTTAGAACAATACAAGCCTTTATTTGGGTATTTTGCCGAAGCAAAAAATGATAAATCATCGAAAGATCTGCCACTAATTGCAAAAAGGAAAAATGCAGTCTGGCTCTCAATAGCTGCATCGATTGCTGTCTTGGCTGGAGCTGGAGCCTATTATTTTTATAGTAATGACAGCAGTATAGCAAAACAGAATCAGGAATTAGGGACATATCAAGATCCTAAAAAGGCTTTTGAAGCAACCCAAAAGGCATTGGCTATGTTATCTGCTAATGTAAATGTTGGGGTAGAAGGTGTGCAGTACCTGCAGGAGTATTCAATGATCAAAGAAAAAGTTTTTATTGAATAAGGCACAAATAATATTATAAGGGCGCAGCTTTTTGCGTGAGTGATGGCAGTGGAGCTCTCCCGATTTTTCATCGGGAAGCGGGAACGTACAGCACGACCCGCAGGGACACGCCCAAAATATAATAAAAATAACGCGAGAGTGATTCTAGAGCATTCAAGCACAATTGAGAATTTAAATTTTAAAAACAATCATTAAATCAAATAAAATGAAGAAGTTAATAATAGTATTAGCAGCAGTATTAGTATCAAGTCCGTTTTTTGCACAATCAGCATTCGATAAATTCGACGGCCAGGAGGAAGTAACATCAATTGTTGTAAACAAAAAAATGTTCGAATTGATGAGTAAGGTAAAAGTAGATGTTTCTGATAAAGAAGCACAGCAGTATATGAACCTGATTAAAAAATTGGACAATTTAAAAGTGTTTACGACTCAAAACTCCAAAATTGAGGGAGAAATGAAATTGACAGCCGAGAAATATATCAAAACGGCTGGTTTAGAAGAACTGATGCGTATTAATGATAAAGGCAGAAATGTTAAAATCATGGTAAAATCGGGAGCCAAAGATACTCAGATAAAAGAACTGCTTATGTTTGTTGAAGGAAGCAAAGGGGAAGATACAGTGCTGATGTCATTGACTGGAGATTTTGACCTGAACGAAATTTCAGTATTGACTGATAAAATGAGGATTCCTGGAGGTGACGACTTGAAAAAAGCAACTAAAGGCAAAAAGTAAGATGAAAATCATTGTATTTATAATCACACTGCTTGTGAGCTTAGTCTTCGGCAGCTGTAATTCGGAGCCTACGTTGCAAAAATACTTTGTTGAAAACACTGAGAACAAAGATTTTATTGCCTTAGATATTTCTTCCAATATTCTCGATGTGGATAAAGCTAAATTGACTGCAGCTCAAAGCGAAGCACTGCAGTCTTTTGATAAGATAAATGTTTTGGCTTTTAAATTAAATGACAAGAACAAATCGCAATTCGAGACGGAACGGGCTAAAGTAAATCTGATCCTAAAAGATCCAAAGTACCAGCAGCTGATGAAGTTTAGCTCAGGCAAGCAAGGAGCATCTGTAACCTATGTGGGATCAGATGATCATATCAATGAATTTGTGTTTTTTGCCAATAAAAATGATGCAGGTTTTGCAATTGTCAGAGTGTTAGGAAAAGATATGAATCCTACCAATATTATGAATATGATTTCGGTTTTGAAAGAATCCAAAATTGATATGGAACAGCTAAAACCATTACAGGAATTGATTAAGAAATAAGCCTGAATTTAATTTATGAAAAGCATCTCGATAATTTGAGATGCTTTTTTTATGTTTTAGAAAATTCAGCCCAATCTTCTGTAGTATTTAAATTTTTTAGGATAGAAGAATCGGTTACACTAATTGTTGTAATTTCTGCAGGATTTGTTTTTTTGATTTCAAAATCCAAACGGCTGTTTTTATCCGCTGGGTTTAGCTGAAGCAATAGCTTCCAAAAGTCAGAATGTAATTTTATAGGATGCCCATTTTTGCCTTCAAAATTTGGAAGCACAATTTGATTCTGGGTTTCGATAATAATCTGTAATTCGGCGGAATTTAATATTGGAGTATCAATAGGGTTTAGCAATACTGTTTTGTTTTTTGGGATGTGCTGTAAAACGCTTTGAAGGGTAGAAAAAGAACCCAGCTCTGGATTTTTGTTGATGACAGTTCTAATCTGGATTCCTTTATAAATCACAAACTCTGATTGTGCTTGTTTTAGCAAAGGTATTTTGTCTATGTATTCTTGAAAATAATATCCTAATCCAATATAAACTTCGTTTACTGCTGCTGTCGAAATGCGTTCAATTTGTTCCAGAATCCAGTAGCTGTTATTGTATGGAAGCAATCCTTTTGCAATACCCATCCTTTCGGATTTGCCTCCTGCCAATAATATAAATGCAGTGTCATTTCTCATAATAAGCTTTGAGTAATTCTGAGGCGATGCTTATGGCAATTTCTTTTGGAGAATTACCGCCAAGATCTAATCCGATAGGGCAGTGGACTGGTGAGATTCCTGCTTTAAAGTTTAATTCATTTATCAGCATATTGTTGAATTTGTTTTTCTTGGTTTTGCTTCCAATTAAGCCGATATATTTTGTTTTTTCATGCAGTGCCAAAGCCGTAATTTCAAAATCGAGCCTGTGATCGTGGGTCAGTATGACCACGTAGCAGTTTGGTCCCCAATTGACAGTCTGCTTATACAGGTCAAAAGGAACATCACTATAATTAACTGCCGGGTCAATTGCAATAGTTTCTTTCCAGTTTTCCCTGGTATCTAGAAGCGTTATTGAAAAAGGAGTATCTTTTAAAACCTGACAGATAGCCACGCCGATGTGTCCAGCTCCAAAGATGTATAATTCAGGGGATTGATTCATGGGTTCAATAATTAATTCTACTTTTCCGCCACAGCACTGTTCAAATTCTGGTCCCAGCGTGTAAGTGCATTCTAAAATTTTGTTTTCCCTGATAGATCGGACTGCTTCATCGATTACCTGAAATTCTAATTTTCCGCCACCAATGGTTCCAAAAAAATCTTTTTGCGGTGTCACAATCATTCTGGAGCATATTCTGCAGGGAGCGGAGCCTAGAATTTTAGTAATAGTAACTAATGCTGCAGGCTTTTTTTGGGCTTTAAATTCCTGTAATAGTTCAATCCAGTTGTTCATTAATATAAATATTCGTTTTAATTTTTTTATATGACTATCGTTAACTAATACCAAGCAGATCGAATTAGCCACAGATTAAAAAGATTTACACAGATTTTTTAAAAAACAGTAATGAAATCTGTGTAATCAGTGGCGAAAAAAATACATGGTATTTTTGCGGACAGTCATGTTTTTTTATACTAAATCATAATCGCTCAAAGGCAAATTGTAATATCGTTTTCCAGTTAGCTTAAATATCGCATTAATGATGGCGGGGGCAATTACAGGAACGCCAGGTTCACCCACTCCGGTTGGCTTATCAGTACTTTCAATAATTTCCACGTGAACTTTTGGAATTTCATTCATACGGATCATTCGGTAGTCACTATAGCTGTTTTGTTCGATGGCTCCATCCTTGGCAGTTATTTTTCCGTAATAGGCAATAGACATTCCAAAAATTGCAGCGCCTTCCAATTGTGATGTGATTGTATTTTTATTAACTGCTGTACCGCAGTCAATAACTGTGTATATATTGTGAACTTTTACTTTGTCATCTACAATTGATACTTCTGCTACCGATGCTACATACGAATAAAAGCTGTAATGAACAGCTAAGCCACAAGCATGTCCTTTTGGCAAAGGTTTATCCCAATTTGCATTTTTTGCAGCGCGTTTCAAAACATTTTTTAGGCGTGCAGTATCATATTTCATAGGATCTCTGGTGTCTTCGATGCGGTCACTTCCTATTAATTTAAGCCTGAAATCAAGCGGATCCTGCTTAGCGGCATAAGCCAGTTCATCGGCAAAAACATTGATAGAAAAACCATGAAGAATATTAATAACAGATCGCATCCAGCCAATTCGGACCATAGCAGGAGCCTGTCCCGACTCAACTTTGAAATTCTTTATATCAAAAGGAACATCAGCAGCACTGCCAGCTTCCCATCCTGCTGGATATTCAGTTCCAGGACTGAAAGTAGACATGATAGATGGAAACGCCGATCGATGCAGCCAGCCCGTAACATTGCCCTGTGCATCCAATGATGCTTTCATGTATTGTGCACTTACCGTGTGATAATAACCATGTTTAATGTCATCTTCTCTTGTCCATACTACCTGAACTGGAGCGTTGATGGCTTTTGAAATCATAACTGCTTCTACAATAAAATCGGGTTTTGATTTTCGGCCAAAACCACCTCCTAAGAAAGTAACATTCAGCGTGACTTTATCAATAGTACATCCCAGATATGCGGCCACTTCGTCTCGGGCATCTTGCGGAGACTGTGTAGGTGCCCATACTTCGCAGCTGTCTCCTTGAACCCAAGCCACCGCATTGGGAACTTCCATTGGAGCATGCGCTAAATGAGGCAATTGAAAAGTGCTTTCAACAATTTTTGCTGCTTCACTGAAAGCTTTGGTTACATCTCCAGTTTCTTTTTCAACTTTTCCATTTGTATGAACTCTTTCTGTTAACTCAGACATATATTTTTCTGAATCATAGCCTTCGTTTTTGCCATAATTCCATTTAATTTCCAGCGCTTCTTTTCCTTTAAACGCTGCCCAGGTATTAGTCGCAATAACTGCAATACCTCCCAATGGGCCAAAAGGTTTGTCAATTCTTAGGATTTCAATGACATTCTCTACGCCTTTAATTTTCATTGCGGCCGTTTTATCGAATGACTTAACGGTACCAAAAGCTACAGGACATCGCGCTATAGCAACGACTTTCATATTGGGTAAACGCTTGTCGATTCCGAAAACAGCACTCCCGTTTGCAAAATCTTTTACATCTATGCTTTTCAGGTTTTTACCAATGTATTTAAAATCTTTTGGGTTTTTATAAATAATATTGGTTGGGACAGGCAAGGTTGTTACAATATCAACCAATTCTCCAAAACCAATTTTTTTTCCACTGGAATGAGTAATAAAGTGGTTCTGAGCGATGCATTCACTTTCATTAACCTGCCACTTTTTTGCGGCAGCGGTTATCAGCATCATTCGGGTCATTGCCCCCATTTTTCGCATAACATCATAAAAACCCACTATGCTTCGGGAACCATCTGTGTTCTGGTCACCATATTTAGCATCGCCAACGGCCTGCTTGACCGAAACTTTATTCCAGTCAGCTTCCATTTCATCTGCTACGACTGAGGTTAATGACGTACGCACTCCATTGCCCATTTCAGAGCGTGAAGCAACTATGATAAGGCTTCCATCTGAATTTAATTGTACAAATAGATTCGGGTTGAATTCCGTCAGGCTTCCTGTTATTGCATCACTAGCAAGTAAATTATAATTACACCCCAGTATTAATCCACCCGATGCCAATCCTATGTTTCTGATGAAAACTCTGCGGCTTACATTTTGAATATCACTCATGACTAGCGTTTGTTTTTAAGTTCTACAGTGTGTTTAATGGCGTTTTTAATACGCTGATAAGTACCACAACGGCAAATATTACCGCTCATAGCATCATCGATATCAGTATCAGAAGGGTTTTTGTTAGAATTGAGCAGAGAAGCAGCCGTGATTAGTTGTCCAGGCTGGCAATAGCCACATTGTGGTACATTGAATTCCTCCCAGGCTTTCTGCAGTAATTGTAAATTTTCAGAAGTTCCTTCAATAGTAGTAATGCTTTTGCCTACAGCCATCGAAACTGGTGTCAAGCAGGAATATGCGGCAACATTGTCTACCAGCACTTTGCAGGCACCACAAGCGCCAATGCCACATCCAAATTTAGTACCCGTAAGTCCAATGATATCTCTAATAGCCCAGAGCAAAGGCATTTCGGGATCAACATCGATTGTATGCTTCTTTTTGTTTATGAGCAGTGTAGTCATCAGATTCATTTTTACAATTAGGAAGTTGAAAGTTATAACTTTTTTTATTATTTATTGGTTACAACTTACCCGAAAACTTTTCGTCCAAATGCATTTGCCTTTGAGATTTTAAAAGAACTGCTCCAAATTACACAAACTGATTCGTGAAATTTTTTGTGATTTATAACGGCAGGGGATGAAACTTCTTGATTTTAAGCCTGTCATAAAACCATGCAGTTCAAGCGTGTAGGGGTTTTTATGATTTAGAATTTTATAGCTAAAAATAAAAGCAAAATTACTGAGCCTCGTTTGTTTACTGCTTTGTGCTGCAATGAAGTTTTATACAAAAAAAAGGCAATAAGAAATTTAATCCTATTGCCTTATAGTATTTATAAAGAAAAAATTTAGAATGCGTATTTTGCCATAACAGTTGGGAATACTTCAAATTCTTCTGATGGAAGAAAGTTATTGCTGATTTCGATTTCTGAACCGAGAGAGAAGCTTTTGCTGAAATTATAGAGGAATTGTGGTTCGGTCAATAAAATTGCTTTTTTGCTCGAACCATCAGCTCTATCTTCAGACCAGAAATCGAGAAACCCTCTTATCGTTACTTTATTGTTAAATAAGTTTTGGAACCAGACAGCGGTAAATTGCCCGTCGATTCCAGATGATCCATGTGTGTTTTTGTATAAATAACTTGTGTTCAGTGTGAAATTTCCGATTTTGATAGGGAAGCCTAAACCAGCCAAATAAGCACGATTAATTGGAAAACCAAGCGGATTCTCTGGGCTGTTTTCTTTGTCATCGGTCATTAAAAAACCGTCATTATATTCAATATGAAAATTAAGCCCATTGATAAAATCATTTGGGATATTAAATTTCCGGGCAATTTCGAAGTAAGCCAGATTGGCTGAATCGCTGCGTCCGAAGTTGAAATCAGTAAAGAAAAATGTGCTTCCCAGTTTGTCTGGCTTAAAAAATTCGAATGTAAAAGTTGTATACTGCCTTTCGGGTAAAAAATCATAATGGAGCTGTGCTTCCTGTGCTTTGGCGCAATAAGAAAATAAAAGAGCTAATAATAAATGCTTAATTTTCATAAAATTGATAGATTTTAGAATTTAAAGTTAGTGCATTTGTGAAATGATGATTTCCAATATTGAGAAGAGTCCAATTCCCCACATGATTGGATGAACCTTGTCTGTATTTTTCGTTGCAAGACATAAAATAACATAGGATGAAAAACCGTATGCAATTCCAGAACTGATACTATAAGTCAACGGCATTAAAATTAAGGTCAGAAAAGTAGGTACGGCGATATAAAGTTCTGTGAAATTAATTTTAGCTAAGTGTTTTGCCATAAAAATTCCAACCAGAATAAGTGCTGGAGCTGTGGCATAAGCAGGAACGATTCCGATTACAGGTGCGAAGAACATGGCAAGAAAGAATAAGCCAGCTGTAAAAACAGAGCTCAATCCAGTTCTGGCGCCATTGGCAATCCCTGCTGCCGATTCTATATAAGTCACAGTACTGCTGGTTCCTAAAACACCACTGAAAGCTGTCGCAACAGCATCGGCTTCCAGGACTTTTTTGATGTGAGGCATCTTTCCTTCTTTATTAATCAGTCCTGCTTCCATAGAACAGGCAATAGCGGTTCCTATCGAGTCAAATAGATTTACGAACAAGAAAGAAAATATAGGAGCAATGAAAGTGATTTTTAGGACTGATAAAATTTCTAATTGACCAAAGACTGGTGCTATGGATGGAGGTGTGCTTATTAATTCTGCAGGCATTTTTATAGAGTCGTCAAAAATAAAGCCAAGAACAGTTGCTGTCAGAATTCCAATCAGGATAGAACCTTTTACTTTTCGGATTTCCAAAAACACAGTGATAATGAAAGCGATCAGTCCAATGACCACTGCCGGAGTAAATTTACCTAGACCTACCAAAGTGGCAGGATTGGCAACGATGAGCCCCATTTGTTTAAAGCCAATAAAAGCGATAAACAGTCCGATACCAGCACCAATTGCGACTCGGAGCGATTCGGGTATGGCATCGACTATTTTGTGGCGGATTCCGAGAATCGAAATAAGAACAAAAACTATTCCTGACAGAGTAACCACGCCCAGTGCCTGCTGCCATGTGGCGCCGTCGCTCATTACAAGTGTGAAGGCAAACATTGCGTTGAGTCCCATTCCAGGAGCCATTGCAAAAGGAACATTTGCCCAAAGACCAACCAAAAGGGTTCCTACAATTGCAGCGATGCAGGTAACACTAATAAGTGCCGCCTTGTCCATTCCTGCTGCCGAAAGGATATTGGGATTTACAAAAATGATATAGGCCATTGTTAAAAAAGTAACAGTTCCGCCAATGGCTTCCTGTTTGAAAGAAGTGTTTCTTTCCCGAAGTTTGAAAATTTTGTCTAGCATTATTGTGCTGTTTACTGGTTAATTTTTAGTCGGATTAAATCACTAGATAATAATTGTATGTAAGCTAATTATGAAATTAAAAATATTAAATGAATTGAAAAATTCAAATAAGGAAACATTCATAAAGAAAGATGCAGTCAAATTCTTTTTTTTTCTAAAAGAAGTCTCCAAGTAAAATTACACTATTTTAATTAGTGCTTAATTACAAGGAAGAACTATTGATTTTAAATGCGGAACAAAATTATTTGGTTTTAGCACAAATAGAGATGATAAAAATCATAAGATTAAGAAAAATCCAGAATTTGTGTACTATATAAAGAGATGAGTTTTATTAAAATAGAAAAACCTCTGCCAGTACAGAGGTTTACGATTAATATGGTCTAAATTAGTGACCTTGAAGGTACAGAATTCGAACCTTTTATATTTATTAATGATTTTTGTAGATCTATTGCCTTCCGTTATATTTGTTCTGATAAATGCAATTCTTGAATTCTCTACTAAGCTGGCTCCATTGATATATTATGGAAGTCTCAGGAACCATTTAGATTAGTCTTTGCGTATGAAATAAGTTTTATTAGCTAGTTATAAAGAGTAGGCTTGTAATGTTTTTCTTGCCCATTTTCCCCAGTCTTTCAAGGCATCCAAAAGTATTTTGTTTAGTCCTTTATTGTCAGTAGGTTTACCTTTAATTGGCGGGGCTAAATCTTTGTCAGAAACTGGAATTTCTGTAACTTTTGTAGCGAACCAAGTCATATTTTCATGTGGCATGGCCAATCCTAAAATTGTTCCGGGTAATCCTGTAAAAGATTCAGGACCGCCAGCAAATGGAATTTGAATAGTGTAATAGGCAACAACATAAACAGAATCGAGAACTATAGCATTTGCTCTGCGGCATTCATAACCTGCAATTTCTCTTGTTTCATCGGTAATTTTCCAATCAATTTTGCGTAAACTGTCTTTGACTAAGTATAAATCGTCATAAACGTTTTTTTGTGTAATACTGGTTTTTGTATCAAGATCTGTGGCGATAATATTTTTTAAATTAGCCATTGCATCATCACCAATCCAGCTGTTATTTGCTGACTGATTGGTTTCATCCCATTTGTATAAACTCTTGTTTTTTGAAAAACTGAGAATGCTTTTTGTAGTTTTAAATTGTGGATTGGTTTTTTTATAACTTTCAAAAGCAGCTTGATAATAACTATCAGTTTCTCCTTTTATTTTTTTTGTAATCAAAGCATACATATTCGATTTTTTTTCAAATTCGATTACGCCATTTTGTACAAAGTGCTGATTTTGTGAAAAAGTATTGCAGCTTGTCAATACGATTATTAAAATTAAGATGCGATTTATTATTGTTTTCATGGTTTTAGTTTTGTTTAATTTCTCCTCCGCCCATTTTGCTGAAATCCCAGCTTACAGAGAACATAAAGTATCTTTGGATAGTGGTATAAGTACTTTGGTTGATGTTTCCATTATATGCCGAACGATTAAATCCAACATTTTGATTCAAAAGATCTCTTCCTGTTATAGAAACTCTTAAATTATCTGATTTTAAGAATTTTTTGGTGATAGAAGCATTCCAGATAAAACGTTCAAAGGTTTCCTGAATCACTTGCGTTTTTCCATTATATTGATAATTACCATCTGTGCTAATTTCTAGCTTTAAAGGTAAATGTACACTAGACCAGAAATTTCCAATAAATCCCCAGCCATTACTATCACTATTTTCGTTGATGCTTGCATTAGCAACGTTGTAAGTGGGTCCGAAGTAGGCACTAAAATTGTATTTTTTTTCTTTCTGCTTTGAAAATTCTAAATTAAAGGTATAAGTTGAATTTTTAGTTTGATTTAGCTGTGTATTGATGTAATTATAGTTTACATTTTTACTGGCACTTAAACCAATTCCTGCTGTCATGTCTATGGCTTTGATTGTTTTTCCAAAAACACTACTCAAAGAATAACCTGTTGTAGCTTTGTTGTCTAGGTTAATAAATTGAGAAATACTTTGTCCTCTATCATTTGTAACCACATTACTTACTATTGGATTTAGCGTAAAATTATACGATCCACCAACCGAAAAATATTGATTGCTAAGCACTTTGTATGAATAATAATTACCTCTAAAATTATTTCTAAAAGATGGATCTAAATTAGGATTACCTAAAATCGTATTTAATGGGTTTTGATTATTTGCTATCGGTTGTATTTGTTCTAATGTTGGCTGATCTGTGTTTCCGTTATATGATAGACGTAATGATTCTCTTTGTTTAAAATTATATTGATAGTTTATCTGAGGCATGTAGTTGATAAATTTTCGCTTAAAAGAACTATCTCTATAAACATCATATTGCTTAAAGTTTACACCGCTAAATTTAGAACCAAAAGAAAAAACAGTTTTGTTTTTTTTGTAGTTAAAAATCGCTCCAATTTGGTTTATCGTTTGGTCTAATTCATAATTATTACTAAAGATGGGATCCAAAATACTATAGTCGCCATTTGAAGATTGGTTAAAAGATTTACGATCAGATTTTCCGTTGCTAAAGTTGAATCCATAATTAAGAACTACAGTAAGGCTCTTGGATAAAGGTTCGGTATAAATCAAATTTGATTTAAAAGCTGTATTGCGAATATTGTTGACTTTGTTTTGATTGACTATTTTGGTACTATCGGGAACAATTACAGCTGGTGTAAAAAATTCAGCTATAGAGTTTAAATAACCATCACTTTTGCTATCAGAACTTGATTGGTTTAAATTAAGAGAGAATGTTCGGCCTGTTTTTTTAAGTCTTTTAGTCAATAATGTGTTTATATTAAATACTTTATCATCTACATCGTTTGTAGTTGTCTGCTTCAAATTATTCAATTGGTTACCTTGTTCGTCAGTACCTTTTCGCATTTCTGCATCACTTGAATTACTTTTTTTAAATAATCCATCTACATTTAATTTTAAAGTTAAAGTAGTATCAATTTTAATTTCATAAGCAAGGTCAAGTTTGTTTTTAGTCATGTTTTTCTCAAAACTCTTGTCTGAAGTATTATAAATGCTGCTGGAACTTAAATTCTGCTGGTTAATATCATTGCGGTCTCCTGAAAGTTTGATATCGCCAATTTTATAATTTATATTGATAGATTCTTTATCGCTGTTCCATTTATTGTCAAAATGTATGCCACCAGTTTGAGCTGTTGGAATTCCTTCACCATTAAATTGTCCGTCCCAACTGTCCAATTCATCATTTCCATTGTTTGAAAAATAAATACCTCCGTCATCAGTTACTTGATAACTGCTTTGGCCATATTTATCTTTATCTCCCCATCCTAATCCTACTTGTCCTGTGTTGCCAAAAATACCATAAGCTGCTAATTTTTTCTTATCCCAAAATTTATTAATCATGGCTTGGCCTTTGTAAAAATTATCAGTTCCTCCTCCAAGTTCTACTTTCCCAAAATGACCATTTTTTTTATCTTCTTTAAGTTTAACATTCAGCGTTTTGGTTTTCTGGCCATCATCAATTCCTGTAAAAGCGGCTTGATCACTTTTTTTGTCATACAATTGTACTTTATCAACCATGTCCGCACGTAGATTTTTTGTAACTAAAGTGGGATCATCACCAAAAAATTCTTCACCATCAACCAAAACTTTGGTTACAGTTTCGCCTTGGGCGGTAATTTTTCCATCCTTATCAATTTGTATTCCTGGGAATTGTTTTATCAGATCTTCCACTTTTGCATTAGGTTCTATTTTAAATGCTTTTGGATCAAATTCTAATGTGTCTCCTTTGATTTTCATGGCGGCTCTATTGCCTTTTATAATTACTTCGGATAGTAATCTTCCTTTGTCAGCCAAATTAATTTTACCATAATCTTGGATTAACTTTGTGGAATCAACAGAAAATTGATCTACAAAATCAGCATATTTGGGATAAGAAATCAGTAAAATAAATTTGCCGGCTTTAATATTATTCAACTCAAAAGAACCATTTTCTTTAGCTCTGGTAAATTTTACTAAAATAGAATCTTGGGCTCTTAACAAAGAGACTGAGGCGTTGGTTAAAGTAGAATTGTTTATGGTATCTGTTACATATCCTTTAACTGTGCCTGATATTTGTGCCTGTAAAGTATTTGATAAAAAAAGAAAGCAGCATACAAATAATAGAATTGTTTGTCTCATTAATTGGTTGTGTTTTTTTGGAAAGAGACATTATAGATCGATTCTATTTTTGAGAAATAGAAATAAAATGCTCTTGTTGTATAATTTGTTTTTGAAAAGCAAGATTGTAGATTCTAAAATAGAAATTGAAATAGTATCTTTTCATACTGTTTTACTGAATTATAGTGACTTGATTTTATGAAATTCATATTTTTTTGCGAGGTTTAGGTTGTTAGGGGTGTACATTTTAAAAACTATTTTTAATTAATGGTTGTTACTGCAATAGTTAAATAAATATAGTTGAAAAAATAAATTAAAAATACTACAATATTAATAAAGACTTTACTTTTATTATCATAATTAATTATTAATATTTAGAATCATGTTTTTTTGCTTAAGCTGATCTTAGATGGAGGTTTATCTTAGATTCTTGAATAGAGGTTTATTCTAATGTATAATTTATTAAATAAAAAAACGCTCTGGATTAGAACGTTTTTTTTAAATGTGTAGCAAATGTGCAGCAAAATTATTGTAAAGTCAATAAAATAGATGCTATTTGTGACCATGGAGGGATTTGAACCCTCACGCTCTTGCGAGCACCACCCCCTCAAGATGGCGAGTCTACCGTTTCTCCACATGGCCGAAAACAGATAGAGACGTTGCAAGCAACGTCTCTATGTTTT
>NZ_JBDLZZ010000010.1:108656-128498 GCF_040049115.1 Flavobacterium aestuarii
GTGACCCGACTGGGGCTCGAACCCAGGACCCCATCATTAAAAGTGATGTGCTCTACCGACTGAGCTATCGAGTCATTGCTTCAAGAAACTTATGCTTTAGTCACATAATTTGTGACCCGACTGGGGCTCGAACCCAGGACCCCATCATTAAAAGTGATGTGCTCTACCGACTGAGCTATCGAGTCATTTCGTTTCTTGAATGCGGGTGCAAATATAAGGACTTTTTTTCGAAGATTCCAAGCAAAATTATTATAAATTTGTCTTTTTTAAACAAATAATCTTAACGCCTTAATTTGTAAGGGCTTATTCAAATGAAAAAAATTATATTGTTAGGTTATATGGGTTGCGGTAAGTCGACAATTGCACAAAAACTTTCGGGAATGATTGCAAAGCCCTATGTCGATTTAGATGAATATATCGAAGAAAAAACAAAAATGTCTATAAAAGATATTTTTGAAACCCAAGGTGAGATTCATTTTAGAAAGCTAGAACGTGCTTATTTTCTTGAATTATTGAATTCTCCGGATGAAATTATAATAGGACTTGGCGGAGGAACCCCGTGTTATGCTAACAATCATGAACTGCTAATTGAAGATGGGGTTGTTTCTATTTATTTAAAAGCATCTATTGAGACTTTATTTAATAGATTAGTAGCCAATAAAAGCAAAAGACCTCTGATTGCAGATAAAAATGAGGAAGAAATGAAAGAGTTTATTGCTAAGCATCTTTTTGATAGAAGTTACTATTACAACCACGCACAGCATAAAGTGAATGTAGATGATAAATCTATCGAAGAAACGGTAAATGATATTCTAAATCTATTAACTTAGGCTGGCATAACTATTTCCGTCGTTTCCAAGAACAACATCAACATGTTCTAATAGAGAAGTAGAAAGTGATATTCCTTTAAAATCGGCCTTAATTGGGAATTTTTTGTGGTTTCTGTCAACAAGAACAACGGTTTTGAACTTTTTTAAAGGAACGTCTAAAAAATGTTTTACAGCATATATTAAAGTAGCTCCCGAACTCAATACGTCATCTACAAGTACTAATCCTTTGTTGCTGTACTGTTCTTTTGTCAAAGAAGTAGTTATTGGCAGTTCTGGATTTTGTTTGTTTGTGTGAACTTCACAAAGTGAAACTTTGATTGGAGAAATCGCTGTTAATGCATCAGCAATTTTTTTGGCAAAAATAAAACCATTGTCAGTAATTCCCGCAATCACTATTTCTTCATCCTCAACAAAAGTTTCATAGATTTGATAAGCTATTCTTTTGGTTGTATGCTCAATTTGCTGATTGGTGAGGATTATATTTTTGCTCATGGCGAATTAGTTTTATTTTTTCAAAGATAAAAAAGTTAGCTGAATTGATGTCATCAATTCAAGATCTAAACTGATAATTTAAATTGATTTAATCTGTTTCATCTTCATCGGAAATGTCATTTCCAAATTCATCAATATCTCTTCGGTCTTTTTTTGTAGGTCTTCCTGTTCCAGTTTTTCTATAATGCTCTTTGGATAATTTCAATAATTCTAAATGAGCATAAGCTTCGGCTGGTGTTTCGTTTTTTCGGTAAATATCTACAAGTTTTGCGCCCACTCGGCTCTCTGGAATGTCAAGAACGGTGATTATCTGCGTGATTTGATCTTTTCTAAAGGTGATTTTATCAGTAGGAAAAACTTCCTTCGAAGGCTTTGCAACGATGCCGTTTACTGTGATATGATTTTTTTTACATGCCTCAGTAACCATGTTTCTGGTTTTGTAATACCTTACGCACCATAAATATTTGTCTATTCTCATGAATTTTTCTAAAATCGGAGTTAAATACTTTACAAAAGTAAATCATTAATGTATATTTGTGGCCTAAACTATACCTAAATAATGAGCAAAATTAAGTTTTATTTTATTTTTTTAATTGCTGCTGTCGCAGTGAGTTCTTGTAATAAAGATGACGATAATGATATCGAAGTAACACCTCCTAAACCTTATGCTGAACAATATGCCATAGACAGTTTAACTATTGATAATTATTTGAAGACCTCTTATATTAGTGAAATAGTTAATAAGCCGGGTTTTCCAGAAGATCAGGATATAACTATAAAAAAAATTCTTAGTGGAGAAAATTATCCCTCATTATGGTCTTATTTAAATAGTTCTACGCTGCCAAGGCTGACTTTTAGAAGCGTATTGATAAGTGGTGTAAATTATAAGATATATACTTTGCTGGTTAGAGAGGGACTTAAAAATGCAGGTCAAACTGCGGGAGGTGAATATCCATGTAATGTTGATGCGGTTTTTGCTGGTTATAAAGGAACTTTAATGGATGAAACTGGAACGGTGTTTGATTCTTCTAATAATGGTCAGAAGCAATGGGAACTTGACGGTTCTACGGGTATTATTCGTGGTTGGTCTGAGGCTTTTCCTCAATTTAAAACAGGATGGGTTTCTTCTAAGAGTGACGGGACTATAAGTTATAATGATTTTGGAGTTGGAGTAATGTTTTTGCCTTCTGCATTAGGGTATTATAATCAAGCTCAGGATAAAATACCCGCTTATTCTCCGTTGGTATTCAGTATTAAATTATATGCCTTAAAAAGATTTGATCAGGATGCCGATGGTGTACCTTCTTATCAGGAAGATATGGATGATGATAGATACGTGAGTACTTTAGTGGAGGGAGTTTTAAAAGATGATGATACAGATAAGGATGGCATTCCAAATTTCTTAGATTTTGATGATGATGGTGATGGATATGCAACTAGAGGTGAAGTTAAAAAAGCTGATGGAACCTATTATGCATTTGAGGATATTCCAGATTGCGACGGAAAAATACCTGCCGATAAAAATAAAAAACGGCATTTAGACAAAGATTGTCATAAAATGAGTCAATAAAAAACAATTCCCATTCTGCAGTGAATGGGATTTTTTTTGTTTTTCTTTGAATATTGATGTAAAAAAAGCTTTGTAAATCAGTGTGATAACTTCAGTCTTTGGGTTTTATTGATACCCTAAAAAAATCCCATCTCCATTTTTTACAACGAGATGGGATTTTGTATTTATGTCGAAAAAATTACTTTCTTTTAATCACTCTTTCTACAGCTTCAACAATCGCTTGATTGTTTAATTTGTATTTCTCCATTAATTGCTCAGGAGTTCCAGATTCTCCAAAACTGTCATTAACAGCTACAAACTCTTGTGGAGCTGGCTGGTTTAGAGTTAATACTCTAGAAACACTTTCGCCAAGACCTCCAAGGATGTTGTGCTCTTCGGCAGTAACAACACATTTAGTTTTGGCTACTGATTTTAAAATAGCTTCTTCGTCTAAAGGTTTAATAGTGTGAATGTTGATTACTTCGGCAGAGATTCCTTTAGCTTCAAGAGCTTCGGCAGCAACTAATGCTTCCCAAACTAAATGTCCGGTAGCAATAATCGTTACATCAGTTCCTTCATTAAGCATAATGGCTTTTCCAATTACGAAAGGTTCATCGGCAGGGGTAAAGTTAGGTACCACAGGACGTCCAAAACGAAGATAAGCTGGACCATGATGATCAGCAAGTGCCAGTGTAGCTGCTTTTGTCTGATTGTGATCACAAGTATTGATTACAGTCATTCCAGGAAGCATTTTCATTAATCCGATATCTTCAAGGATTTGGTGAGTAGCTCCGTCTTCTCCAAGAGTCAATCCTGCGTGAGAAGCACAGATTTTTACATTCTTTTCAGAATATGCTACTGACTGGCGAATCTGGTCATACACTCTTCCTGTAGAAAAGTTGGCAAAAGTTCCTGTGAAAGGAATTTTTCCTCCAATAGTTAATCCAGCAGCGATTCCAATCATGTTTGCTTCAGCAATACCGATTTGGAAAAAACGCTCTGGGTGATTTTTTTTGAAATCATCAAATTTTAATGATCCAATTAAATCAGCACAAAGTGCTACTACATTTTCATTCTTTTGACCTAATTCAGTCATTCCCACTCCAAAACCTGAACGGGTATCTTTACTTCCTGTATTTATATATTTTTTCATTTTTTTAAGCTATAAGCCGTAGGCTGTAGGCAATAAGCGCAGTGCTTAATGCATAAAGCATAAAGCATTTTTAATAATCTGTATTACCTCCAGTGTTATAGTTTTGTTCCAATGCATTTGCAAGCTGCGCATCATTTGGGGCTTTACCGTGCCAAGCATGGCTGTACATCATGTAATCTACACCATTACCCATTTCGGTATGAAGTAATACACAAACTGGTTTTCCTTTCCCAGTTCTTGCTTTTGCTTCATTCATTCCTCCAATAATGGCTTCGATGTCATTTCCTTTGGTAATTTCGATAACTTCCCAGTCAAAAGCTTCAAATTTAGCTTTTAGGCTTCCCATTGCTAAAACTTCATCGGTAGTACCGTCAATCTGTTTTCCGTTAAGGTCAACAGTTGCTATAAGATTATCTACATTTTTTGCAGAGGCATACATAATTGCTTCCCAGTTTTGACCTTCCTGCAATTCACCATCTCCGTGAAGTGTGTAAACAATATGATTGTCGTTGTTTAATTTTTTTGCCTGAGCAGCACCAATCGCTACAGATAAACCTTGTCCTAGTGATCCTGATGCGATACGTACTCCTGGTAAGTGATCGTGAGTTGTAGGGTGACCTTGCAGTCTTGAATTAATAAGACGGAAAGTCGCTAATTCATTTATTGGGAAATAACCGCTTCTTGCCAAAACGCTGTAAAATACAGGCGAAATATGTCCGTTTGAAAGGAAAAATAAATCTTCTCCAATTCCGTCCATGTCAAATCCTTCTTTGCGATCCATAATATTTTGGTACAAGGCTACCAAAAATTCAGTACATCCTAGAGATCCTCCTGGGTGACCTGAATTAACAGCATGAACCATACGAAGAATATCTCTTCTTACTTGGATAGTTAAATCGTTTAATTGTTGTGTGTTAGGCTTCATTTTGTATGTAAAAGTTAAACTGGAGCAAAAGTAATTTTTATTTTGCGGGGAGACAAATGATTTTAAAGACAATTTTAACTAAAATGTTGTTTTATTGCTGATTTAAAAATATAATTCTAATTTTTTTCTTTTTTAAGAATTAAATCATGGGTTTTAAAATTGTACATGTGCGTCCGATCACTTTCGATATGGTTAAAATATGACGATATTTATTGTGGGATGATGTTTTGGGTAAAAAATATTTTTTTGATGCGGGTTTTAAATTAACCTATCTTTGCGCACTGATAAAAGGGATATTTGTAATGAGCCAGAATTAATCTTCATTTTAAGGGAAGAGATTATAAGTGAATTACATTTTACCAAAAAATAGATAAAAAAGACAAATGAAGTTTGATTTACTAAAAACAGATCCGCAGTCGAAAGCGCGTGCGGGAAGTATTACTACAGATCACGGTGTAATCGAAACACCCATTTTTATGCCTGTTGGAACTGCGGCCTCTGTAAAAGGAGTGCATCAACGGGAATTGAAAGAAGAAATAAATCCTGATATTATTCTTGGAAATACCTATCATTTGTATTTGCGTCCACAAACCGAGATTCTTGAAAAAGCGGGCGGATTGCATAAATTCATGAATTGGGATCGTAATATTTTGACTGATTCCGGAGGATATCAAGTGTATTCTCTTTCGGCAAACCGAAAAATTAAGGAAGAAGGAGTAAAGTTTAAATCGCATATTGATGGTTCGTATCATTTTTTTACCCCAGAAAATGTGATGGAAATCCAGCGTACCATTGGTGCCGATATTATCATGGCTTTTGACGAATGTACGCCTTATCCTTGTGATTACCGCTATGCACAGCGTTCGATGCACATGACGCACCGCTGGCTGGACCGCTGTATCAATCATTTGGAAAAACTACCTTTTAAATATGGTTATGAGCAAACCTTTTTTCCAATTGTTCAGGGAAGTACATATAAAGATTTAAGAAGACAATCGGCTGAATATATTGCCAATTCTGGACAGCAAGGAAATGCTATCGGAGGACTTTCAGTGGGAGAACCTGCCGAAGAAATGTATGCTATGACCGAAGTCGTTTGTGAAATTCTTCCGGAAGATAAACCGCGTTACTTAATGGGTGTTGGTACTCCGATTAATATTTTAGAGAATATTGCACTTGGAATCGACATGTTCGACTGCGTGATGCCTACACGTAATGCCCGTAACGGAATGCTGTTTACTGCTAATGGAACGATCAATATCAAAAATAAAAAATGGGAAGCCGATTTCTCTCCAATAGACGAAATGGGGCATACATTTGTGGATACAGAATATTCCAAAGCGTATTTACGTCATTTATTTGCTGCTAATGAATATTTAGGGAAACAAATTGCAACAATACATAATCTTGGATTCTACATGTGGTTAGTCCGCGAAGCTAGAAAACATATTTTAGCCGGGGATTTTAAGCCTTGGAAAGAAATGATGGTTAAAAATATGAGCCAGCGATTATAAAATC
Organism: Flavobacterium aestuarii; assembly: GCF_040049115.1. Taxonomy (NCBI): domain Bacteria; kingdom Pseudomonadati; phylum Bacteroidota; class Flavobacteriia; order Flavobacteriales; family Flavobacteriaceae; genus Flavobacterium; species Flavobacterium aestuarii. The sequence continues at coordinate 115,124 of NZ_JBDLZZ010000010.1, forward strand.
AGTTGATGGTTGGCAGTTGATAGTTGGCAGTTGATAGTTGTCAGAATTTTATCAGCCAACAACCAATAACCAACAACCAAAATGTATGTTAACAATAATAGATAAGTATATTCTAAAAAGATATTTAGCCACATTTGCAGTGATGCTTTTGCTATTTGCTCCTATTGGAATAATTATAGATGTATCGGAGAAAATCAATAAAATGCTTGCCAATGAAGTGCCGGTTTTAAAAATCGCTATTTATTATTATCATTTTACGATTTACTTCATGAATAACCTCTTTCCGATATTTTTGTTTATATCGGTGATATGGTTTACATCCAAGCTGGCAAATGATACGGAGATTATTGCGATCCTGAGTTCTGGCATTTCGTTTACGAGATTTATGAGACCTTATATTGTTGGGGCTTCTATTATATCCATTATCGTTTTGCTGATGGGATTCTGGGTTATCCCGGTGTCTAGCGAGGGCTATAATAATTTTAGGTATACGTATCTCCGGACTGGTGGTAAAGAACTCATGCAGGGCGATAATACAGATGTGTACCGGCAGATAAACGATCACGATTTTATCTATGTAAACAGCTTTAATAATGAGGCTCAAATGGCTTATAATTTTTCTTTAGAACGATTTAAGAAAGAAAAGCTGGAGTTTAAGATTACCGCAAGCCGAATCAAATGGAATCCCAAAGAAAAGAATTATACCTTGTATGATTATACCAAACGTACAGTGGGACCTGAAAATGATGTAATCGAAAAAGTACCCGAAAAGAAGATGAAATTCAGTTTTGATCTTCAGGATCTGGCTCCAGTGGTTTATATTGCTGAGACTTTGAGCCTGGGAGATTTAAATGCATTCATTGATAAAGAAAAAAAACGGGGCTCTTCTAATATTAATGTCTATCTGGTGGTTTTGTATAAAAAATACAGCGTTCCCGTGTCGGCATTTATATTAACTATTATAGCAGTTTCTGTATCTTCAATGAAACGCAGAGGAGGGATGGGAGTCAATCTGGCAATTGGTATTGCAGTAGCATTTTCATTTGTCTTTTTTGATAAAATATTTGGTGTATTGGCCGAAAAATCAAGTTTCTCGCCCTTATTGGCAGTCTGGCTGCCCAATATAGTTTTTGGAATATTAGCTGTTTATTTACTACGAAATGCAAAACGATAATTTAAAAAGCTACCTTAATCTGCATTTAATTGTTTTTATCTGGGGTTTTACAGCAATTTTAGGAGCATTAATTACCATTGAGTCTGATTTTCTGGTCTGGTACAGAATGTTTTTTGCAGCAGTTTTTCTGGCCTGCTTTATTAAAGCAAGAAAAAAGTCATTTAAGGTCACTCCAAAAATTTTAGCCAGATTTACATTTGTAGGGCTGTTGATTGCCCTGCATTGGGTTTTCTTTTTCCAAGCGATAAAAGTGTCAACGGTCTCCATTACCTTGTCGGTTTTTTCACTGGGCGCTTTTTTTGCATCATTGCTGGAACCCTTATTTTATGGCAGGAAAGTACTTTGGTACGAAGTGTTTTTTGGATTGATAATCATAGCAGGCTTAGGCTTGATTATGCAGGTCGAAATCAATTATTGGAGTGGCATGCTATTGGCGCTTGTTTCTATTATATTAGGTGTCTTGTTCACTTTGATGAATGGCAAATTAATCGTTAATCATGATCCGTCGGTAATTTCTTTTTATGAGTTTTTGGCGGGTTTTATTTTCATCTCGATTTATTTTTTATTTCAAGGTTCTTTCTCGGCAGATATTTTTGTAATGACAGCCAAAAACTGGATTTTGATTTTAGTATTGGCTTCGATTTGTACGGCTTATGCTTTTACGGCATCTGTAAGAGTAATGAGGAAATTATCTCCATACACAGTAATGCTGACTACTAATTTAGAGCCAGTTTATGGAATTGTTCTGGCGTATTTTATCATTGGTGGAAAAGAAAAAATGAGTACAGAATTTTATATTGGCGCAATTGTAATTGTAATAACGGTACTATCCAATGGCATTATAAAACACTATAGAAAGGAAGACTAATTGTAAGATTTTTTGTTTTTTTAAAATCTATTTTTTTTTAGTTAAGTAAAAAGTAAGTGTAAAACGATATTAAATTTTATATTTGCAGTTCCAAATTGAAAATTGAAAAAATAATAAATCCGCACAAATCCTATGGAATATTTAGATTTTGAGCTTCCCATAAAAGAACTTGAAGAGCAATTAGATAAATGCGTTATAATTGGGTTAGAATCTGAGGTTGATGTGACCAATACCTGCAAGCAGATCAATAAGAAATTAGAGGATACCAAAAAACAGATTTATAAAAACCTGACAGCTTGGCAGCGGGTACAATTGTCAAGACATCCTAGCAGACCTTATACATTAGATCATATTAAAGGACTTTGTGGAGATACTTTTTTAGAGCTTCACGGAGATAGAGGTTTTAAAGACGATAAAGCCATGATTGGTGGTCTAGGCAAAATAGGCGGACAATCTTTTATGATTATAGGCCAGCAAAAAGGGACAAATACAAAAACTCGTCAATATAGAAATTTCGGGATGGCTAACCCAGAAGGGTACAGAAAAGCATTACGCTTGATGAAAATGGCCGAGAAGTTTGGCATTCCTGTTGTTACCTTAATCGATACACCGGGTGCTTATCCAGGACTAGAAGCCGAAGAGCGTGGACAAGGGGAGGCCATTGCAAGAAATATTTTTGAAATGGTTCTTTTAAAAGTACCTATTATAACTGTTATTGTCGGTGAAGGTGCTTCTGGCGGAGCCTTAGGAATTGGTGTTGGAGACCGGGTTTATATGTTAGAAAACACCTGGTATTCGGTAATTTCACCCGAATCCTGTTCGTCCATTTTGTGGAAAAGCTGGGATTACAAGGAACAAGCTGCAGAAGCTTTGAAATTGACTTCTGCCGATATGAAAAAACAGAAATTAGTTGATGATATCATACCAGAACCTCTAGGAGGAGCTCATTATGATAGAGAGGCAACCTTCAATACAGTAGAGCAGTATATCTTGAAAGGATATAACGAATTGAAAGACTTATCAACAGAAGATTTAATCGCTCAAAGAATGGAGAAATACTGTAAAATGGGCGAGTTCAAAGAATAAACATCATTTTTAAGATTTTAATCCGAAGCCTTGCCGTTTCGGATTTTTTTTTGGTTATAAACAAAAAAAGCTTATTTATAAACAATGAGAAGTAATAACTCAATTGTGTATTTTTTTAAAATTTGGTTACTTTCGCTACATGGAAAATTTCAAAAATATGAGTCCAATTAAAGTGGACAAAACAACAATTATAAACCTGGAAAAAGGAAAACTGCCTCCGCAAGCATTAGATCTGGAAGAAGCTGTACTCGGGGCTATGATGATTGATAAAAAAGGGGTAGATGAGGTAATTGATATCCTGCAGCCCGATGCATTTTATAAAGATGCTCACAAATATATTTTTGAAGCCATTATTCAGTTATTTAATGATACTCAGCCGATCGATTTATTGACCGTTTCGGCTCAGCTTCGAAAGAATGCGAAGTTAGATCTTGCAGGCGGTGATTTTTATCTTATTCAGCTCACGCAAAAAATTTCGTCATCAGCGCATATCGAATTTCACTCCAGAATTATTCTTCAAAAATTTATTCAGCGAAGCTTGATTCGTATTTCATCTGAAATTATCGAAGATTCTTATGATGAGACTACAGATGTATTTGATTTATTGGACAAAGCTGAATCCAAGCTATATGAAGTTACGCAGGGAAATATCAAACGAAGCTCTGAAACCGCTCAAAGCTTAGTACTGCAGGCCAAAAAACGTATTGAAGAAATTGCGGGACAGGAAGGACTTTCAGGAGTAGCTACTGGTTTTGATAAATTAGACAAACTTACTTCCGGCTGGCAGCCAAGTGATTTAATTATTATCGCGGCTAGACCTGCGATGGGGAAAACAGCTTTTGTATTGTCGATGACTAGAAATATCGCTATCGATTTTAATCAGCCTGTTGCTTTGTTTTCGCTGGAGATGGCATCGGTACAGCTGATTACACGTTTGATTTCTTCAGAGACAGGATTGTCCTCAGAGAAATTGCGTACTGGAAAATTAGAAAAACACGAGTGGGAACAGCTTAGCACCAAAGTTAAGAACCTCGAAAAAGCACCTATTTTCATTGATGACACACCTTCTTTGTCCATTTTTGATTTACGTGCAAAAGCAAGACGTCTGGTATCGCAGCATGGTATTAAAATCATCATTATTGATTATCTGCAGTTAATGACTGCTGGTGGCGCTGCCGGTAAAGGCGGAGGAAACAGGGAACAGGAAATCTCTACAATTTCCCGAAACCTTAAGGCATTGGCAAAGGAATTGAATGTTCCCGTAATTGCATTGTCACAGTTATCGCGTGCGGTAGAAACGCGTGGATCGAGCAAGAGACCTTTGCTTTCGGATCTTCGTGAATCGGGAGCAATTGAGCAGGATGCCGATATCGTTTCGTTTTTATACCGTCCAGAGTATTATAAAATTGATGAATGGGATGATGAAGAAGCTTCTCCAACAGCTGGGCAAGCCGAAATCATGATTGCGAAACATAGAAATGGTGGTATCGAAAATGTCCGTTTGAAATTTATTGGGCATCTGGGACGTTTCGATAATTTAGAAGATTATGGAGGCGGTTATGATGATTTGCCATCAAGTATGAATCATGATGACAGCTCATTTATTACCAAAAATCTTCCTTCTGCAAATGAGGCCTTTGGAAGTAATTTTAATAATGATGACGATGATGATGGTGATGTTCCTTTTTAAAATTGTATTAAGAGTTTTAAAATAATATAAAAAGAGATTATTCCAATAAAAATGGCGTAATCTCTTTTAAAATTTGAGGTTATTTATTGTAAATGAAGAAGCTGACCAAATAAATTTTGGTCAGCTTCTTTTAATTTAAATTAATCCTTTAAACTATTTTTTAATTAGGAGTTTATGTGATTTGCTTTTAGCATGATTAACTTCTTTTATAAAATACATGCTGTCATTCAAGTTTTGTAAATCGATAGTATTGATTACATCAGCCTTAATTTTGAATGTTTTTACAATTTGACCTAATTGGTTTATCACTTGGTATTCACCACTTGTTTCAGTCTCAATATATACTGTTCCTTGACTTGGATTAGGATAAATAGATAATGTAGAAGTAGTTTCAAAATCAGTAGTTCCTAATGTTGAAACTGTTATACAGTCGGACGTTACCGTACAGCCTCCTAGAGTGATGACTACTTTGTAATCATCAATTTGTGTTGGGGTGAAGATCTCACTATTACTACCAACAGGAATGTTGCCAGTACAGTTGTACCATTGGTAATCAGCACCAGTTTGGGCAGCTGTTAAAACACCTGAATTTAGGGTTACTGCATTATTTATATTTACTACCAATTGCACTGGAATAGTTACGGGAGCAGTAGCTGCCGAAGTACATCCCGATGCATTGACTGCCGTGAAGGTATAAGCTATTCCAGCCGTACCGTTAATGGCTCCCAAAGCGCCTACGGTTGCCCCTGCTGGAGAAGACGTATAGGTGAGTTCAGCCGAGTAATTGGATACCGTAGCTATTCCATCAGCCGAACAGGTCGCAGCCGTTATGGCTACAGCTGGTACAGCCGGTGTGGCCAATTGCATTGGAATGGTTACGGGAGCTGAAGCTGCCGAAGTACATCCCGATGCATTGGCTGCTGTGAAGGTATAAGCTATTCCGGCAGTACCATTAATGGCTCCCAAAGCGTCTACCGTTGCTCCCGATGGAGCAGAGGTGTAGATGAGTCCAGCCGAATAATTGGATACTGCAGCCGTTCCGTCAGCCGAACAGGACGCATCCGTTATGGCTACAGCTGGTACAGCCGGTGTGGCCAATTGCACCGGAATAGTTACGGGAGCAGAAGCTGCCGAAGTACATCCCGAAGCATTGGCTGCCGTGAAGGTATAAGCTATTCCGGCAGTACCGTTAATGGCTCCCAAAGCGCCTACGGTTGCACCTGCTGGAGCAGACGTATAGGTGAGTCCAGCCGAGAAATTGGATACCGTAGCTCTTCCGTCAGCCAAACAGGTCGCAGCCGTTATGGCTACAGCTGGTACAGCCGGTGTGGCCAATTGCACTGGAATAGTTACGGGAGCAGTAGCTGCCGAAGTACATCCCGAGGCATTGGCTGCCGTGAAGGTATAAGCCGTTCCGGCAGTACCTGAAATAAGCCCCGCTGCGTCTACCGTAGCTCCCGCTGGAGCAGACGTATAGGTGAGTCCAGCCGAGTAATTGGATACTGCAGCTGTTCCGTCAGCCAAACAGGTCGCAGCCGTTATGGCCACAGCTGGTATAGCCGGTGTGGCCAATTGCACTGGAATAGTTACGGAAGCAGATGCTGCCGAAGTACATCCCGAGGCATTGGCTGCCGTGAAAGTATAAGCCGTTCCTGCAATACCGTTAATGGCTCCCAAAGCGCTTACCGTTGCTCCCGATGGAGCAGAAGTATAGGTTAGTCCAGCCGAGTAATTGGATACTGCAGCAGTTCCGTCAGCCAAACAGGTCGCAGCGGTTATGGCCACAGCTGGTAAAGCTGGTGTGGACAATTGCACCGGAATAGTTACGGGAGCAGAAGCTGCCGAAGTACATCCCGAGGCATTGGCTGCTGTGAAGGTATAAGCTATTCCGGCAGTACCGTTAATGGCTCCCAAAGCGCCTACGGTTGCACCTGCTGGAGCAGATGTATAGGTGAGTCCAGCCGAGTAATTGGATACTGCAGCAGTTCCGTCAGCCGAACAGGTCGCAGCTGTTATGGCCACAGCTGGTACAGCCGGTGTGGTCAATTGCACTGGAATAGTTGCGGGAGCAGAAGCTGCCGAAGTACATCCCGAGGCATTGGCTGCCGTGAAGGTATAAGCCGTTCCGGCAGTACCTGAAATAAGCCCCGCTGCGTCTACCGTAGCTCCCGATGGAGCAGACGTATAGGTTAGTCCAGCCGAGTAATTGGATACTGTAGCCGTTCCGTCAGCCGAACAGGACGCATCCGTTATGGCCACAGCCGGTACAGCTAATGCAATAGAATCGGTAATTGTGAAAGATTGGGTTGCTTGACAACCGTTCGCATCTGTTATAGTTACAGTATAGGTTCCCGCGACAAGTCCTGTAGCGGTTGCAGCCGTTCCGCCAGATGGTGCCCAAGAATAAGTATAACCTGGAGTTCCTCCAGTAGGAAAAACTGTTGCGCTGCCATTAGATCCTCCGTTGCAGGACACGTTTGTTTGAGTCCCAGTTGCATTTACTGCAGCAGGCTGTGTTACCGTAATCCCAGAAACGACAGCGGTACAGGCGTTAGAATCGGTAATGGTAACCGAATAGGTACCGGCAGTCAATCCTGTACGGTCTTCGGCAGTAATCCCGCCTCCCCAGTCAAAAGCATAAGGAGCTGTTCCTCCGGATGGAGTCAGGTCGATTGCCCCTGTTGTTCCGGCATTGCAGATAACATTAGTCACGGCTGCAGTTCCGGAGAGAGCAGCAGGCTGTGTTACCGTAATTCCAGAAACTATAGCAGTACAGTTGCTGGCATCGGTAATGGTTACCGAATAGGTACCGGCAGTCAATCCCGTACGGTCTTCGGCAGTAATCCCGCCTCCCCAGTCAAAAGCATAAGGAGCTGTTCCTCCAGATGGAGTCAGGTCAATTGCTCCGGTTGTTCCGGCATTGCAGATAACATTAGTCACGGCTGCAGTTCCAGTGAGAGCAGCAGGCTGTGTTACCGTAATTCCAGAAACTATAGCGGTACAGGCGTTAGAATCGGTAATGGTTACCGAATAGGTACCGGCAGTCAATCCTGTACGGTCTTCGGCAGTAATCCCGCCTCCCCAGTCAAAAGCATAAGGAGCTGTTCCTCCAGATGGAGTCAGGTCGATTGCCCCTGTTGTTCCGGCGTTGCAGATAACATTAACCACGGCTGCAGTTCCAGAGAGAGCAGCAGGCTGTGTTACCGTAATTCCAGAAACTATAGCGGTACAGCTGCTGGCATCAGTAATGGTTACCGAATAGGTACCGGCAGTTAATCCCGTACGGTCTTCGGCAGTAATCCCGCCGCTCCAGTCAAAAGCATAAGGAGCTGTTCCTCCGGCAGGAGTCAGGTCGATTGCCCCTGTTGTTCCGGCATTGCAGATAACATTAGCCACGGCTGCAGTTCCGGAGAGAGCAGCAGGCTGTGTTACCGTAATTCCAGAAACGACAGCAGTACAGGCGTTAGAATCGGTAATGGTAACCGAATAGGTACCGGCAGTTAATCCCGTACGGTCTTCGGCAGTAATCCCGCCTCCCCAGTCAAAAGCATAAGGAGCTGTTCCTCCGGATGGAGTCAGGTCGATTGCCCCTGTTGTTCCGGCATTGCAGATAACATTAGTCACGGTTGCAGTTCCGGAGAGAGCAGCAGGCTGTGTTACCGTAATTCCAGAAACGACAGCAGTACAGGCGTTAGAATCGGTAATGGTAACCGAATAGGTACCGGCAGTTAATCCCGTACGGTCTTCGGCAGTAATCCCGCCTCCCCAGTCAAAAGCATAAGGAGCTGTTCCTCCAGATGGAGTCAGGTCGATAGCCCCTGTTGTTCCGGCATTGCAGACAACATTAGCCACGGCTGCAGTTCCGGAGAGAGCAGCAGGCTGTGTTACCGTAATTCCAGAAACTATAGCGGTACAGCTGCTGGCATCGGTAATGGTAACCGAATAGGTACCGGCAGTTAATCCTGTACGGTCTTCGGCAGTAATCCCGCCGCCCCAGTCAAAAGCATAAGGAGCTGTTCCTCCGGCAGGAGTCAGGTCGATTGCCCCTGTTGTTCCGGCATTGCAGATAACATTAGCCACGGCTGCAGTTCCGGAGAGAGCAGCAGGCTGTGTTACCGTAATTCCAGAAACGACAGCAGTACAGGCGTTAGAATCGGTAATGGTAACCGAATAGGTACCGGCAGTTAATCCCGTACGGTCTTCGGCAGTAATCCCGCCTCCCCAGTCAAAAGCATAAGGAGCTGTTCCTCCGGCAGGAGTCAGGTCAATTGCTCCGGTTGTTCCGGCATTGCAGACAACATTAGCCACGGCTGCAGTTCCGGAGAGGGCAGCAGGCTGTGTTACGGTAATCCCAGAAACTATAGCGGTACAGCTGCTGGCATCAGTAATGGTTACCGAATAGGTACCGGCAGTTAATCCCGTACGGTCTTCGGCAGTAATCCCGCCGCCCCAGTCAAAAGCATAAGGAGCTGTTCCTCCAGATGGAGTCAGGTCGATTGCTCCGGTTGTTCCGGCATTGCAGATAACATTAGTCACGTCTGCAGTTCCGGAGAGGGCAGCAGGCTGTGTTACCGTAATCCCAGAAACGACAGCGGTACAGGCGTTAGAATCGGTAATGGTAACCGAATAGGTACCGGCAGTCAATCCTGTACGGTCTTCGGCAGTAATCCCGCCGCCCCAGTCAAAAGCATAAGGAGCTGTTCCTCCAGATGGAGTCAGGTCAATTGCTCCTGTTGTTCCGGCGTTGCAGATAACATTAGTCACGGCTGCAGTTCCAGAGAGAGCAGCAGGCTGTGTTACCGTAATTCCAGAAACTATAGCGGTACAGGCGTTAGAATCGGTAATGGTAACCGAATAGGTACCGGCAGTTAATCCCGTACGGTCTTCGGCAGTAATCCCGCCTCCCCAGTCAAAAGCATAAGGAGCTATTCCTCCGGCAGGAGTCAGGTCAATTGCCCCTGTTGTTCCGGCATTGCAGATAACATTAGCCACGGCTGCAGTTCCGGAGAGAGCAGCAGGCTGTGTTACGGTAATCCCAGAAACTATAGCGGTACAGCTGCTGGCATCGGTAATGGTAACCGAATAGGTACCGGCAGTTAATCCCGTACGGTCTTCGGCAGTAATCCCGCCGCCCCAGTCAAAAGCATAAGGAGCTGTTCCTCCGGCTGGAGTCAGGTCAATTGCCCCTGTTGTTCCGGCATTGCAGACAACATTAACCACGGCTGCAGTTCCAGAGAGAGCAGCAGGCTGTGTTACCGTAATTCCAGAAACTATAGCGGTACAGGCGTTAGAATCAGTAATGGTTACCGAATAGGTACCGGCAGTTAATCCTGTACGGTCTTCGGCAGTAATCCCGCCGCCCCAGTCAAAAGCATAAGGAGCTGTTCCTCCGGCAGGAGTCAGGTCAATTGCCCCTGTTGTTCCGGCATTGCAGATAACATTAGTCACGGCTGCAGTTCCGGAGAGGGCAGCAGGCTGTGTTACCGTAATCCCAGAAACGACAGCGGTACAGGCGTTAGAATCGGTAATGGTAACCGAATAGGTACCGGCAGTCAATCCTGTACGGTCTTCGGCAGTAATCCCGCCGCCCCAGTCAAAAGCATAAGGAGCTGTTCCTCCAGATGGAGTCAGGTCGATTGCTCCAGTTGTTCCGGCGTTGCAGATAACATTAGTCACGGCTGCAGTTCCGGAGAGAGCAGCAGGCTGTGTTACCGTAATTCCAGAAACTATAGCGGTACAGCTGCTGGCATCGGTAATGGTTACCGAATAGGTACCGGCAGTCAATCCCGTACGGTCTTCGGCAGTAATCCCGCCTCCCCAGTCAAAAGCATAGGGAGCTGTTCCTCCGGCAGGAGTCAGGTCAATTGCTCCGGTTGTTCCGGCATTGCAGATAACATTAGTCACGGCTGCAGTTCCGGAGAGAGCAGCAGGCTGTGTTACCGTAATTCCAGAAACTATAGCGGTACAGCTGCTGGCATCAGTAATGGTTACCGAATAGGTACCGGCAGTTAATCCCGTACGGTCTTCGGCAGTAATCCCGCCGCTCCAGTCAAAAGCATAAGGAGCTGTTCCTCCGGCAGGAGTCAGGTCGATTGCCCCTGTTGTTCCGGCATTGCAGATAACATTAGTCACGGCTGCAGTTCCGGAGAGAGCAGCAGGCTGTGTTACCGTAATTCCAGAAACGACAGCAGTACAGGCGTTAGAATCGGTAATGGTAACCGAATAGGTACCGGCAGTTAATCCCGTACGGTCTTCGGCAGTAATCCCGCCTCCCCAGTCAAAAGCATAAGGAGCTGTTCCTCCGGATGGAGTCAGGTCGATTGCCCCTGTTGTTCCGGCATTGCAGATAACATTAGTCACGGTTGCAGTTCCGGAGAGAGCAGCAGGCTGTGTTACCGTAATTCCAGAAACGACAGCAGTACAGCTGCTGGCATCGGTAATGGTAACCGAATAGGTACCGGCAGTTAATCCCGTACGGTCTTCGGCAGTAATCCCGCCTCCCCAGTCAAAAGCATAAGGAGCTGTTCCTCCGGATGGAGTCAGGTCGATTGCCCCTGTTGTTCCGGCATTGCAGACAACATTAGTCACGGCTGCAGTTCCGGAGAGAGCAGCAGGCTGTGTTACCGTAATTCCAGAAACTATAGCAGTACAGCTGCTGGCATCGGTAATGGTTACCGAATAGGTACCGGCAGTCAATCCCGTACGGTCTTCGGCAGTAATCCCGCCTCCCCAGTCAAAAGCATAGGGAGCTGTTCCTCCAGATGGAGTCAGGTCAATTGCTCCGGTTGTTCCGGCATTGCATATAACATTAGTCACGGCTGCAGTTCCAGAGAGAGCTGCAGGCTGTGTTACCGTAATTCCAGAAACTATAGCGGTACAGGCGTTAGAATCGGTAATGGTTACCGAATAGGTACCGGCAGTCAATCCTGTACGGTCTTCGGCAGTAATCCCGCCTCCCCAGTCAAAAGCATAAGGAGCTGTTCCTCCAGATGGAGTCAGGTCGATTGCTCCGGTTGTTCCGGCATTGCAGACAACATTAGCCACGGCTGCAGTTCCGGAGAGGGCAGCAGGCTGTGTTACGGTAATCCCAGAAACTATAGCGGTACAGCTGCTGGCATCAGTAATGGTTACCGAATAGGTACCGGCAGTTAATCCCGTACGGTCTTCGGCAGTAATCCCGCCTCCCCAGTCAAAAGCATAAGGAGCTGTTCCTCCAGATGGAGTCAGGTTGATTGCCCCTGTTGTTCCGGCATTGCAGACAACATTAACCACGGCTGCAGTTCCAGAGAGAGCAGCAGGCTGTGTTACCGTAATTCCAGAAACTATAGCAGTACAGGCGTTAGAATCGGTAATGGTAACCGAATAGGTACCGGCAGTCAATCCCGTACGGTCTTCGGCAGTAATCCCGCCGCCCCAGTCAAAAGCATAAGGAGCTGTTCCTCCGGCTGGAGTCAGGTCGATAGCCCCTGTTGTTCCGGCATTGCAGACAACATTAGTCACGGCTGCAGTTCCGGAGAGAGCAGCAGGCTGTGTTACCGTAATTCCAGAAACTATAGCAGTACAGGCGTTAGAATCGGTAATGGTAACCGAATAGGTACCGGCAGTTAATCCTGTACGGTCTTCGGCAGTAATCCCGCCACCCCAGTCAAAAGCATAAGGAGCTGTTCCTCCGGCAGGAGTCAGGTCAATTGCTCCGGTTGTTCCGGCATTGCAGACAACATTAGCCACGGCTGCAGTTCCGGAGAGGGCAGCAGGCTGTGTTACGGTAATCCCAGAAACTATAGCGGTACAGCTGCTGGCATCAGTAATGGTTACCGAATAGGTACCGGCAGTTAATCCCGTACGGTCTTCGGCAGTAATCCCGCCGCCCCAGTCAAAAGCATAGGGAGCTGTTCCTCCAGATGGAGTCAGGTCGATTGCCCCTGTTGTTCCGGCATTGCAGATAACATTAGTCACGGCTGCAGTTCCGGAGAGAGCAGCAGGCTGTGTTACCGTAATTCCAGAAACTATAGCAGTACAGTTGCTGGCATCGGTAATGGTTACCGAATAGGTACCGGCAGTCAATCCCGTACGGTCTTCGGCAGTAATCCCGCCGCCCCAGTCAAAAGCATAAGGAGCTGTTCCTCCAGATGGAGTCAGGTCGATAGCCCCTGTTGTTCCGGCATTGCAGACAACATTAACCACGGCTGCAGTTCCAGAGAGAGCTGCAGGCTGTGTTACCGTAATTCCAGAAACTATAGCGGTACAGCTGCTGGCATCGGTAATGGTTACCGAATAGGTACCGGCAGTTAATCCCGTACGGTCTTCGGCAGTAATCCCGCCTCCCCAGTCAAAAGCATAGGGAGCTGTTCCTCCGGCTGGAGTCAGGTCAATTGCCCCTGTTGTTCCGGCATTGCAGACAACATTAGTCACGGCTGTGGTTCCAGATACTGCTGTTGCAGGCTGAGTTACTGTTGGAGAAACCGTTCCCGTACATCCGTTTGCATCTGTAATTGTTACGCTGTATGTTCCAACAGTAAGTCCAGTTCTGTCTTCAGTAGTTGCTCCTCCCACCCAG
>NZ_JBDLZZ010000010.1:128598-152411 GCF_040049115.1 Flavobacterium aestuarii
TTGTAGGTATATGGTCCAACACCACCAGTAGGAGTAAGGTTGATAGCTCCTGTGTTTCCACCAAAGCATGCAACATTAGTTACTACTGTTGTTCCTGATACAACAGCCGCAGGCTGAGTTACTGTTGGAGAAACTGTTCCCGTACATCCGTTTGCATCAGTGATTGTTACCGAATAAGATCCAGGAGTAAGTCCAGTTCTGTCTTCAGTAGTTGCTCCTCCCACCCAGTTGTAGGTATATGGTCCAACACCACCAGTAGGAGTAAGGTTGATAGCTCCTGTGTTTCCACCAAAGCATGCAACATTGGTCACTACTGTTGTTCCTGATACTGAAGCTGCAGGCTGAGTTACTGTTGGAGAAACCGTTCCGGTACATCCGTTTGCATCAGTGATTGTTACCGAATAGGATCCAGCAGTAAGTCCAGTTCTGTCTTCAGTAGTTATTCCACCGCCCCAGTTAAAGGTATAAGGGCCTGTTCCTCCTGTAGGAGTAAGGTCGATAGCTCCTGTGTTTCCACCAAAGCATGCAACATTAGTTACTACTGTTGTTCCTGATACTGAAGCTGCAGGCTGAGTTATTGTTGGAGAAACCGTTCCCGTACATCCGTTTGCATCAGTGATTGTTACCGAATAAGATCCAGCAGTAAGTCCAGTTCTGTCTTCAGAAGTTATTCCACCGCCCCAGTTAAAGGTATAAGGGCCTGTTCCTCCTGTTGGAGTAAGGTTGATAGCGCCTGTGTTTCCACCGAAGCAGGCAACATTGGTCACGGTTGTGGTTCCAGATATTGCTGTAGGCTGAGTTACCGTAATTCCAGAAACCGTAGCCGTACAGGCATTTGCATCGGTAATGGTTACAGAATATCCACCGGCGGCTAATCCCGTACGGTCTTGGGTAGTAATACCTCCGCCCCAGTTATAAGTGTATCCGGGAGTTCCGCCAGTTGGAGTGAGATCGATTACTCCAGTTGTGCCGCTGTTGCAGGCAACATTGGTCACGGTTGTGGTTCCAGATACTGCTGTAGGCTGAGTTACCGTAATTCCAGAAGCCGTAGTGGTACAGCCGTTGGCATCGGTAATGGTTACAGAATATGTACCTGCAGCCAATGCAGTACGGTCTTGGGTAGTATTCCCACCGACCCAGTTATAAGTGTAACCAGGCGTTCCTCCAGATGGAGTCAGGTCGATTGCTCCGGTTGTTCCGCCATTACAGGCAACATTGGTAACGGTTGTGGATTTAGCTAGTGCTGGAGGTTGCGTAATGGTGAAGTTTTTTGTAATTTGTGTTGATTCACTATCTGTTATTGTACATGTATAACTTCCAGGGAATAATGCAGAAGCCGTAGCACTGGTTCCTCCCGATGGTGACCAGGAATAGCTATAACTTGTTTTTCCACCTGAAGGAGTTACAGTAGCCACACCAGTATTACCTCCATTACAGGATACATTTGTTTGATTAGTTGTGGCAGATAAAGCAGCATTCGTCGTGAAAGTTAAATCGGAGCCATAACTTGTTCCTTGTGAATTGATTGCATAAGCCCTAAAATGGATAGTCGTTCCAGCAGTCAAAGAGGAAATAGTAGCACTAAAAGTTCCAGTTCCACTTCCATTGCTAACTTTAGTATTGGCAGTTGTGGGATTTGCAGTTGTTGCCCAAACAATACCTCTCTCGGATACAGATGCACCTCCATCATTGGTAACATCTCCTCCAAGGACTGCTTTTACAGCACCCACTCCAGTTGCAGCTGTTGTAGTTACTGTTGGAGTAGCAAGAGCAAGAGGTGAAGTAGCAATTAGCCCGCCTGAACCAACTGCAACAAATTGTGTACCCGTAAAAATTACAGAATTAAGTAGATTTGTACCAAGACCAGTTGTGGTTACTTGTGTCCAGGCTTGTCCATCTGGGGAAGCCATAACTGTACTATTTCCTCCTACAGAAACAAATTTATTGCCGGTACTGGTTAAGCCACCAACAATAACACTAGAAACAGGGTTAGTGTTAGCAGTCCAAGTTGAGCCATCAGGAGATGTTAAAACAGGAACACTGATTGCTCCTGCAGCTACAAATTTTCCCATATCATAAATAACTGAAGTCAATTTTGAAGTGGTTCCAGAAGTACGAGGAGTCCAAGTAGTTAAGTTAGTTGAAGTGAGTATTGCACCCTCATCACTAACAGCACAATATGTTCCTGTTCCAAAAGTAACTTCAAGTAACCATGGGACATCACTACCATTTAGAGCGTTTTCCTGTCTTTTTGTCCAACTTGTTCCGTCAGTAGAGGTTGCAATTGCACCGAAATCTCCTACCATAACAAAATTACCATTAATAAACCGAACCCCTGAAAGGTAAATAGTATTAGCAAAGACTGTGGTTGATGCTACAGAACTCCAAGTAATACCATCACTAGAGGTCGTAATTTTGTTATTACCGACGGCTACAAATTTTCCATTTCCGTATGCAATAGAGAATAAAGTAGCAGTATGTCCAGAAGTTCGAGTTGTCCAATTGACAGCATCGGGAGAGGTTAGTATGGTACCACTACCACCTACTGCAACATACAAAGAATTAGCATAGATAATGTCATTTAAAATATTTCCAGTTGAGTTTCGGACAGTCCAAGTATTCTGTGCTTGGAGGCTAAATACAATAAGAAATAAACTTAAAGTATGGAGTAGTTTTGTTTTCATAAGAAGTTGATTTTATATAATGGTTTTGTAAAATCGTTTTAATGATAAAAGAAGAAGTTATATATACTGATATTTTATTGTTGAATATTTTTTATTTTAATCTAATCTAATCTATCTCCTTTACGTAAGCCAAATTGAGTCATTTTATATCCAGGAAAATAGCCTTCTTCAGTATAAACTACTTCTACTTTTATTGCTTTTCCATCTGCACAGGCAATAATTAAACCGTTCGATTCGTCAAGGGCTATTACTGTGCCTGGTATTGTTTCAGCTGTTACTGATGCGAATGAAAGACTGGCATCTGTAATACCAAAAGTCCAACCCTTATATTTTGCAGCGGCTCCTTTTTGCCAAGGATTGCATGCTTTTATTATTGCCCTTACTTCCCATGATGTCATTGTTGTCCAATCTATAAATAAATCTTCCAGTTTGGGATGACTGTACCATTTCGAATTGGCTGTGTTTTGTTTTTCGGGTTTTAATGTTCCGTTTGTCAAGGCCTGTACTAATGGTATCGTAGCTTCTAAACCCGTGTGTGCCAGTTGCCCAATGAGCATTCCAAAACTGGCATCAGGATAGATGTGTACTTCTTTGGTAATCAATACATCTCCAGTGTCTAAATCTTCGTCCATTTGATGCACCGTTACACCACCTGTTGGTTCTCGATTTCGAATCATCCAAAATAAAGGGTTAGGCCCCCTAAATGCGGGCAGGGGAGCATAATGAAAATTAATAAATCCAAATTTGGGTATAGAAAGCACAATTGCTGGAATTTTCCATGGAAATGTTTTAACTAAAACCACATCTGGCTGATGATTTTCAAGCCATAAGGTAAGTTCACTTTCTAAATTATTTTTTTGAAATATCTTAAATGGGATATTTGATGATGCAGATTGTTTTTCCAGAAATAAAGCGGTTTCACTGACACGATCAGAAGTGCCAATTGCAACGACTGATTGCTGTTGAATCAGGTGTTGCAATGCGGGAAATCCTAGTCGGTCGTTGCAGAGTATGGCAATTTTCATCATTTTAGGTGCATAAAAAATTATTCTTCCATCCAGAAGACATTTCTTCTTGTTTTTGAGTCCAGTTATATTGATGCTCTTCCTTGGTTACCTCTAATTTTTCTTCAATTTTCAACATACATTTCCCATCAATATCTGGAACAATTATTCCTTTGTACAACGGAGCATAGCTGGTTTGAGTAACAGGATCAAAAGTTACTGTACCCCGTGGACTTTCGAACGACCAGTCTGCCAAAGATTGCGGACCATTATTCAATAGGCGGATAGCAACTACAGCTGCTTCCCAGCCTAATAGATGAAACAGATTGGCAGCCTTATTTTTTTGTTCACGGATAGTGGTAAGAAATAAATGCTGCGCTTCATTCTCTACAGATGTTGACCAGGGAACTATTGTATGAAATGTTCCAGTAGGAAAATCACATTTGGTTAATAACGTTTCTTCTGCCATAAACGGAGAACAATAAAAAGGGAAAGGTGTTGCCGATTCTCCCTTGTTCTTTAATTCCTTTAAAAAAAGGTCAGTCAGGTAAATGCTAAAATTTGCCATCACGGCCTGAGGTTCATTTTGGTTTAGTAATTCGAGATACTTATCGATAGTGAATTCGCTGATTTTATGGGTGCTAACGTAGTTGCCTGATACAGTTCCTCCTGTTAGATCCAATCCTTTCGTAGCAAAAAGAGATCCCCTATATCCCGCATCAAAAAAAGAATTTGCCATCATTACGTTTCTCTCTCCTTCACCAGCTAATTGACCTAAACGGAAACAGGCATCAATCCCTTGTAAATTGAGAAACCAGTTATTTGGAATTCTATCAATTGTTGCCGTTTGCATTCCTGCGTCCAAAAATAAAAAAGCTCTGCCCGATGACTGTGCCATTTGATAGAGTGGTTCTGCATTTTGAATATTGCTGTAAGCAATTAAAAGTAGGACATCATCCTGTAAAAGTAATTTTTCAGCTTTTGCATAACAGAATTGTTGATCATCTCCAAATCCAATATTTTCAGTAATTAATAGGGGATCTGGGATTCCTAATAAATGCAGGTGTGCTCGCAGTCCATCCAGGATATCAAATCCCATAGCGGGATAGTCAGTTGAGCGAGGTAATAAAAGACCTATTCGTGTAGGCATAATTTTATGAATTAGAAATTGTTAAAAAGGAAATGAAACTTTTTTGTATCTCATTTCCTTTTATAATTAATTGGAATTATTGACGTGGTGGATAAAGTCCAGTTAGGCAAATAATATAATTTAATGCCAAGTACGGATTATTTGATGCTATTGCAGTTGGTGCATTTGATCCTGCGTTTGCCATTGCAAGGTTACCTGCAAAAGGTTTTAAGCCAACATTGGCAGGGGCCCTAAAAGGAGTTGATCCTGCTAAATCTTCACCATATGTATTATTAGTTGTTACAGCTGAGCTAGCACTAGTTGCTGAATCTTGCGCTATAGTATATGCCACAGGATGAGTATGTAATGGTATTTGTTGTGGCGTAATAATAATGGTTTCACTTCCGCCATCTTCCCCAAGGGCGTAAGAACTTAGTCCAGGCCCTTGTCCTGCACCTATCACCGCACGTCCTTGTAAATCAGGAAGTGCAAAGGTAGAGGTTCCGTTGCCGCCATAAGTGGTTCCTAAAATCGAAAATAAAGCTGTATTTCTTTGAATAGGCATTATTTGTCCTTGACATAATGCCCAATTATTTGGCGCAAAATTACCTGCGAAAAGGGTTGTATATCCTATAACTCCATCCATGATATATGTTTTTTAAAATTTTGTAAAGATTAATTTCTTGAAGGGAAAATTCCTTCTACTGCAATAATATAATTCATTGCCAAATAAGGCGAAATGGTTGGAACAGGAGAACTATTTCCTCCGCCAGGGTGGGTAGTAGTTGTACCAGAGTAAGACCCCATGGCTGCGCCAGAGGGAGCTCCATACAGAGTTGCGCCAGAAGCTGGTACAGTTGCACTAGTGGGTGTGTCTACCCCCGTTGTATCTGTTGATCCTTGTGGAGTACCTGTTAATACTGGAGTTAGGTGATTATGTATTGGGAGATTCGTAGTAAGAAGCGTGATATGCTCTGATCCTGCTTTTTGTCCCAGTGCATAATTTGACAAACCTGGTCCTTGACCGATGTGAATGGCTCTACGGCCTCTAAAGTCTGGAAGAGCAAAGGTTATCTGTCCATCACCTCCATAAGTAGTTCCTATTAAGGCAAAAAGAGCATTGTATTCAGCAATGGATAATAATTGTCCTTGACAAAACATCCAGCTTACTGGAGCAAAATTACCAGCAAAGACGGTTACAGTTGCAATATATGGGTCTACAAACATAGTTTTAGTATTTTAATGGGTTATAATATTGTTTTCAAGTGGAATTTAACTACGGCTTGGATATACGCCCGCCATACATATTATATGATTTATTGCCAAGTAAGGAGATTGTACACTAAAAGGTTGACTTCCTCCAGCGTTTTCAATGGTTGCCTGAGCCGACAATAGATTTGCCATAGGAGTATTACTATTGGTACTAAAACTGTTTGCAACACCACTGCCCATATAGTTATCTTTTGGTGAAGCTTCACGTCCAGCTCTATTAATGGCACCCAATGAGAGCGTTACAGCTCCGTTGTGGTTATGGGCAGGCATATTGTTTATTCCCATGAATGCCGTGGTAGTACCACTTAGCTGCCCCAGATTATAGACTGTACCTCCTCCAGCTTGGGAAATACCAGTCCCAACGCCAGTACGTGAACGTAAATCAGGCAATGCAAAATTGTTAATTCCATTGCCGCCATATACGGTTCCCAATAATGAAAATAAAGCCTGATTAGTACTAATTGCAAGTAATTGGCCGCTACATTGCGCCCAATTTTTTGGAGTATCCATATAAGCTACTGCTGTAATCACTGCCATTGTTCCATCCATAATAAATTAAAATATTAAGTTTATAATGCTTTGAAATTTGTTTTTTATTTTAAGAGTAATTATATATTTATTTATAAAATACTGATATATAGTATTTTGTATGTTAAATAATAATATTATTCTTATTTCAAAGTTATTGTATCAATCTATTTCTATTGGAAAAAATGTTATAAACGCACCAATTGATGTCATAAGATTCAAAAATGATACGTAAAAGATCTTCAAAATTTAATTTTTCAAAATATGAGAAAAGTATCAACTGACCAATACCTTTATTTTTAATTTATTTATTGATTATTAGTGAATTTTATAATTGAAAATATAGAATAAAGCTTAAATAGAGTGTAGAGAAATTGGCTGGATATTCTATAGGGGAGAATGATTTTTATTAAATTTTAATCAGCAGAAAAATATTTAATTTGTATAATATTTGTTGTTTTTGATTACTAGTGACACGAAAAAAACATTATTTTGTTAAAAAAATAAATGTAATTTATGAATTAATGAAGAAGAATAATAAATAATAATTAGGTAATTTAGATGTAATTATGGAAAAGAGAGTAGAATTTAATAGTTTAAATATTTCTCCAGGCAAAAACCAATTGTCAGCTGCTGTTCGTGCACTAGAAATGGACAGAAAGCGGATTGCTCAGAATTTGCACGATGAAATCAGCTCAAAGTTAAATGTGATTTCTCTAAATTGTCATTTGTTAAAAATCCCAAATCTGCCTCAAAAGGATATAGAAGAAATTACCAAAAATATTATTGAATATACTTCAAAAGCATTGGACAGCTCTAAAAAACTGACGTACAGCTTACTGCCTCCTGTCTTGGAAAAATTTGGGCTCCATGCAGGAATAGAGGAATTATGTGCTGAATTAATTAATTCTTCAGCTGTTGATATTCAATATGTTAATGCTGTTGAATTTGATTTTAAGGACAATGACAGGCATATACATGTTTTTAGAATCTTACAGGAATTACTCGCTAATTCCTTGCAACATGGAAAAGCGACAATTATTTCTATTCTTTTTGATGAAATAAATGGAAAAAAAACTTGTATTTATACTGATAATGGAATTGGTTTTGATTTGAAGAAAATAGAAAATCATAAAGGTTTTGGAATAAAAAATATGGTAAGCAGAATTACTATTTTAGAAGGAAATATTACAATTGAGTCACAGATGAATGAAGGAATTTCGGTAGTTTTTAATTTTTAAATTATGGATAAAACTATAAAAATAATTTTGGTGGATGATGAAGTGCTTTTCCGAAAGGGAATTTCTTTTCTGTTGAGTAGAGAGGATAATATTGAGGTTCTTTTTGAAGCTTCAAACGGACTTGAGTTAATAGAATTTTTAAAAGAAGATAATCCAAAACCGGATATTATTATCATGGATTTAAAAATGCCTTTTCTTAATGGAATTGAAGCTACCAAAATTATCCGCAGAGATTTGCCAGATATAAAAATTATCGCATTAACCAGTTATGACTCAAAATTATTTATAGCCAATATGATTGATGTGGGAGCAGTTTCATATGTTGTAAAAAATACTACGCCTCAGGACTTATTTGCCACTATTTATGAAGTTGCCGACAAAGGTTTTTATTATTCTGATTATGTTATGAATATTATTCAGGAAGATGTTGTTTCTAATAAAAAAACCAAATCGAGTTTTGATTCTAATTTTATCACTTCAAGGGAATTAGAAGTTCTGCAGCTCATCTGCAAGCAAAAAAGCACGGTTGAAATTGGCGAAAAATTATTTATCAGCCCCAGGACAGTTGAAGGACACAGAAATAATTTACTCTTGAAAACGGAGTCCAAAAATATTGCAGGATTGGTCGTTTTTGCAATCCAGCACGAATTAGTTTCTTTGGATTTATAATAGAAGTCTATGAAAAAGGTTTATTTTGCATAATATAAAAGATAAAATAAGTTCTTTAATTGCTTACCGTTATCTTTGCTTTAAAATAGTATAAAATGATGCGCAAAATATTTCTTTTTACATTTATTTTTCTAATATCCATTTCTTCCAGAGCATCTTTTATTTTGTTGCCAATGGATGAAACTACGCAGCAGAATCATCTTAAAGCATACGGAATTACCTATTGGTGCCTGGCCAGAAACTACAAAGCAAGCTGGCTGCTTAATTACCGTGGAGGTTCTTTTTTATTGCCCGATGACGAAGAAATCAGAAAAGAATGCCAGATAAGAGGCGTAAGTTTTGAAGTACTTTCCGATGCTGAAGAAGCAGCAATACTGAATGAAATTTCCAGCCCGTCACAAAATATGGAAACCGTTATTCTGGAAAAAGCGCCCAAAATTGCGGTTTATACACCAAAAGGAAAACAGCCCTGGGATGACGCAGTAACCCTGGTTTTGACTTATGCCGAAATTCCGTTTACACCTATATATGACGAAGAAGTTTTAAGCGATCAGCTGCTGCTGTATGATTGGCTGCATCTGCATCATGAGGATTACACAGGCCAGTATGGGAAATTTTATGGAGCCTACAAAAATGTTCCTTGGTATATAGATCAAAAAAGAGATGCCGAAGCTTTGGCTCAAAAACTAGGTTATCAAAAGGTTTCTCAGGAAAAAGGAGCCGTTGCCAAAAAAATACGTGATTTTGTAATTGGAGGCGGATTTTTATTTGCCATGTGCTCTGCAACAGATAGTTTTGATATTGCCTTGTCTGCAGATGGCGTTGATATCTGCGAATCGATGTTTGACGGCGATCCAAGCGAGGCCAATTATCAATCCAAGCTGAATTTTGGAAGTACTTTTGCTTTCAAGAATTTTACTTTGGAGCGAAAGCCAGAAGAATATGAATTTTCGAATATTGACATGACTGCCAAAAGGAGGATTCCAATGGATAAAGACTACTTTACCTTGATGGAGTATTCGGCTAAATGGGATTTTATTCCAAGTATGCTGTGCCAAAATCATACTCAATTAATCAAAGGATTTATGGGGCAAACTACCTCCTTTGATTCACAGTTTGTAAAATCAAATGTTTTGATAATGGGAAGCTGTGAGCTCAATGGCGAGGCACGTTACATTCATGGCGAAAAAGGGAAGGGAATGTTTACTTTTTATGGAGGTCATGATCCAGAGGATTATCAGCACCAGGTAGGCGACCCGGCTACAGTACTGGATTTACACCCTAATTCTCCAGGTTACCGATTAATTCTGAATAATGTACTGTTTCCTGCAGCTCGAAAGAAAAAACAGAAAACGTGATTTAGTCCTTACTAATTAGTTTTTAGTTCTTTAGTGAAGAAGCAATTGTTGATTTTTTGAGTTTATAAAATCAGCGCCAATCATCTTGATTAGTTAAATTGACTTTTGGTTACAACCTAAAATAAAATAATTCGCGAATTTGCGGTAATTTATAAGCTTCTATTGTAAAAGATTATAAGTGAATTCGTGGCTAAATTTCGTTAGTTCAAAGAGAATTCAAACCAGATAGGCAGATGATCGGATATTTTTCGGGCTTCTTTTAAGGAAATGAATTTTTCGTAAAACAAAATCACATCCGATTTTAGATAATTAATTGAACTCGTTTTGTAAAACACATTGTCATATTCAGAAGCCAGACAATTAGAACCCTTGCATTTTGTTTTTAAGGAAGTTTTTTGATTTTTTAAAATAGGAGCGAACCCCATTTTCTTCAAAGGCGTAAAAACTGAATGCGACTGAGGGCAGTTGAAATCACCCGCAAACAGCAGATTTAGATTTGGATATTCCTGTGGCAGAAGCTTGAAATATTTAATTTCGGTTTCGGGCTGTTTACTTTTGGTAATGGCATGAAAAGACGCAATTGTTATCATTTTTCCATTAATTTCAAAAGTGGCAAAATAAGGCTCACGGTCGATTTCGAGATGATAATTTCGTTCCAGCCACGGTTTTCCTTTTAGTTTCAAGTTATTGGTCTTCCAAAGAAAAGCATAACGTTCGGTTTTATAGGTACTGCTTGAGGTAGGCTCGCTTATGCGGTAATCCCATTTTGTTCCTTTTCGGTTAAGTTCATCGGCAAGCCTTGCCACAGCCTGAACACCGCCATTACCCGCAACGACTTCCTGAATCGTGACAATATCAAAATCTTTTACAGTATTGGCAATAAAGGCAATCTCCTGATTGGATTTGGATTTTCCAAAATTTTCAAGATTCCATGAAAGAAGTTTGGTTTGAGAGTAAAAAGAATTGAAAAAAAGAAGGAAGAGAAAACAGAATAATTTGTTCATAGATTTGGAATAATGCCCAAAGATAAAGATTGCAAAAGGATTATTAGTCTTCCCAGCTGTAAAGAGATTTGTTAGTCAGCTTCGAGTTTATAGACGTTTCCATCATCATCATGACCTTTTAGTTTGCCATAAGTGTAGATAATTGCTTTTTTATTTTTTTATAAATAATAAGAGTTTCAATTCTGATGCTATTAAATTAAGGGAATAAAAAAACCCAGAGCAAGTCTGGGTTATAATTATTTTTTTAGAGTGCACCATTAAAGCGTAATGAATAATAAGGCACTTTGTATACTGCAAATTTATATATACATTTTTGATTATGCAAGCATTATTTGCTAATTTTTTTATAACCAATTTCTTGTTCGATAATATTTTTAATTGTTTCATTTCCAAAATGTTTTGAAAATAAATCGTCTAACTGATTTTCTGTGTCCTCTTTTCTATTGTCGGAAATCTTGCCTAAAATAAATAATACAACTTTTATGGAATCATCTAAAGAACATCTATTTTGACTGTTAAAATTAATATCAGGAATTGCCGAAATACTTTTCGGTAATTTTAAATCAAATAGAACGCCTCCGTGAGCACATACATTCCTAACGTAAACAATTGTTTCCATTAGATTTATAAATTTTTGTAAATTTTTAATTCCATATAAATTAGCTATTTTTTCTTTAAGAGCAGTATCATTTAAGGATTTAAAGACTTTTAAAATTGCTCCAAAAGTGAAAAATTCTAATGTTTTCCATGCAGGTGCATATTTATCATTGATATATTTTTTGTGATGTAATTTTATGGTTTTGTTATTCTTTATAAAATCTTCATTGTAGTGTTGCTCTATTGAATTTATGAAATCAGAATTAATTACCTTAGGATCAATAAACCAATTCGGAGACGTTTTATGTACATTCGAAACATAATATACTATTTTGGTTCTAAAATTGATTTCAATTCTATTCAAACATTTTAAAAGAATATTTCGTAAATCTACATCCAGATAATATAAGGTAACCGCATCTGAAAATTTTGTTCCCTCTTTAAAATCATGATTTCTGTTTTTTTCAAATGGATTCCAATAAAATCCCAATCGATAATAACCAATATCTAAAAGTATTTCTTTTATTTTTTCTTTATCACAATCAATTACCATTCCTCTTTCTTCCAGTTTCTTTATTTGGTCTCCAAAATTTGTGGCTATATTACCCATTCTAATATCACTTTTATATTGTACAAAGTTTACAATTATTAACTAGAATTGAAAGACAGACTTATACACAATTAGTATGAGTTCTTAACATTAATGTTCTTAATAATTAATTGTATAGGTTTTTGCAAATCAATTTGTTAAAATTCTTTCTTTAGCAAATTTTGTTACAGTAATTCGGTTCACTCCCAGAATTCTGCCGATAGCACTGTAAGATATATTTTTATTTAATAATTTTTGAATTTGTAGCTCTTTGCCTGATAATTTAACTGTAGAAGATTTTCTGCCTAAAGGTCTTCCAAGTATAACACCTTCTGCTTTTTTTCGTGCTAATGCTTCTTTTGTTCTTTGAGAAATTAAATTTCTTTCAATCTCAGCAGATAGGCCGAATGCAAATGCCAATACTTTAGACTGTATGTCTTCGCCTAATCTGTAATTGTCTTTTATTGTCCAAATTTTAACTTCTCGTTTCATACAATAGTTTAAAACTTCCATTATCATGAACAATGAACGACCTAGTCTAGAAAGTTCTGAACAAATAAGAATGTCATCTTTTTTTGTTTTTTTTAAAAGTTTACCGAGTGTTCTCTTTTCAACTTCTTTTGTCCCTGATATTGTTTCTTCTATCCATTTTTCGATAACCAAATTATTCTTTATGGCAAATTGATTGATTTCAAATCGTTGGTTTTCTACAGTTTGTTTGTCTGTACTAACTCTAATGTATCCGTATATCATTTTTATTGTAAAAATAGGGTATTTTAAAAGACCTATTTTGA
Source organism: Flavobacterium aestuarii (assembly GCF_040049115.1). Classification (NCBI taxonomy): domain Bacteria; kingdom Pseudomonadati; phylum Bacteroidota; class Flavobacteriia; order Flavobacteriales; family Flavobacteriaceae; genus Flavobacterium; species Flavobacterium aestuarii. Next base: position 141,468 of record NZ_JBDLZZ010000010.1, read on the forward strand.
GAGGACGAGATATTAAACGCTATTCTTATGAATTTGCTGATTTGTATTTAATCGCAACACTACCTAGCTTAAAAATAGATATTGAAGAATATCCTGCTGTAAAACAGCATCTTTTAGATTTTGGTTATGATAGATTAAAACAAACTGGGGATAAAGGAGCAAGAAAAAAGACCAATAATAAATGGTTTGAAACTCAAGATAGTATAAGTTATTGGGAGGATTTTTCTAAACAGAAAATTATATATCCAAACATGACAAAATTTTTGCCTTTTGTTTATGACGAAAAAGGATTTTTAACAAATCAAAAATGTTTTATAATTACAGGTCAAAATATACCCTATTTGACAGCTTTTCTTAATTCATCACTATTTAAATTTTGTTACAAAGAAAATTTTCCTGAACTTCAAGGTGGTACGCGAGAACTAAGTAAAATATATTTTGATAAAATTTTTGTTAAAAAAATTGAACATAATGATGAAGAAAAAATATCTATATTGGTTAATAAAATCCAAGAGTTGAAAATTATAAATGTTTCAACAATTTTACTAGAAAAAGAATTAGATGAATTAATTTTTGATATTCATGAAATTGACTCTAATGATAGAGAGACGATAGGTTATATAGAGATTAAATAGATTTATTTTGAAGCTCAATTAATTCATCATTGCTGAATTTATATAATTCGTAAAAAATTTTATCTAATTGGGTTTCGATTTCGATTATTTCTTTTTCATTTTCTAATTTTTGAATTTCGTCAATCAAACTATCAATTTTTTCCTCTAGAATATTGTCAATTTTAGGAATTGTTAAATTATCAAAGGCTTGAACACTTATTAATAAATCACCTGTACCTGTTTTTGGAGAGTCTTTTAAAATATAATTACCAATTTTTGAATTAAAAAAAGCGGTTAAATATTTAATGCTTTTACCAACTGCGAAGCAAGTGCTGTCTAAAGAAATACAGCCCGATTCATCATAACTAAAACGTAAAATCGAGCCAATTCTTTTCCAAACAATTTTCTGTTTAGAAAAATCCTCCCAATAGTTAGAACCCCATCTTTGAAGAGCATACCATTCATATCTGATTCCTGTTTCTGATTTATTTCTATTAGATAATCCTTTTTTATGTTTTAACAAATGATTATAAATAGCAGGATATTGAATTTTAAATTCTTCCTCAGCTATGTCTGATGCTCCTGTTATTGATAAATCATTATGAAGTGGAAAATGCCATGGAATATATAGTAACCATAAATCCGCAAAATCATAACTGTATTTTTTTATATCCCTGCCACGTAAAATAGGTCTAATAATCTCTACACTTTTTGGGTCTTCTTTGATTAGTTCATCTCTTTTTTTTCCGTCAATTATAAAAGCTTCATTATAACCAGTCAAAATTCCTCGGTATATATTAATATCCCAGTCTTTTAATGGTGTTCCAATTTTTTCTATTTTTTCTTTTATTCTTTTTTCGATAGAAGATAAAACTACCCAGCTTTCATTTTTAAAATATGTAGAAGTAGAATTATTTTGGATAAAGTCTTCAAATGATTCATGAGTGAAATCCTTATTTAGTAAACAGGCATTTGTTGGAGTTTCGTATTTTGCTTTAGTGCCTATTAATATATTGGTATCTACTGTTGCAGAATCAAATACTTGCACACCACCAAAATCAAGTAATAAGATAGGATTTGTTTTTTGCACAAAATAGTTACGAAGACTTTCGCCATAAGCAGCACGCATCCATTTGTTTGAAGTTATATAAGTCAATATTCCTTTTTCATGAAGAATGTTAAAACCTAATTCATAAAACAAACTATAAATGTCGCCTGTTTTAGTATAAGTTTCAAAATTCATTTTTTCCAGAAAAGCACCATCGGCTCCCATTTTTTGTAATTGGATATAAGGTGGATTGCCAATTATTGCATCAAATCCAACAAAATCACCTTCATTATTCAAAATGTCAGGAAATTCGAAACGCCATTCAAAAGCATTTTCATAAATTTTGTTTGATTTTATTTCTTCGATTTCGTTATCCAGTTTTTTAATTTCTTCAGAAATAGTTTTTACTTTTTTGTTTCGTTCTGTTTCTTCTTTTTTACTTAGCTCAAACAAACCCGTTTGAGAAGTAAGTATTTGGTGTTCTCCCTTAAGCTTATAAAGCTTGATTAGTTTTGGGTCGTTGGCATTAATTTCGGTTCTAAAATTGGTTTTTATTTCCCCAATTAAATCTTCCATTTCCCTTTTTTGCTCTTTGCTATCAGCATTACGATAGGTGTTTACAGCATTTTTATAAATCTCAATAGAAAGTTTGCTTTTCTTTAAGGCCTCCTTTAAATCGGCATTTAATTCGAATCGACTAATTAATGAATTACCGCATTTTATATTTATATCTATATTTGGAAGGGTTTCTAATTCATTAGTATTTGGCTTATAATATGCATTTTTAAGTAACTCAATCCATAAACGTAAACGGCAAATTTTTACTGAGTTAGGATTAATATCTACTCCAAATAAACAATTCTCAATAATGGTTTGTTTCTCATGAAATAGGGTTTCCTGAATTCGTTGGCTTTCTTTATTGTTGGGGTTGTACAGGAACGGGATACCATCTTCATCGGTTACCATCAACTCATCATTGACCACTTCAAATTGGTATTCTTTCAGGCGTTGACCATTATGGTCTTGCAGTACCCGTAAGTCGTTTTTTATGGCAATGATTTCATTTAATGCCGAGACCAAGAAGTGACCGGAACCTACTGCGGGATCACAGATTTTTAGATTATTAATAATGGTATTGGCTTCTTTCCTGTCCTCGATCTTCTCATATAGTTCTTCAAAATTAGAGACTTCCCAATTTTTGGTTTCATTAAATTTTTGTACAACGGCTCTGCGTATCGTTTCCTTGCACATATACATGGTAATGAAACTGGGGGTAAAGAAGGAGCCGTCTTTGTAACCGTTTATTTTCTCAAAAATCAATCCTAATACCGAGGCATTAATCAAGGTTTTATTCTCTTCTTGAATGTCTTCGCTTCCTTCGCTCGCAAAATCATAAGCATCCAGAAACGATAAGAAATAAGTGAGTGGATTTTTTGCACCAGTTTCTTTCTTCCCTTGATTGTCCTTAATTACAGTATTCGAAAGTAACGGCAGGGTAACATTGTCTTCCAGTTGAGATACAAATAATGTTTCGTGTTCCAAGTCGGTTGGTTCAAAAAGAGAACTGTTCAGGTACGGAACTTTTGCAAAAGCACTTACACGATCGTTGCGCTCATTGGGTTTTCTGGCCAAAACCATAAAAAATAAAGTATTCAGGCTGTCATAATCATTAATCAAGGCTGAATTTAAGAAAGCATAACTTTTATCTCCTTTGTGATAAGATATGAGTTGCGCTTCGAGTAATTTTAAAAATAAAATACGATTAACCCATGTAATTGTTAATTCGAGTGCCACATTAAACAATCGTTCTGTATGAGTATCTCCGTATTGTTTAACATTCTTTAGGCGTGAAATTTTATCCAGACTATCGAGCTGGTCTACAGCATTTTCTAATAAAGAACCTGAATTTCTTTTTCCTTCTTTGTGGCGCTGAATGAGTTTTTTACCACCTTCTTTTACTTCGTCAAGCCCAATAATATGGAGTAACTCACTATAGAAATTTTTGTCTAATGAGTTACTGTCATTTACAAATGACAATTTTAATAAATGCTCAGGAGAAAGTAATTTGAATAATGCTACTAATGATTTATCGTCTTCCTTGTTTGCGTTCCGCAATGGTTTGTCATATTTACGAATATCAAAATAAGCAAATTCAATGCTGTTTTGTAGTTCTTCGATAAATGGTTTAGCAATTTCTTTGTAGAAATAATCAGTTGTTTTTCCAGATAATCTGCCTTCTTCAAAATCTGTAAACTTTTTTACAAAGGACTTGTTTTCGGCAAATATTTTGTTGAACAATTGTGCGTCAAAAACAAACCATTCGTAAATATTGGTAACAACGAGATGTTTTAATTCGGTATTTTTATGAGTAATGCGTTCTCGCATATAATATAAAACCAGCTCCTGCAACGCTTTTCCGTTAAGGTTACTTATGGTAATCATTTCGGATTTGTTGATAGGGCTTTTGGCTTCAATGATAACTCCTACATTAGTTTTTGCATCCTTTCCATTATGTATTACCAGATCATTGCGCCCTTTTGTATTTACTGAATAATTAGGATCATAATAGGTTTTCTTCAAGAAATCAATTACTAAGTTTTTATGAAACTCCTCGCTTTCTTTTTCATTTATAGAATCTAAAATTTGAATTAGATTTGTTTTGAAACCTTCAATGTGAATACGGTTAGGTTTTATCTTAAGAAAGGCTTTATTGATAGCTTTACGAGGTTCTAGAAGTATAGTATTCATGTGTTTAATAAAATAGATTCATTGTTGTCAAACATAACAATAAAAAACGGTTAAACAAATTGTGTTTGTCATCTTTATCAGCTAATATTTTTAGCGGTATACCTTTGACTTTTATAGATTGTAGAAAACCTATTACCAATTATATCATTCAGAAATATAAATTGAACTGCAAAGATTAGGAGTAAGGAAATCATAATTTTTTATGACTGTCCGTAATTCATACTATGATCTAAATATTGAAAAATATACTTTGCGTCTCTGCGCCTTTGCGTGAAATTAGGCTCGCAAAGGCGCAGAGACGCAAAGAACAGTAAGTGTTAAGTTTGCAAAAAATTCGATAACTTATCTATTATGAGAGTTGGTACTAGTCACGGATAGTCATATAATTTTTAATTCTCCAAAATGATAAATGTCATATTAGAATAATGAAATGTGAAGTATTTTTACTGAGCAAAATCCGAAATAGTATTTTGTTCAGCAGTTACTTTTTGATCTTAATCACAAATCATTTTGAAAAATCTATCTAAAGTTCTCGTTCTATTGTTTCCCATTTTAATCTTTGGTCAAGCTGCCAAAAAAGAAGTAAACCAGCAGATCCAAACTTGGGTCTCATTGAATACCGTGACAAAATTTGCTGATCACTGGGGAGTTGTCGCCGATGTACATGTTCGGGAAGATGGTTTTTTTGAAAGTAATAATTTTTATTTTTTAAGAGGAGGAATTTCATATATTCCAAATGCTTCAGTTTCAGTTACCGGCGGTTACGCACACATGTGGCTGGCACCCGCTAAGGAAGGTTGGTCATCATATTCTGATGAGAACAGAATTTACGAACAGGCACAGCTGACCACCAAAATTGGTAATGTAAGCGTACTGCAGAGACTTCGTAACGAGCAGAGATGGCATGAAATAATGATTAACGACAGGCCATCAGGTGAAACCCGTTTTACTGACAGGGTGCGGTATTTGGCCAGTTTTACTATTCCTGTGTTTAGTGATAAAAAAATGCCTTCATTAGTGCTTTCGGATGAGCTATTGATTCAATTCGGAAAAGATATTGTTTATAATACATTTGATCAGAACAGGTTATTTATTGGAATTAAGCAGAATATCAGTCCCAAATTCAGCTATGATTTAGGATATATGAATGTCTATCAGCAAAAGATTGTCGGTAATAAATACGACATGAACCACACTATCCGATTGTTTTTCTATCTCAATTCATCAATAAAACACAGCTCTTCAAAATCTGGACATTCTTAAGATATTCATTTTTCCAAATTAAGGTTCAGATTCTTTTATTGTTATTTATTAACTTTAATGCTGATTATAGGTTTACTATAATAGCATATGAAATGCTATAACGGATATTGGTGCCAAAACCAATTGCAGTATGAGGGTTTCATTTGAAGTTAAAAAACAATAAATTTCGATATATGAAAACAACAAGAAAAGAGCACGATTTTTTAGGCGAATTGGAAATTCCCGATCATTTGTATTACGGAATACAGACTTTTAGAGCTGTAGATAATTTTAATATTACTGGTATTCCAATTTCTAAAGCTCCTTTATTTATTAAAGCATTAGGATATGTTAAGAAAGCCGCTGCAATGGCTAATCTAGATTGTGGTGCTTTAGATGCTAAAGTTGTTGAAGCAATTTGTTATGCCTGTGATCAGATAATTGCCGGCAAGTTTAATCAGGAATTTGTAAGTGATTTAATTCAGGGCGGTGCCGGAACATCTGTAAATATGAATGCCAATGAAGTAATTGCTAATATTGGCTTAGAATATCTTGGATATAAAAAAGGGGAGTATAAATATCTCCACCCAAACAATCACGTTAATTGCTCTCAATCAACTAATGATGCTTATCCTTCGGCTTTTAGAATTGCTGTTTATTTAAAAATGGAATTTTTCATCAAGACTTTAGAAGATTTAGAAGTTTCTTTTACTGCAAAAGGAAATGAGTTTAGTAAAGTTTTAAAGATGGGTCGTACCCAATTGCAAGATGCGGTTCCAATGACTTTGGGACAGGAATTCCATTCTTATGCAACCACTATTGGCGAAGATATTAGGCAATTGCGTATTGCCCAAAGTTTAGTTTTGGAAATTAATATGGGAGCAACAGCTATTGGAACCAAAGTAAATGCTCCAGAAGGTTATCCAGAGATCTGCGTCAATTATTTAGCCAAGGAAATTGGAATTCCCTTAACCTTATCCCCAGATTTAATCGAAGCTACTGTTGATACGGGTGCCTATGTGCAGATTATGGGAACGATGAAAAGAACGGCTGTCAAGATTTCTAAAATCTGCAATGATTTGAGATTATTGAGTTCAGGGCCTAGAACCGGACTAAATGAAATTAATCTGCCTCCGCGCCAGCCAGGTTCGTCAATTATGCCGGGAAAAGTTAATCCAGTTATTCCTGAGGTTGTCAATCAAACTTGTTTTTATGTGGTAGGACAGGATTTAACAGTGACTATGGCGGCCGAAGCAGGACAGTTACAATTAAATGTGATGGAACCGGTAATTGCTTTTGCAATGTTTACATCCTTGGATTATTTGACTAAAGCTATCCAGACTTTAATCGAGAAGTGTATTAATGGTATAACTGCAAATGAGCAGCATTGTTATAATATGGTAATGAACAGTATCGGGATTGTTACCCAGCTCAATCCTATTTTGGGATACGAAGAAAGTGCCAGTATTGCAGGGGAGGCATTAAAAACAGGTAAAAGCGTACATCAAATTGCAGTTATTGAACGTAAATTAATAACTCAGGATAAATGGGATGAAATTTATTCATTAGATAACTTAATCAATCCCAAATTTATTACTTCATAATTTTTTTTGATTGTTAACACGACTCGAATAAACCATTTAGGATTAAAAAAATATTCCAATTTTAACACCCTCTCTTTTAGAGAGGGCTGGGGTGAGGATAAAACAAGAAAAGCCCAATCGTGAGATTGGGCTTTTCAATATAAGTAAGTAATTCTAAATTGAGTTTATATAACGTCTATTTTACTTTATTAAGTACTGCTTTGAAAGCTTCTGGGTGATTCATCGCTAAATCAGCAAGAACTTTACGGTTCAATTCGATTCCGTTAGCTTTTACTTTACCCATGAATTGAGAATATGACATTCCTTCCAATCTAGCTCCAGCGTTGATACGCTGAATCCATAATGCACGGAAATTTCTTTTATTCGCTTTTCTATCGCGGTATGCGTAGCACATTGCTTTTTCTACCGCGTTTTTAGCAACTGTCCAAACGTTTTTACGTCTGCCAAAGAAACCTTTGGCTTGCTTCATTATTTTTTTTCTTCTTGCTCTTTTAGCAACTGAATTTACCGATCTTGGCATAATTTTATTTTTTTTTTGTAGCAGGCGCCCTGAATTTAATCAAAGGAACTTATGGCCATACTCCAAGGTTATTAAATTTGTTTTTAACCTAAAGAAATCTATAAGCTTTAGTCTTAATACTTAATTCTCAAGACTTGATACCTTTTATTAGATAATTCTTAATTGTTGTTTGATGCTTTTCATATCTGTTTGGTGAACTAGCGCTGAGTGAGTCAAAGCCAATTTACGTTTTTTAGATTTTTTAGTCAAGATATGACTTTTAAAAGCATGCTTTCTTTTAATCTTACCAGAGCCAGTAACTTTGAAACGTTTTTTGGCGCTAGATTTTGTTTTCATTTTAGGCATTTTTTCCTAGTGTTTTAATTTATTATTACTTACTTATCTTTTAAGTGAAAAGCCATTAGGCAATAGTCATTAGTTATAAAACTTTTGGCTAATGCCTTTTGCCTAATTACTATTTTTTCTTTTTTGGAGCAATGAACATAATCATTCTTTTACCTTCAAGAACTGGCATCGCTTCAACTTTTCCGTATTCCTCCAAGTCCGTAGCCAATCTTAATAAAAGGATTTGCCCTTGGTCTTTATAGATGATAGAACGTCCTTTAAAGAAAACAAACGCTTTTAGCTTAGATCCTTCTTTTAAGAATTTCTCAGCATTTTTTTTCTTGAATTCGTAATCGTGCTCATCTGTCTGAGGACCAAAACGGATTTCTTTTACTACAATTTGAGTAGACTTTGCTTTAAGTTCTTTTTCACGTCTTTTCTGTTCGTAAAGGAACTTTTTATAGTCCATTATTTTACATACAGGCGGTTCTGCATTAGGAGAAATTTCAACCAGATCCAATTCCAGCTGGTCGGCTAATTTTAAAGCTTCAGAAGTTTTGTAAACGCCTGTTTCTACATTATCTCCTACGAGACGTACTTCCGGCACACGAATAAGATTATTTATTCTGTGAGCATCTTTCTTTTCTACTCGAGGTTGGTAACCTCTATTGCTTCTTATTGCTATGGCTTTATAATTTTTAAGTTAAACTGTAAATACTTTTAATGTCTTTTTTATTTCTTCGTCAATAATAGCAGTAAATTCTTCTATTGTTGCGCTGGTATTTCCTTTTCCTTCCTGACCTTTACGGCGAATAGAAATGGTTCCATTTTTCTCTTCTTCTTCACCAACAATCAGCATAAATGGGATCTTTTGAATCTCTGCATCTCTGATTTTTTTTCCAATTGTCTCGTTTCTGTTGTCAATTAGGGCGCGAATTTCGTGATTTTCTAGCAGATTCAAAACTTTTTTAGCATAATTTTCATATTTCTCGCTCAATGACAGTATAATTACTTGTTCCGGCATTAACCAAAGAGGGAAATTTCCTGCTGTATGTTCTAATAAAATCGCTATGAAACGTTCCATAGAACCAAATGGAGCTCTGTGTATCATTACCGGTCGATGTAATTCGTTATCAGAGCCTTTGTAAGTCAGTTCAAAACGTTCTGGTAAATTGTAATCTACCTGAATTGTTCCTAACTGCCATTGTCTTCCTAAGGCATCTTTTACCATAAAATCCAGTTTTGGGCCATAAAAAGCGGCCTCACCATATTCTACAACAGTATTTAAGCCTTTATCTGCGGCAGCGTTGATAATTGCGTTTTCTGCTTTCTCCCAGTTTTCGTCTGAACCAATGTATTTGTCTCTGTTTTCCTGGTCTCTCAAAGAAATCTGAGCTGTAAAGTTTTCAAAACCTAATGAGCCAAATACATAAAGTACCAAGTCAATTACTTTTTTAAATTCTTCGTCCAATTGTTCTGGTGTACAGAATATATGTGCATCATCCTGAGTAAACCCGCGAACACGAGTCAATCCGTGCAATTCACCACTTTGTTCGTATCTGTAAACAGTTCCAAATTCAGCATAGCGTTTTGGTAAATCTTTGTATGACCAAGGTCTTACATTATAGATTTCGCAGTGGTGAGGGCAGTTCATGGGTTTTAATAAAAACTCTTCGCCTTCAGCTGGAGTATTAATTGGCTGAAAACTGTCAGCACCATATTTAGCATAATGTCCAGAAGTCACATATAATTCTTTCTGTCCAATATGTGGTGTAACAACCTGCTCGTAACCTGCTTTTTTCTGTGCTTTTTTCAAAAATTGCTCCAAACGGTCTCTCAAAGCAGCTCCTTTTGGCAGCCACAATGGCAATCCTTGACCAACTTTTTGAGAAAAAGCAAATAATTCCAGTTCTTTCCCTAGTTTTCTATGATCACGGCGTTTTGCCTCTTCCAATAATTCTAGATATTCAGTTAAATCTTTCTGTTTTGGAAATGAAGTTCCATAAACACGTGTCAGCTGTTTGTTTTTCTCGTCACCTCTCCAGTATGCGCCAGCGATACTCATTACTTTCATCGCTTTGATGATTCCGGTATTTGGAATATGGCCTCCGCGGCATAAGTCGGTAAAAGTATCGTGGTCACAAAAAGTGATAGTTCCATCTTCAAGGTTAGTAATCAGTTCAGTTTTGTAAACATTGTCTTTGTACATTTCCAAAGCTTCTGCTTTTGTAACAGGACGCATTTTGAATTCATGTTTTCCTCTTGAAATTTCAAGAACACGGTCTTCAATTTTCTTAAAATCAGCTTCAGTGATTTTTTGGTCACCAAAATCAACGTCATAATAAAAACCGTTTGCTATAGCAGGTCCAAGAGTCAGCTGTATTCCAGGATACATCTCCTCAAGAACTTGCGCCATAACGTGCGAAGTCGAATGCCAGAAAGCTTTCTTGCCATCAGCATCATTCCATGTATATAATGTAAGACTGCCGTCCGTGGTCAATGGAGTAGATGTTTCAATAGTTGTGCCATTAAAAGAAGCAGAAATAACATTTCTTGCAAATCCTTCACTGATGCTTTTTGCAACATCCATCGGAGCTGCTCCAGGAGCAAACTCTCTAACTGACCCATCGGGCAAAGTAATCTTAATCATTGTTTTTTATATTTTAAGATTGCAAATATAAAGTATTAACAAAACACATACAATAGTGATTGGAGGTTTGTTCTATATAAGATTAAAATCGAATCTGGAGTTAACATGTGGTAGAATAATCAGGAGCATTCTCCAGCTGTTCACTGTATCTATTGTCCCGAACCCCGGGACAATAGGATGCCGTTTCCATCTGG
>NZ_JBDLZZ010000011.1:0-15130 GCF_040049115.1 Flavobacterium aestuarii
GAGTAAGAAAAGTAGATTTTTTCCTCTTCAGATTATCAAATCTTTTTGCTTAATCCCCAACTTTTGCACCTGATCCATTATACGATCGCATATCTCCTAATAATCGGATCATACAGCGTTCATTGAACTTTACAAATTCTTTTGCAATCTGAGCCTTTTCTGTTTCACTGCATTTATTCAATAACGTCTGCATAAAAACATCTCCAGGAATTCCAGTAATATGTTCTTCTATCAAAGTATCTTTAAAAACCAGAAAATTAATTTTGTAAGGCGACAATAAGTGCTCCAATTCCAATCCGTACACTCTGGAAGCATCTGCTTTTTTGATATAAAAATAAGTGTAATTGTCATTAAGGATGTTTCGCACTTTGATTCGAAATGGCTTAGAATTTCCAAAAGTGCAATAGTCAATAGCATCCACGTTCAAGTACTGCAGAATATCAGTATTACCGTCAGAATAAAGTAAGGAATAAACTTTTTTTAAATTCAAATCAATTTCATCACGCTCAAATTCATTATAATAAACTCTGATCCAGAGGGTATCCTGGTCATTTTTATCAAAAACACTTATGGAACCAGAAAATCGCAAAAGATCATCATAAATTATTGGTTCTTTTGACACAAGATCAAATCGCTCCAGATAATTCAAAAGTGCATTATTAATTGGATAACATGGTTTTTTAAAAAACATTAAAGGCTCGCTCATTTCATTACATTTGTTACAAATTTACATTAAAACCGTGTTTATTCAAGGGTTGCCACTATTAAATTTTAAAATCTGAATACAAAAAACATAGAGCAAAACGGTATGTAACAAAAGATAAACTCAGTCGTCCTATAAGAAAAAAGATATACTTTGGAAACAATACTTTCTATTCAGAACCTCAACAAGCGTTACGGTGGTCTTCAGGCTTTAAAAAATGTTTCATTAGAAATAACAAAAGGCAATATCTATGGCCTTTTGGGACCAAATGGCAGCGGAAAATCTACCACTCTGGGCATTATACTCAATGTAGTGAACAAAACATCAGGAGAATACAGCTGGTTTGGCGGTAATCTTGAAACGCATGAAGCACTAAAAAAAGTGGGAGCCATTATCGAGAGACCCAACTTTTATCCTTACATGACTGCCGAGCAAAACCTGAAATTAGTCTGCAAAATAAAAAGCATTGATTATTCCAAAGTAGATGAAAAGCTGGAATTGGTAGGATTGACTGAAAGAAAAAACAGCAAATTCAGCACTTTCTCTTTGGGGATGAAACAGCGTTTAGCGATTGCTTCTGCCCTACTCAACGATCCCGAAATCTTGATTCTGGACGAACCTACCAACGGATTGGATCCGCAGGGAATCCATCAGATCAGAGATATCATAAAACTTATAGCATCCCAAGGAACTACCATACTGCTGGCTTCGCACCTATTGGACGAAGTCGAAAAAGTCTGCTCCCATGTTCTGGTTTTAAGAAAAGGACAGGTACTTTATTCTGGACCAGTAGACGGTGTTTCGGCTAATGAAGGTTTCTTTGAACTGCAGGCTGATGACATTGAAAACCTAATCCGGGTTTTGCAGACACATCCTTCGGTAGATAAAATTAAAACAGCCGATGCAAAAGTTTTAGTTTACCTAAAAGCAAATTTAGAATCGAAAGACTTGAATCAATTTCTATTTACGAATAACATTTGCCTGAGCCATTTGGTAAAACGTAAAAACAGTTTGGAAGAACAGTTTTTAGAATTAACCAAAAATCTATAAAATCAATGGCAAAATTTCAATTTCAAAAAAATACTAACGTGCTAATTTTGTACTAATTACCAAGCACTAATCACTCTTATCATGAAACGATTACTCTCTATAGAATTACAAAAAATCTGGTTAAACAAAGCGGGACGCATATTAACCTTAACTTATTTTATACTGCTGTCCTTTATTGCTTTGATAGCCTCTATTAATTTTAATATTGGTCCAATAAAATTCCAGATTGCCGAAATGGGGGTTTTTAATTTTCCATACATCTGGCACTTTAATACCTATATAGCAGCCATTCTGAAACTTTTTTTAGCAATTATAATCGTTTCTATGATGGCAAATGAATACAGTTATGGCACTTTAAAACAAAACCTGATTGATGGATTGAGCAAGAAAGAATTCATGCTTTCAAAATTTGTAACTATAGTATTGTTTGCACTCTGTTCTACTGTTTTTGTTTTTATAATGACGCTAATTTTAGGCTATAGCTTTTCCTCTTACACTGAACTAAGTATTGTTTTCTCAGATTTGGATTATCTTTTAGCTTTTTTTGTAAAGCTGGTAGGATTCTTTTCATTTTGCTTATTCTTGGGAATTTTAGTAAAAAGATCAGCATTTGCATTGGGTTTCCTTTTGGTTTGGAATGTTATAGAAGCTATAGCTAAAGGTTTTCTGCATTTCCGTATTTTCCCAGAAGGCAAAACAGCCAGTCACATCACACAATTTTTCCCATTGGAAGCAATGGCAAATTTAATTATCGAGCCCTTCAGCAGAACATCATTAGTAAAAACAATTGGCACGCAGATAGGAGTCGAAAACCTTAAAGATTACAGTGTTCACTTTTCTGCAATTGCAATAGTTATCTGCTGGACAGGGCTATTTCTATACTTATCTTATAGAATCTTAAAAAACAGAGATTTATAGTATATTTGTATGCTATGAAAGGCATCAAAAATATTTTATTAGTATCAATCTGCTTCATCACTACTGTTATAAAAGCCCAGTATATAACAGTAGATGACACTAAAACAGCTCAACAATTGATTGAAAATGTTTTAGTCAATAGTTCATGTGCCAATGTTTCTAATTTTGCAGTAAATGGAAATAGTTTTACTGCTGGACAAAATAGCTACGGTTATTTCAATGCTGGAACCAGCAGTTTTCCTATCAAAGAAGGTGTCCTGATAATGACTTCAAATAGCCAAAGCGCCATCGGTCCATATATAAGTGACAACGGTAATGATAGCAAATTATGGCTAGGGGATTCTGATCTGGATCAAACATTAGGGATTTCGAGTATTAACGCTACAGTACTCGAATTTGATTTTGTCCCATTGACAAATTTCATCAGCTTCAATTATATTTTTGCTTCCAATGAATATCAGGAAAATTTTCCTTGTGAATATTCAGATGGTTTTGCTTTTTTAATCAAAGAAAAAGGAAGCACAGCGAACTATAAAAATATTGCTGTACTGCCAGAGAGTTCCACTCCAGTTTCTTCTAAAAACATCCACCCAATTATAAATAATGTGCTGGATACACAAGGAAACATTAAAGTTCCAGGCTGTCACGCCGTAAACGAATCCTTTTTTGGCGGTTACAGTAGTGCATCTAGCCCAGTAAATTTTAGTGGACAGACTATAAAAATGAATGCCCACACCGATGTAATAATTGGCCAGCCCTATCATATAAAACTGGTAATAGCTGATGATTTAGCTCAATATTACAGTTCGGCTATTTTTCTGGAAGCGGGAAGCTTTTCGGCTAATATGGACTTAGGCCCAGACCATACTTTAGCAACAGATAACCCTTTGTGTCATGGAGACAATTATATAATTGACACCAAACTTCCAGCAGCGTATTCATACCAATGGTTTAAGGACGGGTCAAATACTCCAATTCCAAACGAAACCAAACCAACCCTTACGATTACAGGTTCTGGGACTTATAAAGTAAAAGTTACTCTGTCTCCTACGACATGCACAACAGAAGATGAAATAAAAATTGAATATGCACCTCAAATTGTTTTAAGCGATGCAACACTATACCGTTGTGATCCTGACGGGGATGGACTTTCAGTATCTGATATAACCAGAGCAGATGACATCATTAAAAACAATGACCCTAAACTGACAAAAATAATTTATTATAAATCATTGAGTGATGCCCAAAGCGAAACGAATCCGATTGAGAATCCGATACTCTATACAAGCTGGATTGCAAATGAAACTTTATATGCCCGGGTGAGCAATGCTTTTGGCTGCAGCAAATATGCTCTTTTGAATATAGTCGTACCCATCAACTCCATCTCGACACAAAACCCAATTGAAAGCTGTGATACAGACAGCTCTCAGGATGGAATAACCCAATTTGATCTGAATGCGCAAATTACACCACAGCTGTTAAGAGGACTGCCAGAAGGACTAACTGCAGAATATTATCTTACAAAAAATGATGCTCTTTCCCGAAAAAACCAATTGCCCAATCTTTTTACCAATACAACTGCCTATCAGCAGGTTATTTATGCGTATATCGTGAATGGCCCAGGCGATTGTTATGAAATCACTGCCGAAACACTTGTTGTAAAAACTTTTGACCCTCCCAATTTTCAGGACGTAACAACAGGTCTATGTGATGGTTCAAGCAAAAACTTAACAGTTGACAGTGGATTTTCCAGCTATTTATGGAATACAGGCGCAACAGCGAACACTATAAACATAACTGCTGCAGGCGAATACACTGTCACTGTAACAAACTCAGAAGGCTGCTCAAGAACCAGACGATTCACAGTTAAGCGTTCCCAAATAGCTATAATTACTGGTGTAAAAATAAATGACTTTTCCGGATCCGAAAATTCTATTACTATATCCTTTTCAGGCAATGGTGATTATGAATTTTCCATAAACGGAAATTTTTATCAGGACAGCCCATCTTTTAATAATTTAAATCCAGGAATTTATTGGGCTGTTGCTAGAGACAAAAATGGATGTGGAATTTCTGTACCCTATAAAGTTTATATACTTGATTATCCCCGTTTTTTTACTCCAAACAACGATGGTTATAATGATACTTGGAAAATAGAAAACTTGGAACTTCTTCCTAAATCCACCATAACAATCTTTGATCGTTATGGAAAATTATTAAAACAATCTAACACAGCTTATAATAACTGGAACGGCTCCTTTAATGGAAAAGAATTACCTGCTGATGATTATTGGTTTTCTATAACATTCGATGATGGAAAAACAGTAAAAGGCCATTTTTCGTTAAAGAGATAAAAAAATATAAAATCAGATGAAAAAAAAAATACATTTATTTTTTATTCTTTTAACTATAAATTGTTTTGCTCAATTTAGCAAAACTCATTACATCCCGCCATTAATTTCAGCCTGGGGTCTAATTGAAGATCAATATATATACATTTCCACACCTAGTCTTACAAATGTACATTTTAAAATTATTGCCAGCGGAGGCACCGTAATTAATGGAACGGTAAACAGTGCTAATCCGTTTCGATATAGTATTGGAACTGGTGAACACACACAGCTATTTACCCCCTCGACAGTGATGGGAATTATTACTGATAAAGGATATATAATTGAAGCCGAAGATCTGGTATATGTAAGTGTAAGGGTTAATGCGGGCAGAAATGATAAGGGAGGTTACAACCATGCCGGAGGGATAGTTTCCAAAGGAAATAGTGCACTCGGCACAACATTCAGATTAGGCGCTATGCTGAATCCTCTGCTTGATCCAACATTACTAAACTTTGCCTCGATACTTGCTACTGAAAACGATACCAAAATCACAATTTCAAATCTTCCATACGGAACTAAACTTCTAGATGGCACTATAGTTACGGAACCGATTACTTTTAAACTGAATAAAAATGAAAGCTATGTACTTGCATTAGCAAACTACAGCAACAGCAGTGTTTCCAATAGTTCAAAAATTATTGCTGCATTGGTAACCTCAGACAAAGCAGTTGTTGTAAATTCTGGATCATTTGCAGGCAGTAACAGTACAGAAATAGGAACCGAAAACGGAGTTACCGGTCCTGTTGGAAGAGACTTGGGCTTTGATCAGATTGTTTCTTTAGAAAAAACAGGAAAAGAATATATTTTTGTAAAAGGAGTTGGGACAGATGAACTGGAACGTGTTTTACTGATAGCTCATTTTGATCAAACAAAAATTTATCTTAATGGCAGTGCCACTCCGCATAAAACCCTCAATAGTGGAGAGTACATTACATTAGACGGAAGCCAATTCATAGATGGCAATATGTACATTAGTTCATCTCAAAATTTATTTGCCTATCAAAGCATCGGAGGATCGGAGTCGCCCGCTAACCAAAACTTATTTTTTGTTCCTCCAATAAACTGCTCCACTCCCAACACAGTTGACAATATTCCCCAGATACAATCTATTGGAAACACAACCTTAACAGGAGTCTTGAATATTGTAACCGAATCTGGATCTACAGTCTCCTTAAATGGCACCCCTATCACTTCTTCGCCAATCAGCATCATTGGAAACCCGAATTTTGTTCGCTATACGGTAAACAATTTATCGGGAAATATCTCGGTAAAATCAAGCAAGCAGGTTTATGTTTCTTATTTTGGAACTAATGGCGCAGCAACTTACGGAGGTTATTACTCTGGTTTTGATTTAAAACCCGAAGTTGTTTCTGGTAAAATTTCTCTTGACAATTCAGCATGTATTCCAAATGTTTCTTTAAAAATTAACACATTATCATCTTATGACTCATTTCAATGGTATAAAAATGATGTTATAATCCCAGCAGCTACAAGCAATAATTATACTCCAGCTCAGCCAGGTTTTTATCAGGTAAAGGGCAGTATATCTGGCTGTCTGAGCGATGTTTTCTCAGATAAGATTCCTGTAAGCGAATGTCCGATAAATATTGATAATGATTTAGCCAGCGACAATATTGACGTTGATTATGACAATGACGGAATATTGAATTGCACTGAATCCTCAGGCAGTCAGCCTTTAAATTTTACTAATCCCGGTTCTGGAATTGTAACCTCTGGAGCATATTCAAATTCATTTACTGGTGTATTCAACAATACTTCTCCAGAAGCTTCAGCTCCATTTAAAGGAAATGCAGATGGAAGTTTTGTAACAGAGGTTTTAGCAGGAAAAAGCTCTTCGGTTACCTATGGTTTGCATTTTGCAAATCCAATAAATCTTAAGCTGGAATATCCTGTAGCTGCAAACCCTGCCGATTTACTAAATACAAATTCTGAATACATTATCAACTCTGATACAGATAAAACCGTAACTGTTTTGAATCCTGCAAATCAGTTATTGATTGATACAAATTATGATGGAATTTATGAAAGTGGCATTACTGAATTTTCTTCTTTCGAAATTCGTTTCAGGCTCAATGGAAGCAGTGTGCTTTTAGCAGGAAAAGGTACCTTTTCATTACAATCCTATCAAACGAAATCCTTCATAATTACTCACAAAAATCTTTTGGATACTGCTGGCAACAAAACAACATTTAAACTTAGCGCCACATGTCTCCCTATCGATAGCGATAACGATGGTGTCGCAGATCAATTGGATTTCGATTCAGACAATGATGGAATTCCTGATAGCATTGAAAATCAAACAGTTCCAAAAGCATTATCAAATACCGATAACAATCTAAATGGGCTGGATGATATTTTTGAACCTGCAGCAAATCCAATTGATACAGATAAGGATGGTGTGGCTGACTATCTGGATCTGGACAGTGATAATGATGGCATCTATGATATAACAGAATCTGGCAGCAATGCGTTAGACAATAATCATAATGGAATCATAGATACCGCTTCATTCGGCAGTAACGGGCTGGCAGATTCTTTAGAAACAAATCCTGACAATGGCATTTTAAACTATACGATATCCGATTCTGACGATGATGGAATAAAAAACCATACCGAAATAGACAGTGACAATGATTCATGTAAAGATGTTGTCGAAGCCGGTTTTACGGATCCTGATTTTGATGGCCAGCTAGGCAGCAATCCTGTAACAGTAAATACAAACGGAATCGTAACCAGCAGAACAGATGGCTATAGTCTTCCGAATGACAATTACAAAACAGCGGTTCCAATCCTGGTGACTACGCAGCCAAAAAATGAATCCATCTGCGAATTACAAAATACAGCTTTCACAATTGAGTCCAATGCCGATGGGATTAAATGGCAGATTTCCATTGATGGAGGCAATAACTGGAATAATCTGATAAATAATGCAATTTATTCCGGGACGAATACCAAAACATTACATATTGCCAAAGTCTCCCCAGCAATGAATGAATACCAATACCGTGCTTTACTGGACAAAAACAATAACATATGCGGGCTAACTTCGGATGCAGCCACACTGAAAATTCTTTCGTTGCCAATATTAAATTCTCCAATAACAATTGTACAATGTGATGACAATACTGATGGTATTACAAATTTTAATATAACCGAAAAAAACAATTCAATTTCGACAGATTTTGCCAATGAAACTTTTACCTATTTTACATCATTGGCAGGTGCCAATACAAAAGATGCTACAGCACAAATTACTAATCCAATCGCTTATACTAGTGCTGATAATACAATTTGGACAAGAGTCGAAAACAAAAATGGCTGTTTCAGCACAGCACAAATAAATCTGGTTGTTTCCACTACGCAAGTCAGTTCCTCTTTCAAAAAAACTCTTGAAGCCTGCGATGACTTTATTGACACTGTAAATGATGACAAGGATGGTATAGCCTCATTTGATCTTAGTCCTGTAATTGCAGAGATTCAAGGACTGCTTCCGTCCTCTGCTTCAAACTACAGCATTAAATTTTATGCCAATGAAGCCGATGCATTAGCCGAGACCAATGATATACAAAACTATTCCAGTTATAGAAACACAACTCCCATTCAACAGGATATCTGGGTAAGGATCGAAAGCAATCTCGACAATGCCTGCTTTGGATTAGGCCCTTACATTTCACTTATTGTAAATGCAAAACCCAAAATAAGTACTAACATCAATGAAAATGATAATGAATTAGTCTGTTCTAATTTGCCAAGCTTTTTTGTCACTTTAAATGCAGCAATTCAGGACAATACTCCAATTACCCATTATACTTATGTTTGGTCAAAAAATGGAATAACAATTCCAGGCAAAAATAATTACACCCTCGAAGTTAATCAAGAAGGCATATATGAAGTAACTGTATCCACTATAAAAGGCTGTGACAGAACCCGAAAAATTACAGTTACCGCTTCAGATATAGCACATTTAGACTCGGTCACCATCTCAGACTTATCAGACTATAACAGTGTAACAGCAAACATTACCGGACAAGGTGATTATGAATACAGCATTGATTCTCCAAACGGGCCTTTTCAGGAATCCAATTTCTTCCAAAACGTTTCATCAGGAATTCATGACCTTTATATAAACGACAAAAACGGATGTGGAATCATAAAAAAAAGCATTGCTGTTCTTGGAATCCCAAAATTTTTCACTCCAAATAATGATGGCTACAACGATTATTGGAATATCAAAGGAGCTGATGAAACATTCAACACAGCAGCCCAAATTTACATTTACGATCGATACGGAAAACTAATCAAACAAGTTGTTTCATCGGGCAATGGCTGGGATGGTACTTATGCTGGCAATCCCATGCCGGCAGACGATTATTGGTATACTATAAAATTAGAGGACGGACGCGAAGCCAAAGGTCATTTTTCACTCAAAAGATAAAACCTGCTTATCGTAATCAGCTTTGCAGAATTATCTGGATGTGACAGCACAGTTATACATCCAGATATTTTCATTAAACCAGCAAATGTTGTATTTTTATACTTCAGCCTTCAAAGAGGAAAATCAAATTTAAATTAACGATTATGTCAAAAATCTTCATCACCATTCTTCTAACTGTTTCCAGTTTTCTTTCCGCACAAAATTCAAGCTTGACCGTAAATATTTCGGCATTAAAAAACAATAATGGTTTATTAACAGCCGAAATATACAACAGTAAAAATAAATTTCTAAAATCACCTTATAAAAAAGAGGCCTCAACTATAAAATCAAATACTGCTTCGATTACTTTTACAGATATTCCAAAAGGAGAATATACTGTTATGGTCTATCATGATGAAAACAAAAATGGCAAACTTGACAAAAACTTCATTGGAATGCCCAAAGAACCTGTTGCCTGTTCCAATAATGCCAAAGGATTTATGGGACCTCCAAAGTACGAAGATGCAAAATTCACTGTTTCCGCTGATACCAAAATGAATATTAAAATGACGTCTGCACATTAAATGGCTAAAGTATTAATCTGTTGAAAAGACGGAGTAGTGTTTTTGGAATAACAGCAAAAATGCAAAATCTCCCTCTTTAGCCCCGATTACTTCGTCAGTTCGCTTCGCTCATGGGCTGGGGAAATCCTTGTGGGCTGGGGTTCAGCCCGCAAGATTGTAGCGGAAAGCGGGACAAATCCCAATGTCATTAAGTTAAGTTTTTTTAGACCTCAGGGAGGTCAAATGTTTATAGAAACAATATTCGATTTTGACAACGACCCTAGAGGGGTCGAATGTTTCTCTGGATCATACAACCCCGCTGGGGTTGCTGTAACGCCCATTTTTGATTTTCTATAAACATTGAAACCCTCTGGATTTCTCTTAACTTAATGACATTGGGATCAATCTTTCCTAAAAATACCCAATCTCTTTCTCCTAAAAAATAATCAAACGCCTTTAAAACAAAAATCCCAAACTCCGATGGAATTTGGGATTTTATATATTGAAAATTTAAATCTCTTAGATTTTGTATCTTTTTCTATCAGTTTCTGATAAATAGATTTTTCTCAAACGAAGTGATTTTGGAGTAACCTCAACGTATTCGTCTTTTTGAATGTACTCCAACGCTTCCTCAAGAGAGAATTTTATCGCAGGAATAATTCTTGCTTTATCATCAGCTCCAGATGAACGTACGTTTGAAAGTTTTTTCGTTTTAGTTACGTTCACAGTCATATCATCGCTACGGGTGTTTTCACCAATAACCTGACCTTCGTAGATATCCTCGTTTGGATCAACGAAGAATTTACCACGATCCTGTAATTTATCGATAGAGTAAGGAATTGCTTTTCCGTTTTCCATAGAGATCAATGAACCGTTGTTACGTCCAGGAATTTCCCCTTTGTATGGTTCGTATCCAATGAAACGGTGCGCCATAATAGCTTCACCAGCAGTTGCAGTAAGCAATTGATTTCTTAAACCGATGATTCCACGAGATGGAATGTTGAATTTAATAATCATACGCTCTCCTTTTCCTTCCATAGAAAGCATTTCACCTTTACGAATCGTCACGAATTCAACCGCTCTACCTGAAAGATTCTCTGGTAAGTCGATTGTCAACTCTTCGATTGGCTCACATTTCACACCATCAACTTCTTTGATGATAACTTGTGGCTGACCAATTTGAAGCTCATAACCTTCTCTTCTCATGGTTTCGATAAGAACTGACAAGTGCAATACACCACGCCCGAAAACCATAAATTTATCTGCAGAATCAGTCTCGGCAACACGCATTGCTAAGTTTTTCTCTAACTCTTTTGTCAATCTTTCACGGATATGTCTAGAAGTAACAAATTTACCTTCTTTACCAAAGAAAGGTGAATCGTTAATTGTAAACAACATACTCATTGTAGGCTCATCGATAGCGATGGTTTGTAAAGCTTCTGGATTTTCAAAATCAGCGATAGTATCACCAATTTCAAAACCTTCAACACCTACTACAGCACAGATATCACCAGCTACAACTTCTTCTACTTTTTTACGTCCAAGACCTTCAAAAGTATGTAATTCTTTAATTCTTGATTTGATTATTTTTCCGTCTCTTTTTACCAAAGAGATTGGCATTCCTTCTTTTAGAACACCTCTTTCTAAACGACCGATTGCGATACGTCCTGTAAAAGAAGAGAAATCTAAAGAGGTAATCAGCATTTGAGGAGTTCCTTCAGATACTTTAGGAGCTGGTACATTTGAAATTACCATATCCAATAATGGCTCGATGTTTTCTGTTTGGTTTTCCCAATGATCAGACATCCAGTTATTTTTAGCAGAACCGTAAACGGTTGGGAAATCTAACTGCCATTCTTGTGCACCTAATTCGAACATTAAGTCAAAAACTTTTTCGTGAACTTCCTCAGGAGTACAGTTTTCTTTATCTACTTTATTGATTACAACACATGGTTTTAATCCTAAATCGATAGCTTTTTGCAATACAAAACGAGTTTGTGGCATTGGACCTTCAAAAGCATCCACCAAAAGACAAACTCCATCGGCCATATTCAATACACGTTCTACTTCACCACCAAAATCGGCGTGTCCAGGAGTATCGATAATATTGATTTTTGTACCTTTATATTGAACCGAAACATTCTTTGAGGTAATAGTAATACCTCTTTCGCGCTCTAGGTCGTTGTTATCAAGGATTAAGTCACCTGTATTCTCGTTATCACGAAATAACTGACAGTGATACATAATTTTATCAACCAAAGTTGTTTTACCGTGATCGACGTGGGCAATAATTGCAATGTTTCTAATAGCTTCCATCTGTGATTTTTAATGGGTGCAAAGGTACACTTTATTTTTAGATAAAAAACTTTTATGCAATAGTTTGATAATTTGTTTATATATAAGCAATTAACTAGACATTAAAAAAATAGTGTCAGAATTTATTTAAAATGAAGTTTTAAATTTTAATATTAAATTAATTATATTTGATTAATGAAAAACAAAGCCAATCAAATAAGTTCGATCTATATACTATCCGCACTATTTGTTGCGATAATCAGTTATAAATTGGCAAAGCATTATTATCGTCACTTGAATGCTTATACTTTTGGTTTTATAAAAGACATTCTCTTTATAATTATCACAGGACTTCTCTTTCGATATATTTTACACAAAAACCACAAAAGAAACACAGAAACATACAAGAACCTTAAGCAGACCCACGATAAGCTAAAAGAATCTAACGAAAAATACGATATAGTTGCAAAAGCTACCAGCGACACGATTTGGGATTGGAAAATACCCGAAGACAAACTAACCTGGAACAAAGGAATAAAAGGGATATACGGTTACAAACAAGATCAGATAAGCAATACCTCTAAATGGTGGTTTGACAACATCCATCCAGAAGACAGCATCAAAATGTCTGTTAAGCTTTATTCGTTTCTAGAACAGAAAACGGAAAAATGGCAAGATCAATACCGTTTTAAATGCGCAGACAACACCTACAAGTATGTATTAGACCGGGGATTTATCCTAAAAGATAAAAATGGAAAGGCTGTCCGAATGATCGGAGCCATTCAAGACATAACAAAACAAAAAGAAGAAGAAAACAGGCTGAAATTACTTGAAACAGTATTTACCGAAGCTCGTGACTCCATCATTATCACCCAAGCCACATCAAGTGAATTTCAAATTCCTAAAATAGTTTTTGCTAATCCCGCTTTCAGCAGAATGTCTGGTTATGATCATTCTGAAATTATAGGAAAGTCACCAGTTTTTTTCATGGGAGAAAATTCAAACCCACAAGAAATTGAAAAATTAGCCAATGCAATAAAAAATGGTGATGAATGTTTTATAGAAATTATACTCTATAAAAAAGATCATTCCGAATACTGGGTCAGCCTTTCATTCATACCAATTTATAATCTTGAATACGATCTTTCGCACTGGATTTCCATTCAAAGAGACATTACAGAAGAAAAAAAATTAGAAAAAGAGAAAGAGATCCTCATAGCCGAATTAACCCGTAACAATAAAGATTTAAAACAATTCTCCTATATTACATCGCACAACTTAAGAGCTCCATTATCAAACCTGACAGGTTTATTAAATTTAATGAATGATGTTTCAATTGACAATATTGAGCTGCAGGAAATTATAAACGGCTTTAAAATATCTACAAATTTACTTAATGAAACTGTAAATGACTTAGCCAAAACAATTACTATAAAGGACAATCCAACAATACAGAATGAAGAATTGCAAATAAGAGATGTTTTTAAAAACATTATTAATCAGCTTAATTTAAAAATTGAAGATATAAAACCGAAATTAAATATCGATTACGGAAATGTCTCCACTATAAACACCAGCAAAGTATACCTAGAAAGCATACTGCTTAACCTGTTAACCAACTCCCTTAAATTTAGATCAAACAGCAGAGATTTAATCATCGATATCAGTATTTCAGAAACAAATCATATTATTACAATCCATTTCAAAGACAACGGCATTGGGATTGATTTAGAAAGACATAAAAATAAAATATTCGGGCTTTATCAAAAATTCCATAACTATCCAGACAGCAAAGGACTGGGCTTGTTTTTGGTTAAATCCCAAATAGAAACCATGGGTGGCTCAATAAGCATCCAGAGTGAAGTCGAAAAAGGAACTGAATTTACACTAACACTTAAATCTTTTTAAAATGCTAGATTTAATTATGGCCGTCGACGATGACCCAATAACATTAATGCTTTTTAAAAAAGTTGTCCAGAAAGCCTCTTTCGCAAATGAAATAATAAATGCCGTAAATGGCGAAGAAGCCATTACATACTTTAACAACATTAACAATAGAAAAACAAAACCTCAATTAATCTTTCTGGATTTAAACATGCCTGTAATGGGAGGATGGGAGTTTCTTGATTTATTTAACAATTCTGATTATTATCATTTAAACAATACAAAAGTTATTATTTTAACTTCGACAATAGACCCAGAAGACATTAAAAAATCAAAAACCTACCCCAATGTCATTGAATTCTTATCTAAACCCATTACTGTTGAAATGCTGAATTATTTAAAGTCCATAATCTAAATTTTTACAGAAAATTAAAACATAAAAAAAGCTCCTTTTTCAAGGAGCTTTTTTTTTATAAGAATTAAGTTGCTTACAATTTAGCAACATGCTTAGTTAACTTAGACTTCAAGTTTGAAGCTTTGTTATCATGAATAATATTTTTCTTAGCTAATTTATCAATCATAGAAATTACATTTGATAATTTAGCAGTAGCATCAGCTTTATCAGTTGCAATTCTTAATGCTTTAATAGCATTACGAGTAGTTTTATGCTGGTATCTATTTAATACTCTTCTCTTTTCGTTACTTCTAATTCTTTTTAGAGCTGACTTATGATTTGCCATTTTGTTATCTTTTTATCTTAATTATTTCATTTTTTGTAGTCCGTAAGGGAATCGAACCCCTGTTACCAGAATGAAATTCTGGCGTCCTAACCCCTAGACGAACGGACCATATTCCTTCTAAGTTCAGAACTTTCTAGATCAAAAAAATT